>CBDUZO010000024.1:0-46345 GCA_965371725.1 uncultured Phycisphaerales bacterium
CGACGAAAAACACTGCGATTATAGAACGATCAGGCTTTTTCAGGGGCGACTACTTCGACGTTGACGACAACGACCACGTCGACCTGAACGATGTCGCCGCGTTTCAGCGAGCATTCACGGGTTGGCGCTGAAGAGTATGAACGGGTCTGCACGACCTGACATGCGCCGGGATGCAGCTTCAAACCGTTTGCTCAAGCCGTCCCAATAGCACTCTCCGAATTCGCGTAGCAGGCGCCGGGCGAAAGACACCGGACAAAAGAGTCGTTTCACTGCTACACGAAAAAAGAGCTTATACCAGATCCAGTTCAAGCATGCCGATTCCCCACCACCGAGCCGCGGGCTTCAGCTCGCGCGGACGCAAAACTGCAGGAAGACGCCGGCAAATCGGATGCGACGAATCGGCACTTTCAAACTGTCCTTGGTATTACTCTGACCGAGCCGGCCAATCATCACCATGATTCGCGCCACCAGCGGGCATAGTCGAGGGCGGCGTAGGTAAAGATGATGTCTGCTCCCGCGCGGGCAATGGCAATCAGGGTTTCGCTCATGCACTTCCGCTCATCAAGCCAACCTCGCTGGGCGGCCGCTTTCACCATCGCGTACTCGCCACTGACATGATACGCGGCGATCGGCAGGTCGGTCTCAGCCCGAAGCCGTGCGATGATGTCAAGATAGGGCAGAGCAGGTTTGACCATCATGATGTCCGCCCCTTCCGCCTGATCGAGCATGGCCTCGATCGACGCTTCCCGGGCATTGGCGGGATCCATCTGATAGGTCTGCTTATCCTTCGGTACGTTGGGCGCATCGACCGGGGCGGAGCCGAGCGCTTCACGGAACGGGCCGTAGAACGCCGAAGCATATTTCGCCGTGTAGCTCAGGATGGCCGTATCGGTATGGCCCGCATCATCGAGCGCAGCGCGAATGGCCGCCACCCGCCCGTCCATCATGTCGGATGGGGCGACGATGTCCGCGCCGGCGTCGGCGTGGAGGACGGCCATCCTGGCCAGCACCTCGCACGTCTCATCGTTGAGGATCACGCCCTTGTCGCTCACGAGCCCGTCGTGACCGAGGCTCGAGAAAGGATCAAGCGCGATGTCGGTCACAACGCACGCTTCCGGAAGCGCCTTCTTGATCGCCCGGACCGTCGCGCAGTCGAGGTTCTCGGGGTTGAGGGCCTCACGCGCGTCCGGTTTCTTGAGGGCGGGATCAATGGCGGGGAAGATTGCAAAAGCTCGTACGCCAAGCTCCATGGCCCTTTCGCATTCCCCAATCGTCCGATCGATGGAGAGCCGGCATCGCCCCGGCATGGCATCGATTGATTCCGATACGTCACTGCCTCCGATCACGAACTGAGGCAGTACCAACCGATCCGGCGTCAAGCGTGTTTCACGCACCATTCGTCGGATCGCATCGGTCCGACGAAGCCGCCGCGGTCGACGATAGGGGCGGGGCAAGTTGGATGATTGCGTCATCGGATTACTCCTGCTCGCGCGTGCGAGGTCGCCGGCGACGGGTCGGCTTGGATGCTACGAGCATCGCACAGCAGCCGAATCGACCGTCGCGGCGTTGCGTTCGGAACCTGTATTATGCTTCGAGGCCGCTGCTTGGGTCAACTCGATCGCCAGTTCGGTGGACACGCGGATGCAGTCGTTCAGTGAAACGCCGCCAAGGTAGTTTCCAGTGAGATGGAGGCCCGGTTTCGCTGCAATCAGAGAACGAAGGCGCCCGATCCTCTCGGCGTGGCCCAGGTGGTACTGGGGGATGGCCGCCCGATACCGACCTATGTCGACCAGGACCGGATCGCCCAAGAGCCCGAGCAAGTCGCGCGCCGAACGCAACGCCACATCGAGAAGCTCGTCGTCGGAGCGAGACACCGCCTCCGGATGATGGGCACCGCCGATAAACACGCGAATCAAGCGGTGATCCTCGGGTGCGTGATGCGGGAAGATGCTATCCGCCCACAGTACACCCATCAAGGGAAAACCCGTCTCATGGTGGGGAACGAGGAAACCGTAACCTTCCATCGGATGACCGACATCCGACCTGCGGAAGCCCAGGTTCAGCACGACCATTGACGAGCTTTCGATCGCGCTAATGCACTCCGATGCTTCCGGGAGCAGTGGGGCGAGCAGTCGGGCGGCCTCGGTCGTCGGCGATGCAATGACAAGCCGTTGGCACTTTAGCGTCTCGGGTGCTTCATCATCCCGGTCCCGGATCACTTCGTAGCCGCCATCGCGCTGCCGGATACTGCCCACGCGATAGCCTGTCAGGAGGTTCGGTCCCAGAGATCGGCCCAGTGTCTCGGTCAGCGCCCCCAGACCGCCGTCAATGCTGACCAGCCCTCGATAGCGCCGCCTGTGCTTTCCCTTCTTCTTTCCGAACGCCCTGGTGATCCCATACCCGATCAGGCTTCGCGCTTCGCGGTCGACCTCGGCCACGTAGGGGAAGCAAGCCCCGAGACTGAGCTTGCGGATGTCGCCGGCGAAGATCCCCGCGATCACGGCGCTGATCATCGTGTCGGAGACGTCCGTTCCGAACCGGCGCACAGCCGCCTGCTCGATCGTCTCCTCCGCGCCGCCACTCCGACGGCTTAGGAACAGCCCGCCCAGCAGCCGCAAGCGGCCAGCCAAGGTCAGTAGTGGGGTCGTCAGCAGGCTCACGGGGTTCGTCGGCACGACGCACAGACGGCCGTGTCGGTAAATATAACGCCTTCGGGCGGCGCAGCTGGCCGTCACAACGCGCACTTCGTCGGACACACCCTCGAGCAGCGCCTCAAAAGTCGGATCGCGCACGATCACATTGAATGGACCCTTTTCGAGGAGGAAGCCGTCCCGCGATTCGCTGCGCGTGACCCCACCGACGGCATGGTCCGCCTCGAGTAGACACACATCGACGCCCGCCCGGTGGAGGTGCCATGCGAGCGTCAGTCCGCTGATCCCGCCACCGATCACAACCACATCTCTAACGTCACTTCCCACGTTCACTATTCCCCAACAATGGTCGATGCCCCGGAGCGAGGAAGCACCGTCCGGCTCGTTTCGATCAGACGACGGACGTTATCCACGGGCGTATCTTTCAGCAATCCGTGACTGAGATTCAAAATGTGCCCTTCATGGCCGCCGGCTCGCAGGCAATCGAGGACAGCCTCGTCGATCTGCTCGAATGATCCGGTTGCGAGCAGATGATTGTCCACATTGCCCTGCAATGCGACGTGATCCCCGAACTGCCGCTTGGCCTCTGCCAGGTCCACACATGCGGAAACACTGAGGACATCCGCTCCCGAAACGGCCATCAGGTCCACGGCTGGTTGATCCTTGGCGTAAAGGATCGTAGGAGCGCGACTGCCGAGTTCGGAGAAGATCTTCACATGGTAGGGATGCGCGAACTGCTCGTACTCGCTCCGCGAGACCAGGTCAGCCGCCGACTCGAACAGTTGTACGACGTCAGCGCCGGACTTGATCTGATAAAGCAGGTATTCGGCTGTCATATCGGCCAGACGATCGAGCAACCGGTGAAACAGGGCGGGGTCACTGCCCATCAAGGCCCTTGCCCTCGCCCCGTTCCCACCGGGACTGCCGCCTTCAAGAAGGAAGAACGCCAGCGTCAGCGGTGCGCCGGCGAACCCGAGCAAGGGCAGCTCGCCTGCCAGCGCTTCGCGCACGCTGTGCAATGTCTTCGCTACGAACGCAAGCTCGCGGCTCGGATCAAACGGTCTGAGCGAATCGATGTCGCCTTTGGTTTGGATCGGCCTTTCCAGAATCGGGCCCGGTCTGAACACGAACGGCGCACCCATCGGCGCCAACGGCGTCAGAATGTCCTGGAAAAATACGATAGCGTCGACGCCGAAGCGTCTTGGAAGAAGGGATATCTCGGCGGCCAGATCCGGATTGCGGAATGTCTCTTCGAGCGTCAGGTCTGCGCGCTCGCGGATTTTGCGGTACTTGGGATCGAACCGGCCCGCCTGTCGCATCAACCAGACGGGCGTGCGCTCGGTGCGCTCCCGTCGGGCGGCTCTAAGTAGAAGATCGTTTGTGAGCATCGCTTCCGTGCCGGGTTCCTATGCGTTGGCCGAATAACAGTTCTTGGCGCCGATCCGGTAGGCGTCCGGGTCGACGTAAGCATCGAAGACAGCCGCGACGGTTCGCATCAGGACACGTCCAAGCGGCATCGTCACGCGGATCGTCCCGTCCGCCTCGAGTGTCACGAGCCCGTCACGTTCCAGGTCCTGCATGATCCTCAGTTCACGGGCGAAGTAGTCGGTAAAGACGATGCCGAACCGCTCCTCGACGGGTCGAGGCTGCACTTCCGTCGCGCAATAGAGGGAGCCGATCACCGACTGCCGGATGCGGTCATCGTCGGTCAGGCGCTTTCCGCGCACGATGACGGGCTTCCCGGCGTTGATGCAATCGACGTATTCCTTGACACCGTGAGCATTCTGAAGGAAACCGATATCGAGCAACTGGCCGATGGAGGAAGCGCCCAATCCGATCAGGTCCAATCCACCTCCGGTCGTCATACCCTGGAAATTGCGCTGGATCGTCCCGTCTCTCGACGCCTTGGTGAGCAGCTCGTCCGACTTGGCAAAGTGGTCCAGCCCGATGAACTCGTATCCACCCGCGGTGAACATCTCCGCGCCGAGCAGGAACATGGCGAGCTTGGACTCACTGTCGGGCAACTTGTCGTAGTCCAGGCCCCGCTGCGCGGCGATCTTCTCCGGGATCTGGGCGTAGTGGTAGTAGGCCACGCGATCGGGCGACAGGTGAATCGTCTGCTCGAGCGTTCGACGGATCGTTTCCACCGTCTGGTAGGGCAGGCCGTAGATCAGGTCGAAGTTGATACTGTCAAAGCCCAGATCGCGGCATGTCGCCACGGTGTCCTTGATCAAATCGTATGGCTGAATGCGGCGCACGTGTTGCTGCACCTGCTCATCAAAATCCTGAACACCAAGCGAGACCCGGTTGAACCCGATCTCGCGCAGGGCTCGCAGCTTGCTTGGCGGAGCCGTGCGCGGATCGATCTCCATGGCGACCTCGGCGTCGGGTGACACGTCGAACACGTCGAGAATCTTGCGGTGCACCTTCTCAATCGTGCTATCGTCCAAGTAGGTTGGGCTTCCGCCGCCCCAGTGAATGTGCTGTACGACGCGGTTGCTGCCGACGCTTCCAACCGTCCGCTCGATGTCGCGCATCAGCGCCAAGATGTACTCGTCGACACGACGGGCGGCGTGCTCCGAACCCTTCTTCAACACCACGCGCGTACACGCGCAGTATCTGCACAACGCCGCGCAGAAGGGAATGTGCAGGTAGAGTGAGAGCCCGGCAGCCGGATCGCGCGCACCGCTGTCCGCCCACATTGAGACGGCCTGGGCCTCGTCCATGTCATACCACGCCGTCGGCATGGGATAGGACACATGCCGGGGCAATGAGAGCCCGGCGTAGCGACGGAAGAGATCAAGGTCAATGTCGAATCGCGGCGCAATCATGCGATGCCACTTCCCACCGTTATGGCTTCGATTCCATCACATGCTCGATGGCATTCCCGACAAATCTCCGATGTCGGTTCAAGGGCGATCTCGCACTGCATGCACGGCGCGTGCCTGACAATCCACTCCTCGGCCTCGCAGACCGCCTGGGAAAACCGCGGCGGCGCGCACATGGCTTCGCCGTACGCGGCGACCTCGGCGTCAAGTTGCTTCGCGTCAAAGAGGGTCACGCCCTCCAGCGTCTCCATGCCTCTGGTCGATCCGAACGTGTTGAAATCGATGATCGTGAGTGGCCGGTCTGTGAAGTCGCGTTGGTCGCGGATCTGCTCCGCGTCAAGGACCGGTTGATCCGAATCGAGACCGAGCACGATCACGTCCGAGTTCGCCACGACGTCCAGCGCCGCACGCTCACCGTAGGACCCGACACGCACGCGCTTGCCGTTGCCGATAGCCCTTCGCAGGAGCTTCATCTGACCGCTGCCGTGCCCCCGGTAGACCAGTGTGAGCGTCCGGGTTGGCACCTCGAACCGCTCGGTGAGCGTGGTCAGCACGGAGCGCGATGTGGTCGACCCACCGAACACGGCACATCGGCTGTCGGCGAAGCGCAAACCGGCCGCCTCGGCGATGCGCACCAGGGCCGCATAGCAGTAACCGGGGTCGAACCGCCCCCAGGAAGTCTCTCGGCGGACATCGCGTTCGACCGCCAACGCGTCGCTGATCAGGCGTTTGGTCTTTCGGTCGGCGGTTCCCGCCCGTTCCGCCACGCGCTGGGCCGTCTCGAGCTGTTCGAGGATGTCTTTATCGCCCGGCAGACCGCTGTTCAGGCCCGAGACGGTTCGCATCAGGTGATGCCACGCCTCGGCACCAAAGTGCACGTTGATACGCATCTCCTCCGTCTCGTCATCACCGAAGAGCCGTCGCCTCACTTCGGCGACCGTCCGATCCCGACAACCGTTGAGAGCCCCCTTCGACAACCATCCGTAGAACTCGAAACGGGAGCAGGTGTTCCAGATAAACGCCCCGGAGACTTCCGTCTGCTCGCAGACCTCTCGCAAAAGCGGAACGATGTTGCGCTGCGACTTCTTCGTCATGCACAGCCCCTCGTCCGTGCTGTAGCAGACGTGCGGGCCGAGACCCTGCCCGATGATGTTGGCCTTGGACACACCGATCAGCACCAACGCGTCGGTGTCCCGGTGGGCGCCCTGCTCCTTGCTCCGATCGGAAAGGAGGGGTTGAACCTTGTCACCCCAGGTGGTGATCGGCCTGGGACCGCGCATCGCAAGCTCCCCGAGAGCCGACATGAACGGCGCAAATGCATTCAACGCCGGGCACAAGTGCAGTTCCGCGCCGGCCGCCTCGACAACCCGGCGGTATCGCACGTCGATTTCCTCGAGCGTTTCGAGGCAATCGGCTGTGAAGCTGACCGGGCAGACCAACAAGCGCCGCTCCCCCGTTTCCGCCAGTTCCAGGAGCAACTCACTCAGGCTTGGTTCGAGCCACTTGGCGGGGCCCATCCTGCTCTGATAACCCATGCTCGCCCGATCGGTCGGCCAGCCCAGTCGTTCGGTGATCAGCTCGATGCTGCGCTGCACCTGCTCGGGATAGGGATCACCGCGGTGGACGTAGGACACGGGCAGACCGTGCACCGAGAACACCAACCGGGCGTTATCCGGTGACAGATCGTGAGCACGAGCGTATTCCTGGATCAGCTTGGCCTGGGCGTGAATGTATCCGCCATCCTCATGCCAACTGTTCCGAACGGTCACGCTGAAGTGGTGTCCCCCACGCCGTAAAGCCGCATAGAGCTCCTTAACAGCCGTACCGGTCGTCGTCCCGCTGAATTGCGGGTACATCGGCACGACGACGAGCTCCTCGATGCCCGCTCCGGCAATCTCCCCCAAGGCCCTTTCGATGGACGGCCGCCCGTAGCGCATGGCATGGAACACCTGCCATCCCGGTGGCAGAACCGTCCTCAGGGCAGCCGCCTGCCCCTGCGTGATCGAGTCCAACGGCGACCCGCGCTCCGTCCAGATCGCACGATAAAGGGCCGCCGACTTCCTCGCCCTGAAACCCGCGATCATGTGCCCCAGCGGTCGGTTCAGCCACCCAAGACCGCGCGGGAGCTGGATCACAGCCGGGTCACTCAGAAACGCGGCGAGATATCTGCGGACTGACCGTCGATCAGGCGCGTCCGGCGTACCGAGGTTGATTAGAAGAACGCCACGACGACGCACCTTCGTCGCGGGCCGCTCCTCAGACATTCGCCGCGCCGGGCTACTTCCTGCATTCCGTAAACCCATCCAGCCATCTCCTTCACGGAGTCACACACCTCGCCACACGAGTGCCATGACACACCGACGTTCGGCAAGGTTCGTCGAAATCAACCGTGTAGTAATCGATCGTGGACGACGCTGCACCAGTCAGGTAAGCAACGCAACCGGCGCAAGCGACAGCATGTGTGATGTTACGCTGGAGGAGCGCGGAGGCTGTACAGGTGTGAGGCAAGGACCCAACAACGCGGCTGGAACTCGTCAAGCCAGATGATCTCACCGGAGCGCCCGACCGACGCGCGGGACCGGAACATCATCACGTGACGATCAAGCGCCAAACGGGTAGCTCTGGGAACCTGGGTCAAACCGCCGAGCAGCACGGTCGTGACCAGCAGATCAGCGCGATCCCCGGAAACGATGCCGGTCATGTTCGGGTTAACGCAGTCGACGTGAATCCACGCGATCAGAAGACAGGCAGCCACCCAGGCCCGCCTGCTTGGACGAAAATGAAGGAAAGATACACCGCCCACCTTCAGAAGGAAGAAGAGCATGGCGAGGCTGAGCGCAAAACACCCCGATAGCCCCGTTGCTTCCGGACCGCCCGTGAAATAGGCCCGCCAAGCGGCGAAAAGGGCGAAAGAGTGTACAACGCCCATGAACAACCAGAAGCACCGACCCAGCGTCGGGGCAACCCGGCGTGTTGTTGTGAAAAGCCTTCCGATCATCAATCGAGCATCAGTGAGAAAACCACGCTCAAGAGCCCATCCGACCGATCTGATGACACGCGATCGGCGAACGCCGAAACCGGCCGAGCACCGACATCACCCCGGTAGCGCGCCACGGCCACACCCTCAAACAGATTATCTTATACACCCAGCATGGCCCGACGTAAAACGCAAAAAATGCGCGTATATAGGACGTCGAAGGCGACCAGACGCCGCCGATCGGGGGGGGCACCCGCGTGAGTAACAGGTACAATGTGGCCGGAGGTCGTTCACGATGCTGATCCGATTCCGACAATTCCCTCTTCGGGAGGGCGCGACTCTCATCACGCTGGCGCTTCTTCCCGTGATCGCCTGTGGCGGGCTCCTTCCGGGCTGCAAACAGCAAGACCCACCGGATAGCCGAGATCGGGACGTCGCTGCAAAACAGAGAGGGGCCGGGTTGGGTTCCGAGCAGGCCGTCAATGCCTGGAGGAAGCCGCGAACTGATGAAGCCGAGGTCGAGCGTCGCGAGATGGTCGCACGGCAGATCGAAGCGCGCGGCGTGAACGACCCACTCACTTTGGAGGCGATGCGGAATGTTCCGCGTCATTGGTTCGTTCCGGCCCGCTTGCGCAACGTTGCCTATCTTGATCGACCCTTACCGATCGGCGAGGGACAAACCATCTCGCAACCCTACATCGTCGCGTTGATGACGGAGGCGTTGCACCTGACGTCGGACTCGAAGGTGTTGGAAATCGGCACGGGATCGGGCTACCAGGCGGCCGTGCTCTCTGAGATCACGCCGCACGTGTTTACGATCGAGATCGTCGAATCCTTGGCACAGCGCGCGATCACAACGTTCGAACGACACGGCTATGAGACCATTCAGACGCGAATCGGGGACGGGTACGCGGGTTGGCCCGAGCGCGCGCCGTTCGATGCGATCATCGTCACATGCGCCCCCGATCACATTCCGCCGAGACTTATCGAGCAACTCAAGCCGGGAGGACGCATCTGCATACCGGTTGGCGGTGAGTACGCCGTCCAAAGACTGGTTGTCGTGACAGCGACGGAGAAAGGCACTCTGGACCGTGAGGAGTTGATACCGGTGCGATTCGTGCCCATGACCGGCGCAGCCCGGGACCCGTCCTCCGGCGGCTGAGGTGGGTATGATTGTGTGATCATTGACGAAGCCCGGCTCACGCATCTTGACCTATGTCCCACCGGCTCCGGGGTGTTGCCTTGGTGCTCTTCCAGCCGGACTTCCGATGCCAATCGGCAGTTGGCCGAGGGTGCTTCCGTTGCCGCCGTGTTTCACGCAAAGGCCTCGGCGCTGATGCTCCACCCAGCACCCCGTTGAAAAAGCGTAGCGCCGCCCCTCGTGGGCGGCGAAAGACCATTCAGGCGTCACCCACGAGGGGTGACGCTACACCATTGTGGCCAAGCCCGCGTTTCTCAACAGGCTGCTATAGCTGACGCACGCACAGTTGCGGACAATGGCGCGCGGTACGGATCTGGGCGAGAACACGGCCCGGCGGGCGGGGAGGGCCATTGGGGAATCGGCATCGCCTTAGGAAGTTATCGGACGCATCGGGTACGCGGCCCGGCGAGGGCACCGCGCAACCCGCTGGGGGAGGGCGGCGCCGCTTCTTATCGGACGCATCGGGTACGCGGCCCGGCGAGTCAGCTCTGTACGGGTATCAGGCTTATGTTGCGGTACTTATCCGGCTCGTCGGGCGGTGGGGCACGCAGATACATTGAGGACTCGGGGATTCTCTTGCAGTTGCCTGCTGTCGCCATTCGTTGGACTTCTCTCACCTTCTGCTAAGCCTGTCGCAAATGTCGCTCGACGAGCCGGATGGCCAAACTGAGTATCACCGCCATGACCGCCGCTGGGACGGCACCGAGCAGTGTCAGCCGTGGGTCATTTCGGGCCAGTCCTCGGCTGATGAAGTCGCCCAGGCCGCCAGCGCCGATGTACGTCGAGAGTGTGGCGATGCCGACGGTCCAGACCGTCGACGTACGGATGCCGGCCACGATAATGGGCAGCGCCAGCGGCAACTCGACCATCCAGAGTCGCTGCCCGCCGGACATGCCTACGCCATCGGCGGCCTCGATGATCTCGGGGGACAACTCCTTCAATCCGGTAAAGGTGTTCACCACGATCGGCAGTAGCGCGTAGAGCACAAGAGCGGTGACGGCCGGAGTCGCGCCGAGGATACCGTAGACCGCAAAGAGGAAAGCCAGCATCGCCAGGCTGGGAATGGTCTGCATGATTTCCGTCGCACTCAGTACGAGGGGCGCCGCAGCGCGGTGACGGTGAATGAGGATGCCCGTCGGAACGCCGATCAAGATGGCGATCACCATCGCTAGGGCTGTCAGGCCAAGGTGCTCGAACACCTTTTGCCACAACTCCGCCCGCCGCGCCGCGACCATGGCCCAAATGCTGACAGTGCCGTCTATTGGCACATCCACTCTACCGGACGTCCGGTGCGGACTACCCGCGCCTCGCGATTCGATCCAATCGCGCGCCACCTTCGCCGGTGTACTCTTCAGCTCATCTACGGTGTGGTTGAGCCTGCGCATGGTGCGATCGTCGATGGTCCCAGCCAAGACGGCCAGCACGTCGCGAACCTCAGGGTGGTCGTGCAGCAAGGCATGTCGGATTACCGGGGCTGCGTCGTAAGGAGGAAAGAATGAGCGATCGTCGTGTAGGACCTTCAACTTGTACGCCGCGATGCGTCCGTCCGTAGCAAACGCGCAGATCACGTCGACCTGCCCGTCCGCCAGCGCCTGGTACATCAGGCCAGGATCCAAGTCAGCGGTTTGTCCGAAGTCAAAACCATACGCACGGCGAAGGCCGGGGTAGCCATCCGGGCGTTCCATAAACTCTGCGGTGAATCCAGCGGATAGCTGCCCCGCGACATCGGCGAGGTCGCCGATCGTCTGCCAACCGTGCTCGTCAGCGTGCCCAGCGCGTACCGTAATGGCGTAAGTATTGTTGAACCCCATCGGCGGCAGCCACTGAAGGTCAAACTGCTCGCGGTACGCCTTCGCGACAATGCGGAAGACCTCATCGCGATCGCTTAGCGGATCGGTTTTGAGCACGTTAAGCAGCGCAGTGCCCGTGTATTCGACGTAGATGTCCAACTCGCCGGTAACCAGAGCCGCGTGGCAAACACCGGTGCCACCGAGCCCGAACTTCCGCTCCACTCGCAGATCCGTGTGCCGCTCGACGAGCTGAGCGACGAGTTCGCCGAGGATCTCCTGTTCGGTGAAGTTCTTCGACCCAATTCGTACAACGTCCGCCGCGGGGACTGTAGGGGTGAGCGCTGCACAGCAAACTCCGGCAAGCAGCAAGCGGCGCAACAGCCAGGCCGCAGTTGAGGGTTTATCACGTCGAACGATCATTGTGCAGCCAGTAACTCAAGCTGTGCATTGGGCTTCGAGAAGAGGTCCTTGACGAACCCGGTCGCCGGTTCCGCCAAGATCTCACGCTTGGTGCCGACCTGTTCCAACCGCCCCTGGTGCATCACGGCAATCCGGTCCGCGAGGGTCAGTGCCTCGAAGATGTCATGAGTCACGAAGACAATCGTCTTGCCCAGCTCGCGCTTGATCCGCAGAAGCTCCTGCTGGAGCGCGTCGCGCGTTATGGCATCCAAAGCGCCGAACGGCTCATCCATGAGCAAGTACGCTGGATCAGCGGCAAGGGCCCGGGCCACGCCGACGCGTTGCTGCTCACCTCCCGACAGATCCCGAGGTAAGCGGCGTCCATAGGTCGCCGGATCAAGCTCGACAAGTGACAGCATCTCGTGCGCGCGAACCGTACGGCGGTCGGGGGGCCAACCCAGAAGCTTCGGGACAACTGCCACGTTCTGTTCGATCGTCATGTGGGGAAAGAGCCCGATCCCCTGAAACACGTATCCGATGGATCGTCGGAGCGGCAGGATGTCGTGTCCGGTCACACAGCGACCGTCCACGGTCACCGTTCCCGAAGTGGGCTCGACCAGGCGGTTGACCATCTTCAGCGTCGTGGTCTTGCCGCAGCCGGACGACCCAAGCAGGACCAGCGTCTCGCCATCCTGAACCTCTAGCGACAGATCCCGCACGGCGTAGCTGCGCCCCTTATCGAACGTCTTAGATATGTCCGTCAGTCGAATCATGGTGGCTCGCAGAAACCGGGCGCCGGAACGCCATGAGGCCATCTGTCTCGGGCGAGAATGCCGGTGAACCGGGGGGCATTCGATAGCGTCGTGCCACCGGTCGCCGAGGCCGGCTACTGTCCGAGACCACGGTTTGCGATCATAAGCATCGAACGGGTTGGACGCCAGGCAGGCCTTACATCCGCCACAGGTATTTCGTACAGAAACGAAAAATTTAGGCGCCGGCGAGTCAAGTTTGAGGATATTGGCAACGGAAGTGCTTGCAGTGCCATAGGTTACGAACCCCGGCCCCCTCCTCGGGTGTTGTGGTTGACACGGGATAGATAGCACCCTAGCATATTGGGTCGTAACTATCGGACGGAGCGGTTGTCGCGGAAGGGCCAGCATGGGAACTTCACTCAGCATGGAAAGCCAGATCGTCGCGGCGATTCGCCGGATCATACGCGCCGTCGATCTCCATTCTCGGCGGCTCGCTGAGGAGCATGGGCTGACCGGACCGCAGCTAGCTACCCTGCAAGCTGCGGCCAACCTGGGCGTATCCTCGACCGGCGCCCTCGCCCGAGCGGTCCATCTTAGCGGGCCAACGGTGACGGGTATCCTGGATCGACTCTCGAATAGAGGGTTGGTAGATCGAACCCGAAACGGGCAGGACCGGCGAAGCGTTACCGTCCGCCTCACCAGCGACGGGGAAGGTGTCCTGGCGGCAGCTCCCTCGCTCCTGCAAGACCGGTTCCGACAGGAGCTGATGAGGTTGGAGGAGTGGGAGCAGACCACGATCCTGGCAACGTTGCAGCGCATCGCGGCGATGATGGACGCGGAGTCCCTCGATGCCTCGCCGCTGCTGGTGCCTGGGCCGTTGGATGCGGCCACCCAAGGGGCGGCACCGGTGACGTCGCCGGCTGAGCCCGCTTGCGAAGGCGACGACTCGAGGGCGGTTGGTGAACAGACGTCGACAGTAGCCTGACGAACCCCAAAGGAGTGTTTGCATGACCGTGGCGACAAGCACGCGTATTGAACAACGAAGCACGCTACATGACGACCTCCGAATCGCGCTGCCCCCGGCGGATCTCTCGTTCACGCAGGATGAAGAGTGGTGCGTGGTCCGCGTGAACGGCGAGTGGCGTGAGATTCGGCTCCATGACTACGATGAACTGTTCTCCGTGCCCGGTCTGTACGAACACCTCATTTACGACATCCTGAAGTGCGACTCTCCCGCCAGGATTCGGAAGCTCTTGGAGGCCGAGCTGGGCGCAAGTGGCACACAGGCAGCCGCGCTGCGAACGCTTGATCTCGGCGCCGGAAACGGCATGGTTGGCGAAGAGCTTGCTGACATGGGTGTCGAGTTCATAGTCGGCGCGGACATCATCGAGGCGGCCGCCGAGGCCACACAGCGTGATCGCCCGGGAATCTACGCAAACTACCACGTCGTTGATATGACGCGATTGAATCGGAACGATCGACGTGAACTCGCTGGGTATGGGTTTAACTGCCTGACCTGCGTCGCGGCTCTTGGCTTCGGGGACATTCCCATCGAGGCGTTCGCCAGCGCTTACAACCTGATCGAGCCCGGCGGCTGGATCGCCTTCAACATCAAGTCAAGTTTCCTCGATCAGAACGATAGCAGTGAATTCGCGAAGCTCATCCAATCAGCAATGGCCGACAAGACACTTGAGGTTCGCAAGACGCAGCGCTACCAGCACCGGGTCGGGACCAACCGTCAGCCCATTCAATACACCGCGATCGTTGGGAACAAACGGCGTGATGTTAGGGAAGAGATGCTGTCCTGATGGAGCAGCTCCCGGCCTTGCGAGCCCGCCACAATCAGCTTGCGCCGAATTGAGCCACACACTTACACTGGACAAAGCCACCCTATTGTCTTACATAAAGGATGTTCTGTAAGACATTTAGATCCGGTAGGGAACCCCTGCCGACGACGTCCCTGGTTCGAGGCAGTTGCCGGCGCTGAGGCCGAGGATTCCGATGCTTCGTACCCTGCGATCGCCCCCAACCGACAGCGGAGTCGCTATCGAGTTCCGCTTGGACGATCCCGCCAGGCTCGTCAGCCAAGGACCAGCCTTCCGGTGGCTGAGGTGAGCATGGCGGTGTGATCATTGACGGCGCCCAATTCACGCGACGGGCTAGAGCAAGCTCTTTTTTCGTGTAGCGGTGAAACAACCCTTCTCTCCCGGGTTTCTCGCGCCGCGGCCGTTTCACCTTGCCGGCAAGCAGCTTCGCCAGATCGCGGGCAGAGGGAAGTATTCTCTCTTGGCCACTGACATATCAACTTTCGGGAGGGCACTCAAGATCGTTCCACGATGTTACAGGCCCCGTCCTCTTTTTCTTGTGGAGGCTTGGCGCGACCCCGGCTACCCCGGGGTAACGGAAATCACGAAGCGACTTCGCGGAAGGATGCACGGGGCGCACTGCGTGGATTGCAGTACGCCCCGTAGGGTAGTTCAGATGCCCGTGTAGAATCTCACGGTGCGGGTTGTCTTGTGGCGCATGGGCCACTGTATGACTGCTCCGCATCCCGGCGCGCCGGGAGACCCTACCGGACTGCCGATTTCCTGCGCAATCCGCAATCCGAAATCCGCTCACGCCGCCGCAGCCCGACGCCTCCGGCCAATCACAACCGTCCCCGCCGTCAACACCAACAGCGTCATGACGACCAGGCCCCATTCGGAGACGGTGGGGATGGGGTCATGGTCATGGCCCCCCCCCGCGCAGGCGCTGGGGACGCATTCGGTCCCATTCCCTTGGTACTCCCCGCCGGCAGAGTTACAGACAGCCTCCGTTACGTCCTCCATGCATTCACCCTCCACGCAACAGTTGCCGGTGGGGATACAGTCCGCACTCGCGCACGTACCCGCGATCCAGAAGCCTCCATCGGCCAATAGTCCGCAGCACTCCTCCGTAGTCTCCACACACGTGAGATCTGCGGAGCAGCATGCTCCTACGACGGACCCGCAAGTGGTATTGTCGCCCGCGTAGACTCCACCGGATGCGTAGCACTCCGTTAGTAACAGACTATCCGCGCATCCCCCGGATAGGTCGCAGCACGCCCCTGTCAAATCGCCGCAAGGCAGTTCGCCACATACCATGCCCACGTCCCAGGTTCCTCCAAGAGCAATGCAATCCGCTTCAAGGACGTCATCAATGCAGATGCAAGTGTCACCGGGGATACGGCACGAGCCAAGTCCGGACGATTCCTCGACGTAACCCTTGGCGAACAGGTTTGCATCGCAGATGCGGTCGCGTGTATCCGCAACGACCAGTTTGACGTGGTACGTCTGACCGGCCAGCAGAGTGACGGGCCAGGAGTACATCACTTGGTTCCAGTTGGTCAATCCATCCATCTCGGTGTCACGAGGGGGCCCAACAGGAGGGGGGCCCCCAACCCAGATGGTGTTGTCTTGGTAGTACCCGGAGTTACGTCCATTGTTTATGGAGTTGACGCAGACACGGTAATTGCGGCAACCCGGGAACCTGGCGCGGTTCTCCTCGTTGAACGGCTTGGCGCCCGTCACGACTCCTGGGCCACTCACGAAGATTGCACAAGCATCATTCCACTGTGTACCAACCCACTCATTGTATTCCTCCGAAGCGAAAACGTATTTGAACACGAGTTCACGGTTAACACCAGTTGAGACAATGTCGAACTCAAGAGCCGCTCGGTCCCTAGTCGGCAGCGACGTACAAAAAGTACCACCCAGATTATTCAGGTCGACGTCGCCTGGCTCGCCGTTGTTCGTCGTTATGCAGGGACTTGTGTTGACGCCCGGGTAAACAGCACCTCTGACTGACGCGATGTCGCCGCTACTAAGGATCGCGCCGTGGGGGAACCCGACGGGCCCCGAAAGGACGTTGGGGATGACACCAACCCCACCACCCACAAAAGTACCGCCCGCAATGTTTACACCGCTGAATGCCGTCACCGTCGCGGTGACACCGGCCGGCAGGGGAGCCATCAGGGCATCCACCATAGCCTGGGGCGTAATCAGATTGAGGTCAGTGGTGGCTATGGATGCGCGGCTGCCTCCATCATCTGCCGGATCCCAGTTTGTCTGGCCGGGTCCGAGTTGGGGCCTTTCCCCAGCCTCCACTTGGGCTCCCGTCATAAATCCGTATGTCAACGCCATTACCAGCGCGAGCAGCGCCCGATTAAGCTTGGTTTTTCGAGTCTGTTTCATTTTTCCTATCTCCCATTGGTTATTGCCGGGTGCATGGCTTCATGCGACGAAGTCGCGGGTAGCCACGTTTTTGTGAGGGACTCTCATGCTCACCCGCGGCTGTGCCGCGTGAGAACATGGCACCCAGCATTTAGTCAAAAGCGATTCAGTACTCCTCATCACGAGGGATCAGTGGGCACTGCCCACCAGACTACAGCTCGGGAGAGCGATCGGAATCGGAGGTGCGCGGGGATGCGCCTGGCGAAGGGCCCAGTATTGGATTGGCATGGCTACTTGCGATAGAAGCCTTGCAACAATATCACGCGATCCTGCCAATGATCGGCAGGCCGGGAAGCTCAGGCGGGCGCCGCTCAGAATGCCGACCAGCGATGCATTGACGCAGGCCACCAGGAAGGCTGTCGAGACGTAGCCGAGCAGGCGGGCGAGCCAGTGGAGGTGCAGGCCTTCACCTTGCGAGGCGGTGAGCAGGCCTTCATGTGGGCCAAGATGGTTGTGAAGGTGAAGGACGGCCTCGACCAGGGTCCAGCCGAGGGCCAGGGTGAGGAGCTTGAAGCCGATCGCCCGGGCGGGCCGGGCGGCCAGGCCGACATAAACGGCCGGGATCACGATCAATAACGCGAGTAACCACGCCGACGGGCCGACGGCGGCGCCCACGGTGTCGACCGCTGGAGTCGGGCCGGTGGTGCAAAACAGGTACAGACAGCCGCCCCAGAACCCCCCGGCCAGCGCGGCGGCAGCGGGTGCCCCATTCTTTCCGGAGGAAAGGGTGGGGGATGGATTTACGAGCCGGAGACGTTTCGCAGAACCGTCCGTTCCCCACCCTTCGCTACGCGAAGAATGGGGCACCCTGCGATTCCGTCCCCCGCCCCTGGAAGGGACGGGGCACCCAAGCGATCGGACGACCACGAACAGCGGGAGAAAACTGATCCAGGCCAGCCAGTGCAGGTCCGGCAACCGCAGGGCTGCGGCGGTCAGCAAGGCGCTGAGGACCAGCGACACACCGAGTGCCACCGATTTGACACTGCGTGACGGCTTGAAATCTATGGGAAGACGGGTTCCGGCGATGCGCCGACCGGCTGGACCGGCAAGCCGGCTCGCCACCAGCAAGCTGGGCTGCCAGCCGGTCCCACACGCTTCTTGGGGCAGGTTCTTAAACGCGATGCCTTGTGGCCGCGTGAACACGAACTTACCTCCGCTCGCGTGGGCTTCGATTCGTCCTCCGGTTGACCCGTGTCCGCACCTCGGGAGAAGCCACGTCTCAGTGAGCTACGCCTCGACTTCGACCCCACGTCCCCGAGTGTGACGATGCGGTGTCATCACCGTTACCGAAGATGCAACGAGGCTGCGCGGGGGCTACCCGCGCGGAATCGAATAATTGACTGAATGATGCCCTACGAACATGACCGGATGTTGTTGCGAACATCCTCTTTCCTCTCCGGGCCGAGGCAGGCGACTTGGCGGTGCTCCTCGCGCTTGGCTTGGTGCCCTTCTTCCTGCCGCTCGACCGACTACCGGCGCCGAGACTTGTCCACAATTGCGCTGGGTTCTCGGACCCTAGTACCGCGCCAGGATGGGAAAAGCAAGAGAATTGCGAGGAAACTTCACAGTATCGTAGGGAATATCGTTCTGTAGCGGACAACCACGACGCACATGCGCGGTATCGCTACGGCAAGAGGTCCGATAACGGGACGCAGCCATCGCCCCCGCCAAGACTACCGTACCGATGCGATGCCGCCATCGCAGGCACTCGTCGCGGCGCGGTCGTAAGTCAGCACGATCCTCGTCATGCCGCTCGTGGCGGACTCGACCTTTTCCCAGAGGCCGTACAACTGCGTCTGGTGGAGCTTCATAGGCGGGAAAGGCAGGCCGCTGATGTCTTGCTCGATCTCCGTTTGGCGCTCGATGTAACTGATTCGGCCGGGCGTGTATTCGCGTTTGAGCATCACCGACTCCCCGAGCGCCGCCCCCGCCGGGAAGACGAACAGTGCGGTTAGTAGCAGGGCCGTGCAGGATAACGCTGGTCTACGATGTGACATTGTTTCTCTCCATATCATGATCAATACGTTTGCCTGAGGACATTGCGCGAACCGCGTTCCCGGCAAGCAGAACGACGACATGCGATCTCAGCCGGGATTCTCCGTTTGCCGGGACTTTGACCGCACATCCTAGCCTGCCGGGCTCATCCGATGCAAGCGAACATCGCATTCCTTACCGTTTCTTACTTTCTACCGGCTGATGGTATGGAACGCAGCGGTGGAGGCTGCCCGGGCCGGTTCACCGGTCAGGGCGTTCGCAGATCCACAATCCACGCGTCGGGGATGTGAGCCCGGATGATCTCGCTCGCCAGGTTGACCCACAAGCCGCATCGGTCGAGAACGGCTGAGTCCGCGGTGACGATCGGGGACGGATCGACGTGCGCTTCCAGCTTGTATGCACGGAGCACGGCGTCGGGGCTGTCGACCAGCTCGATGTTCCACGTGGGACGTGTGGGTTCCTCGACTGACGGCGGCGCGGACTGCAATGACATCGCCTCGAGCAGATCGGCCATGAATGCCTTAAGCCGTCCGCTGTTGGACACCGGACGATCCAGGTACCAGTCGATACGCGAAAGCCCGCACGCGCCGCCGGTGCGATTCGTCGCAGCCGCGAGATGGTTGGCGATCAGCTCGATGGCGCCCTGTGTCTCCTCGACCTTGCGATAGGTCCCGTGGATGCCGGCCAGGTCACGACAGCAACCGTCCCGCCCGATCAGAATCAGTCCACCGGACAAGGCGCTTTCGATCGTAATCAGTAGGTTATATCCATCGATACCGAGCGAGCCGCCCCGGCACTGATCCAATGTGGTCCTACGACTTGCCCGACCGCGCAGCGACGGGTCCGAGCAGGCCGATCGCATGAGGGCGAGGCGCTGACGGGCCGTCAACCGATGACGGTCACCGACGAGCTTCAGGGCCGAGTCCGGCGCGTACGAACGCGTCAACAACCAGGAGTACTCCGCCACGGAAGTGCGTAGCGCTTCGTGCCACGACTCGGCAAAAAGCCGATCGTCCTGCGGGTGCTTCCCACGATGTTTCCGCCTGTCCGGCATCTGCAGCACCTAGAACAAGTTCTGTTTTGATGTAGCGTCCGAATCCAAAAGTTTCCCGGAGATTCTCCGTCGTCGGACGCCACGAGACCATTGAAAACGCTATAGAAGGGGAGCCGTGTGTCACTCCCGCATCGGCTCACCGCGCCGGTAAACCGCGAGCTGTTGCCGCAACCGTGTGATCGTCATGTCCGACAGCCCCGGCGCGTCGTTGGCCAGCAGGGCGGTGAGCGTCTCGATTGCGCCGGCGAAGTCGTCGGTCTCGGCCCGGGCTGCCGCTAGTGCTTCCAGCACGATCGGGCCTGCGCCATCCGGATTTCTTTCGACCACCGCCGTCGCCAGTTCGAGCGCGCGGCGGCCGTCTCTGACACGCTTCTGAGGACAGGTTGCCAGAACCCATGCGAGTTTCGCACCGAGCAGGGCATGTTTCGGATCGCGGTCCAGGCCCTCCTCAAACGTGGCGACAGCCCGTTCGAAGTCCAGGTCCCCGGCGTGCAGCACCCCCAATCGGAACCGTGCGTCCGCATAGTCCGGGTCGAGTTGAAGCGTCTGTGTGAGACACTCCTTCGCCTCCGCCGTCCGGCCGCGACTGGCCAGGAAGCCGGCCAGGTTGAAGTGCCATGCGGGCGTGCTGGGTTCGGCTGAAACGATCGCACGGTAAAGCCGCTCGGCCTGGTCCGGCTTGCCCAGACGTGTCTTCACGATCGCAAGCCCTAACATGGTAGCCGCGTCAACCCTTCCCATCGTAGCGGCAATGTCCAGAGCGGTCTCATAATGACGCTCGGCGGTGATCAGGTCGTCGAGCGCAAGCGAGCAACGGCCCAGTGCGATGTGCGCGGTGCGATTGCCCGGCAGCGTCTTAAGCGCCGTTTGAGCGTGCTCACAGGCGGCTGGATACTGCTCGGCACTGTTCAGGACCACGGCCAGGTTGGCGTGGGCCAGACCTCTGCTCCCTCCGCGTTCGATGACCGTTGTCCACAGCGTTCGCGAGTCCCTCCAGACACGGGTCTGGTCACGCGCAGCAACAGTCAAGGCCGCGACAACCAGGGCGAGAGCCGTCGTGAGCACCACGCGTCCGCGCGTGCGCGATCCCACCCACATAAGCGCGACGGCGGCACCGATCAGCACGGCCCAAGTCATGCACGACAGGTAGCTGTAACGGTCGGCCACCACCTGCGGCCCGCTCTGGGCGAGTCCGAGCACCGGTAGCAACAGGGCGATGTACACACCCCAAGCGGCCAACAAGGCCGGGCGCTTCCTGCGGAGCAGCCAGCACAAAAGTGTGACGGCGATGACAAGGACGGCCGCCGCCACGTTCGGCCAGTCCAGCGCACGTGCGGTCGGATCTTGCTCGTACAGCGGCGAGAGGTTCGCCGGCCAGACCGTCTTTGTGACGTAGAACATGATCCCGTGGAAAGCCTGACCAATCCGCAGACCGATCGAGTGCTCATCCAGACTTCGTAGCGCTCCGGTTTGCCCCTGGGCCAACAAGGCCGCTCCCGCTGCCAGCACCGCGGGCACAAGGAACAAGGATTTCTCGGCAAGAACCCGTCGCCATACCGCCCGGTTCACATCGTTGGAGCTTCCGCCCCAGCGCCGCAACGGATACGCATCGATCACCAGCAAGACCAGCGGAAGCGTGATACCGGCGGCCTTCGAAAGAAGGGAGAGCACAAAGCAGGCCAGGGACAATCCCAGCCGCGTTCGATAAGCCCTCTCATTCACCGCGGTTACCGCGCGCAGATAGAGAACCACAGTCAGCATCAGCCACATGCCACTGAGCACGTCGCGCCGTTCGGTTGCCCACGCCACCGACTCCACGCGTAACGGATGTACCGCAAATACAAGCGCGGCGACCAACGCCCCGAAGAGTACGGGAACCCCTTTCCGTGGCTTCAACCCCAGCGCCAGTAGCCGCACGGCGACAAAGAAGAACCCCACGGCCGTGACCGCGTGCAGCACGATGTTCGTTACGTGATAACCGGTCGGGTTCAGCCCCCAAACCTCATGGTCAAGGGCGAACGACAGCCAGGTGAGCGGTTGATAGTGCCCGCCGAACGTGGTCGTGAACATCCAGCGGATGTGGCCGAAACTCAGCCCGCGGAAGGCGTCGTTCTCCTCGATGTTCTGCCGATCGTCCCAGTCGACGAAGTTGTTCTGCAAGGATGGCGTGAAGGCGATGGCAACAAGGCACAAGATCAACAGAAGGCAAACGCGCATCGCCGCAGCCGCGGGGATCCGCGCATCATCGGTGTGCGGAGTTCGTTCTCTCATCGCGTCGGTCGATTGTAGCGTCCACCGGCCGGACCGACAGTGGGCTGATGCGACCGCCGCGTTTGCGACGGCGGCGCGGAGGCTCCGGGTGTAAGGGGGTGTCTAATAAGCTCATTTGCCTTGATTCGATCGAGCCAATTTCTATCCAAGGGCAATCGGCTCTCAGCAAGGATGAAAAATGAAGGCTGAAGGATGAAAACCGGAGCGGCCACCCTCTTGATCCCTCACCCTTCCGTCTTCATCCTTGCCTGATGAGCGAGAGCCGACGACTTTTCAAACACCCTCTAAGAGAACAGCCCGTGAACCGTAGATCCACGGGCTGTCTGAGGTAGTGTGTGTCAGGTTCTGCGGTCGCGCGGATCGCCGTGTCGGCTAGTCGGTTTCCACGCAATCCTCATACGAGGGCCGCCCGCTGCCAGGGAAGTGCAGACCGGTATGGATCAACTCCGCGGGAAGCGTGTCTTTCTGCCAACCATTGCCACGGACGATGATGCACCTGGAGAACTCCTGCTCGCCGGGGTCCTCGTCTTCGTTAAAGACCTGCTCGTTGCGATAGTGCGTGGCGTAACCGTCCGCGTCCTCGGTGCCTTCGTTGTAGATCCTCTGGGTTTCCGCGTGCGCATCGACGAACGACCGGTTGAAGGTCCAGTCCTTGCCATGCCAACCACGGACCGCCTTCGTCGGACCCGGGTCCACGCCCGCGCCGATCCATGAGCAATCGTCAATCTCGCGCCGGCATGACCAGGCCCAGCGTCCGATGTTCTCCTCGTAGTACAGCGTACGCGACGGTGTCGGGACACGTGTCACGGGACGCATGTAAGGCGAGTTGGTTTTCATCCAACCGGCCTCTTCACCACCCGTGGTGGCGATCATGAAGATGTTGGCTGCGTAGCTGTTGCCGAAATGGTCATACGAGCTTCGCTCGGTGTGGTTGACCCAGTCCGGACAGTGCGCGCCACGCGGCGGACCGTCATCACCCGGGCAGGAGAACAACTTGAGGTCCAAGTCCGTGTCCTCTTCCGCGCCGTCACGATCGAACATCGGCTGGTTGTTGTCCTTGAACCCGCCGGGGTAGAGGACGTCGTTCATCGGGCGGGTCGAAGGGCCGAAACCGCACCTCGTACCGTACTTGCTCGATATCCAGGCGTAGTCACCCGTAGAAGGCCCCTCGCAGAACCCGGGGCGACCGATACCGGCCTTTCCGCCATACTCATAGGCGCCGATGAACGTCGGGTCCTGCTGACTCTGGAAGAACTGCCATGGGTGGACCGGAATCCCCCAGCCACTGGGATCGTCCGCCTCGTAGACACGGCTGCTGGTGGCAATGTTCTTGATGTGGGACAGACAGGTCGACTGCTTCGATTGCCGTCGGGCCGACTCCAGCGATGGAAGCAGGATCGAGATCAGAAGCGCGATGATCGCAATGACGACCAGCAGCTCGATCAAGGTAAAACCGCCCCGCGAGTTTCGTTTGAGTACGTTTTTCATCTTCGAGTCTCTCCTGAAGACGGCGTGAACGCCCCCCAAAGACACGCGCACGCCCAAACTACACACGGACTGCAACAATACAGCCTTCAATTGACCGTCATGCTGCCCAAGAATCCCAGCGACGTTCATGGGAAAGGCCGCCGCCGGCCAAGGGGCGCCGACGATCCCGCCTCGCCGGGGTTGTCTCGCTACATGCGAACTGTCCGGTGGGACGAAGGCGCAACCATTCCATTACGCCGAATACA
Organism: uncultured Phycisphaerales bacterium; assembly: GCA_965371725.1. GTDB lineage: Bacteria > Planctomycetota > Phycisphaerae > UBA1845 > UBA1845 > CBDUZO01. The sequence goes on from CBDUZO010000024.1 coordinate 23,902, forward strand.
TGGATACTAACACGAGTTCCCGCGAAGTGACGGGCAGAAAATCCGAAATCTTGATGATTAAACGGCACACGCGCGTTGCCTGCGGGCGTTATGATTAGACGGTGCGTGGTTCGACCGCGCTGGGCGGATGAAACACGCGCCGTTACGGAACTCGGATTCGTGCCTGGGATGGCGATGTATGACCTGCGAGAAGACCGAGGAGGAGCTTTGGAGCGGCCTGGATCGCAACGCCCCGGAGGTCATTGAGCATCTCAGGACGTGTGCGGTCTGTCGCGCTCGAGCAGCGAAGCTACGTGCGGGCATGGCAGCCATCGCGGATGCGTCCACACCAGATACGCCGCCCTTACCGGAAAAAGTCGGTTCGTACAGGATTCTTCGGAGACTCGGTGAGGGTGGTATGGGCATCGTCTACGAGGGGGAACAGCAAACGCCTCGGCGAACGGTGGCCGTGAAGGTCGTTCGGGGCGGGCAGTATGTGGACGACTATCGCGTCAAACTGTTTCAACGCGAAGCCCAGACCCTTGGACGATTGAGGCATCCGGCGGTTGCGGCCATCTACGAGGCGGGAAGGACGGACGACGGGCAGCACTTCTTCGCGATGGAACTGGTCCGTGGTGTTCCCTTGATTGAGTACGTGCGGGTCCAGGATGTTGACCAGCGCGATCGCTTGAGGCTGTTTCAGAGGATCTGTGACGCGATTAACTATGCTCACCAGCGAGGGGTGATTCACCGCGACCTGAAGCCCACGAACATCCTGGTCGATCCGGACGGAAATCCCAAGGTACTGGACTTCGGTCTTGCCAGAATTACCGATCCCGATACGGGGCTTCCGGGCAGTGGCACCGAGATCGGGCGTCTGATGGGTACGCTGTCCTACATGAGTCCCGAGGAGGCTCGCGGCGATCTCGACGGGATTGATGTCAGGAGTGATGTGTACTCGTTGGGCGTGATCTTCTATGAGCTTTTGGCAGGGCAACTTCCCTACCGGGTGAGCCGGGCCGTCTTGCACGAGGCGGTTCGCACCATCTGCGAGGAGCCGCCGCCGCGCCCAAGCGCGTTCAATCGATCTCTCCGCGGCGATCTCGATACCATTGCCCTTAAGGCATTGGAAAAGACGCGCGCACGACGGTACCAAAGTGCGGCGGCGTTTGCGGAGGACATCGAGCGCTACTTGACCGACCAGCCGATCCTGGCAAGGCGAGCGAGCGGGCTCTATCAGATACGCAAGCTCGTGGTACGCCACAAGCTGTTTTGCACGTTCCTGGCTGCACTGATACTCGTTGTCGGAGCAGCCCGGATTTGGGTGGGACGGGCCGAGCGCGTGCTTCAGGAATCCCACCGGTTGAACGAACGCTTGCTCGACCAGAAGGACGCGATCGTCGAGCGCAAGCTGGCGGAATCCAGCCATCGCGAGCGTCAATACGCCGAAGCCGAACCGCACTATCGACGGGCTCTGAGGATCTTCGAGGAGCTGGAACTGGACGAGGAAACGGTCCCGGTGCAGATTGGACTGGCCTCACTGCTGACGGAGCGGGCGCGGGGGGCCGAGACGCCCGAGGTCGCGGAGCAGACATACGACGAGGCGGCGGAGCTGCTGGAAGATGCGCTGGAAATCATGGATGAGGACGTCGAATCGTGGGGCAACCGGATTCGCCTGGTCCTGGAGCGGCTACGGGACCTCTACAGCCCCGCCGCCCTCGATGCCCCGGAGGCCCTTGCGGAGATTGAGGTTGAGATCGCCGCCCTGGAGGCCGGGAATGCCGGTGATGGGGATTAGCCCGAGGGCCGGTTGGGCTGGTCTCGAACCGTGTTGGGGGGCGAACACCGCGTGGGTTTGCTCAGAAAGTGGACGATGTGCATACTGATCGCTGCTTCGGCTGTTTTGAGGACCTGCCCGTGACCAGAGGTGACTCTTCCGTGGATCGCACGCGCCACCTGACGCCAGCACTTGTCGAGAAGCTGCGTGGCGGTGATCCCGGAGCCGGACCGCTGCTCGACGAGTTGTACCGTGACGTTCTTTTCCGATGCTGTTGGGGGTATTTGGGGAGTACGGAGGAGGCGGAGGATGCCGTCCAGGATGTCTGTTTCAAGGTGCTGAGCGCGAAGCAGGTCCCCGATCATTTCCGTCCCTGGCTATATAGGGTCGCGCGGAACCACTGCTTAAACGTGCTGCGCAGTCGGGGAAGGCGGGTTCGGGGGCAGCAGTTGCCGGCCGCATCTCAGCTCGGTGTGGCTCTGACGGGGCAGTTGACGCGGTTGGCCAATCAGGAATTCCAATCCCGGCTCCGTGAGTTGGTGAGCGATCTATCGGACGCACAGCGGGAAGTCCTGCGTCTGCGATACGTGGAGGGACTGTCCAGGGGCGAGATTGCCGAGGTGCTCGAGCTGGAGGAGTCGGTCGTCAAATCACGGCTCTTCGAGGGGCTCAAAAGGCTTCGCGAGCAGGTGTCTCTGCTCGAGGGGAGCTAGAGCAAGCTCTTTTTTCGTGTGGCGGTGAAACAACCCTTATCTCCTGGGTTTCTCGCCCCGTGCCCGCTACACAAACTCGGAGAGTGCTATAGTGCAGTTTTCGCCTTTGTTTATCGCACGATCCCTCTCTTTCCCGCATTGGCTGGGGGGACGGGGAGGGGGCTGCTCTACGGTCTCCGAGAACGCTGCAGCCGATCCTGAACTGGCATTTCGTGGGGATCGCCCGATTCCCGGCCGTGTTTCGGCGGGTTCCGGTGCTTCCGTGTCGCGCGTGGTGGTACGGGAACCGCACGTCCAACGGGTGGTTCCGAGCCGTTCTTGGCCCGGTACTTCGCGGACGCACGGTCGGCGTTGGCACTTGTGCGCTTGTCGGTGATCGCGGTTCGATGCGTTACGCCGGGGGGCCTGTGATGTGTGCGTGCAGCCTGTCTACGCGTAAAATCTGCGATTTTTTTGGAAAACTCAGCGGCGTTTTTGATGCGGCGTAATAGGCCTATCCGCCTCTGCCCCGGTGCCGGGTCTCGTCGTGTTGCGCGAGGCTCGAATGCGGTTTTCCCCTTGGAAACAAGGGTTTTTGAACATGCCTCGTCTCCGCCGGCATCGCGTGACACGAGGACGCCAACCGCCACATACGCCCGGAGATTCGTCCCGCCGCGGTGCTCGGACCGGTACTGCTTTCTCAAGACGCCTCTTGCTGCTTCCGATGAACGCAAACGTCGGACTTGAGTTATAGCCTGGTACTTCTTGGAGAAAACGAACATGGCTACGAACTACAGAGGACGTGGCGGTAGGACTGGCGAGTATGGGCAGACGCGTACGGAGATGTGGCAGAAGACAGCGAATCGGACGAAGGGGACCTATGGCACCCGAACGGTTCCCGCGCAGTGGAAGACCTGCAACACGAGCTTCGGGAACAAGATCAACTCGTACAAGACCCTGTACAATCAGACGCAGGGCACGGCCAAGTACACCCGGCCGACCCCGGGAATCCTGAACACTTTCGCGAACTGGATCAACAAGGGTGCTTGCATCCAGACCGTGAGCTGCACGCAGGTCGCGAAGTGGGGTCGTCCCACGAAGTGGAACTTCAACACGCGCAATCCGAACATGACGACATGCAAGAGCATCCTGTGGAACAAGTTCGGGAAGAGCACGATCAAGGCCGTTGCCCGCACGAAGACGGGCGGCTACATGGTCGCCACGACGCCGACCTACAAGGGCAAGCCCTTCAACTTCCCGCACTAAGAATCGCACGTAGCGATAACAAATGATCTCAGAGGGCGGCTCGTTCGGATAACGGGCCGCCCTTTGCATTTACGCCACCTCGCAGACACGCCGATCGAACTCCGCTACGGAATTCCAAGCGCGCTTCCAAAGGGTATTGCCGGGGCGTTGCCGGATACTCCGGGAACCCAGTCCACGTCGACCATCGGGCCGGAGGTCCGTGCGTTGGGCGGAGCCCGTTGGCAGCGGTGGTGATTCGCTGTAAGGTCGGAGCGTATGTGTTTGCCGGAAGGATGGCCGCTTGAACTTCATCATCGAGCTTGACGGGGTGGTCTTTGACGTTGCGGGGGCTCATTATGAAGTCCACCGGCGGGTGGCCGCCGACGTTGGCTGGTCCAACCTCGATCAACCCACCTTCTGGCGCCTGACCCGAACGAAGGGGAGAGAGGCGGTCCTGCTGCCCGGTGCCCGGCCGGTGAAGATCAAGGACTATTGGGCTCGCTTCGACGAACTGGCCGAATCGGATCAGGTCGTAGAGCGGTTCACGCCTCAGCCCGGAATCGGGGACGCACTGGCAGGGCTTACCCGCTACGGCCGGTGCAGCGCTGTCACGCTCGGGACGAACGTGGACGTGAGGCGACGCCTGCTGGGGCGGGCGGACCTTTCGAGCCATTTCGCTTGCGTGGAAGGCCTGAACGCCGATCCGAGACTTCGGCCGGGTGAGCTTCGTTCGATGGGGGCGGGGGACGACCGTACGGTTGTCGCCGCCTCGACGGATGCCTTGCTGCGGGCAGCGGGGCAGGCCGATCTCACGGTGGTGGGTGTTGCTTCGGGAACGTGTGCCGTCCCCCGGCTCACACGGGCGGGGACGGACATTGTTTATCGGAGCTTGGGGCAGCTTTGTGATTCGATTGCCTCCGGAGCCCACGACCTCGTGCGAGCGGGCATGCTACCGCTGCCGTTAGGATGATGCGACGTGAGCGAGCACACGCCCTATCAGAAGAAGATCATCGAACGGTATTACGACCACCGGGATCAGATCATGCTGGCCCGACTCGGCGAGATTGTCAGCGAGCTTGCCCTGGCTGATTCGGAGGCGAAGATCAACCGCCTGTGGACTCGGGCGGAGAAGGCGATCAAGGCCCTGAACATCCCGTCCGATGTGGTCAACCGCATTCTGTCGGAGCGCAAGCCCGACCTCCTGGCCCGATATCTCCGCGAGTGGCTGGGGTCCTCCGCGAAACACAAGTGATGGGTTGATGAGCCCGCCGGCGTCAATGAGTCGAAGCATCTGCCCAACAGGCGAGTCGCAGGCCGGGCCCTTTCCTCAGTCCTGGTGCGGCGGGTGTCATCATGGGAGTGCTCCCGCCGCGAATAATCCGCCCCTGGCGACGAATCAGTGGTTGTGGTACAGCCGGGAGGCGTGATTCGAGGGGCAGACGGGAAGAGCGGTCGGGGCCGTTTTGCGTCGGCTGCCGAGTTGCTCATAGCGCTTTCAGAGGTCTCGTCGCGTCCGACGGCCAAGAATCTCCAGGAAACTTCGGGATTCGGACGCTACATCAAAATAGAACTTGTTCTAGTATTTGGGTCAGGTGCCCATCGGGAGTTTCTGATCGATGTTCGGCCAACTGCTGAAAGTCCGACTCAAAGCGGCGGAGAACGCACTGCGGGACGGCCGGCTGGACGAGGCCTATCGGCTGGCCATCAGTCCGGACCTGCGGGCGCATCGGCGAGGGGCAGCCGTGTTGGCGACCCTCACCGAGCGGTTCTACGACCGTGCGCGGGAGCACTATCGGGCTGACCGGTTCGTCGAGGCGATGATGGACCTCGACCGGTCCCAGGCGGGCGGCGGCATGGCGGAGCGGATTGCCGAGCTACGAGCCCAGGTGCAAACCGTGGCGGCTGAGGTGGAGCGAAACAAGCAATCCCGCCAGGCGCGGATCGACGCCGCCAGGCAGCGAGTGGAAAGGGCGTCGCTGGCAGCCGGTCAACAGATTCTAGACGGGGCAAGCGAGCACGATCGTCACGCCGAGGGGCTGCGACGCGAAATCGCCGAGCGGGCCGATGATGCAGCCACAGTCGTTGAACAAGCTGAGCAGTTGATCGCGCAGGGTCGCCTGGCTGCCGCGGCTGATCGTGTCAGACGGGCCAAGTCGATTGATGCGCACGCCCAGGCCGTGACACGCATCGAAACCGAGCTTTGCGGTAAGGTCATCGACAACGCGCGGTCCGCGATGGTGCAGGGTCGATTGGCCCGTGCCTCGGACGAGCTGGCGTGCCTCGGATCGTTGGGTCGGAAACTTCCCGCCAAGCGCGAATTGACGGACATGCTGACGGCGGTCCGCAAAGCGGCGGAAGCCGTTGAGGCGAATCACTATGCCGAGGCCCGTCGTCAGGCGTTGAAGCTTACAAGGCTGCTGCCCAACGCCAAGTGGGCCAAGGCTGTCGTCGGTCAGCTCAAGCAGATCGAGGACATCCGAACATCACTCTGCGCCGGTCCGCTGGCCGAGCGGATGTCGGGCTCGACGGGTGGCGACAAGGAGCCGACAACAGCTTCTCTGAAAGACACCGTGGCATTGCCGGATCGCGCAGCCGCCACAGCCGGTTCCCTGCCGGATCGCCTTTTGCTTCTGGTGGACGGTGGAGGCAGTTATCTGATTGTCCGGGGCGGTCGGGCATCGGTGGGACGCGTGGCGTGCGACGATCCGGCTGACGTGCCGATCCTCAGCGATTTGGCGGAGCGGCACGCCAACATCACGCGTGTGGATGACGATTACTTCCTGTTCTCCACGAAGGACGTCGAGGTGGCTGGAAGGAAGACGAAGCACCAGCTCCTCCGCGACGGCGATCGCGTGGTCTTGGGACGCAAGGCGAAGTTCACCTTCCGCCTGCCCAGCCGCAGGAGCGCCTCGGCGGTCCTGAACCTGAGCGACACGACCAAGATGCCGCACGACGTGCGGAGGGTGGTCCTGTTTGACCAGCACGCGACGCTGGGGCAAAGCGCCGGCGCTCATGTGTACTGCCGGCACGCCGGCACGCCGCTCGTTCTGTTCGAGCGAGGTGGGGCGTTATGGATTCGCCACAAGAGCGATGGGCACGTGGACGCCGAGGCGAAGCAGCTTCGGTTGGGTCAGCCGATGGAGATCGGCGGCGTGAGCCTGGTGCTGGAACCGTGGCACTTACGGTCACCGGGCGGGGCGACGGCGTAGCGGTTGGCGAGATGTTGCCCGGTTCGCCGGAGTGGATCTCCGCGCGGACTGAAGTCCGCGGCTCGTTGGAGGCGGCGTGAGTTGACTGTTTGAAAAACGGCGTCGGTTTATAGGTGACAACGACGAGGGCTTGCGACAATCTGTAACGGGTGACGCATCATGGCCTATAGCTTCAAACATGGCGAGCGACCGCTTGATGACTACACGATCCAGCGTGCGGTGGGGAGTGGTGGTTTCGGCGAGGTCTACTACGCCGTCAGCGACGGCGGACGCGAAGTCGCGCTGAAGTACCTGCGGAACAACCCGCAGGTCGAGCTCCGCGGCGTCGGCCACTGCATCAACCTGAAGAGCCCGCACCTCGTCTCCATCTTCGACGTCAAGAAAAACGCCGACGGCGACTACTTCGTCATCATGGAATACTGCTCCGGTCCGTCGCTTCGTGATCTGCTGATCGCCGAGCCGAACGGGTTCGCACCGGAAAAGGCTGCCTTCTTCGTCCGCGAGGTCGCCAAGGGCCTCTCCTACCTGCACGATCGCGGTATCGTTCATCGTGACCTCAAACCGGGAAACATCTTCTACGACGACGGGTATGTGAAGATCGGCGATTACGGTCTGAGCAAGTTCATCGCGGTCTCGCGTCACAGCGCTCAGACAGCCAGCGTCGGAACGGTTCACTACATGGCCCCGGAGATCGGCAGCGGGAACTACTCGCACGGCGTCGACATCTACGCGCTTGGCGTCATGCTCTACGAGATGCTGCTTGGGAAGGTGCCGTTCGAGGGCTCGAGCATGGCCGAGATCCTCATGAAGCACCTGACCAGCCAACCGGAAGTGGAGGACCTTCCCGAGCCGTTCGGCAGGATCATCCGCAAGGCTCTCGAAAAGGACCCCAAGGATCGGTACCAGAGCGTGGACGAGATGGTCGACGATCTGTTGAGCGTCGACACCGTGCAGACGAGTTTGGCCGGGTTCGCCGCGCAAAGCCTCGAAGGCGCGGTGCGACAAGGAGCAACGCCGCACGCGGATGCGCCACTGCCGTCACCGAACCCGGTGCCGGGTTATGCGGGCGGTGCCGATCGGACGGATGATGGTGGGCTTCCTTGGGCTCAGCCCATCACGCCTCCGGGCGGCGCGGTGCAGTTCCCGCCTCGCCTCGCCCGGCAGATGGAGCGTATATCGAACAAGGTCGAGCAACGGGTCGCAAAACTATCCGGTCACGAGCCGCCGCGCCGGCACCGGCATGCGGGTGGAGCGGCGTTGCGACATCATGGGCCGCATCGACACGCCCGCGCCCACAAGATGCATGCTCAACAGGGCAGAGGGAAGATGCCGGCTATCCTGCTCACGCTGGGGCTGGCCATCGGGCTTGGGTTCGTATTCGGCAACACCTGGGGAAGCGATGAGGTGGGTGCCTCAGCCGGGATGCTTACCGCTTTTATGGCGGTTGGTGTCGGCCTGTCTCGCAAGATGGGCAAGTGGTTCGGTGGTCTGGACGGCCCGCGATGGTCCGGTGCGGTGATACGCATCTTGACCTGCACACCGCTGCTGTTCCTTGGCGCCGCCCCTATGTTGGAGTCCAAGAATTTCAACGAAGACGGTTTGGCTGTGGTCCTGGGGTTGATCATCGTGAGCTTGTTCGCCAACTGGGACCGCAACATCGAGCGCGGCGCGGTGGGGGAACTCGGTGTGGGTGGTGCGATGTGGCGAGGGTTTCTTGCAGCCGTTGCCTGTTCGATCGTCGCCATGTTCACGAGTGATTACGCTCACGCGGACGCAAGCCTTGTGTTCATGATGGCCGGTGCCGTGACGGCGGCCGCCACGATCATCGTTCAGGCGAACGCCTGGTGGCTTTGCGCTTCCAAGACCGGAGTAGACGCGTCCCTGGACGGGACGCCTCGGGCGTTGGCCGTGGAGGCGGGGATCCCAGCCGATCCTCCACCCCTTCCCGAGTCGGCGGGCCGTGAGCCCATCACACAGGCCGGTGTGTATCCAGATCACCCGGGCGTTTTGACCGAACCAGTTCCGCGTGCGGGTACGAATTCACTCAGCCACGTTCGGGAACGTTCGCTGTTCGCGCGTGGGTTTTGGAGTTTGGCTGCGTTCGGGCTGATGGGCGGCGTGATCGTGACCTTCCTGGTGGCACTGCTTACGCGGGATCTCCATATCGAACACCGAACCGGCGCGATTCTTGGTTGCGTTGCATGTGGAGCTTTCATGCTGTTCGCGTTGCGCAAAACTACCGCGGTTAAGCGTGATGGATTCTGGCGTGAGACGCTTCGGCCGTTTCTGCTCTCGCTGTTTCTGTTCGGGGTCGGCGGTACGACCACGGCCATCGCCCGCTACTACTACGCTTACGACTACTATGGCGATTCATTCGACATGGTTGGGGGGAACATAGCCGGACTTTCGATCTGCTCGTTCCTTCTGATCTGCACGTTCTTCCTCGGTCGCAAACCTCGTAAGCCGCGTCCGTTCCTGCGTGACGGCGGTTCGGGGTTCGAGTTTGCGAGTGACGGGCCTGTTGCTGTCAGCGTTCCCGACGATGTCCCGGCCGAGATGCCTGCCAGTCCCGCTGATAATAACGACGCGCCTCGGCAGGAGTGATCGATTACCTCAGAGCATCATCTCGAACTCAATCTCATCGCGAAGAGGAATACCGTCGTTCCCGATGAGCGGGATCTGGGGCTTAAGTCGGCGCGACGCGTCAAGTGCATTGCGGTGAAGCGCCGCCAACACGAGATTGCGTTTCTGGTAAAAACGCAGCGCGGCGATGTTGTCGTTGGTCGTGATGAGCCACAAGCGGCGGCAGGCGTGTTGCCGGGCCGCGTCGACAACGGCGACGACCAGGGCCGAGCCGATCCCGATGCCTTCAACGAGGCTGTTCAACGAGACCAGTTCGCATTCGCCGTTCTCGATACAGTAGGTGGCCAATCCCACGTTCCGCTTGCCTTGCCGGGTGGTGTAACCGGGCAATCTGTCCGCTTCGTGAACCCGCCCACGGCTGACGATTTTCGTGGAACCCCAATGCTCGTGGAGGAACGGGACAATCCAGGGCCGATCGTTAGGAGAAATCGGCGTCACGAGGAATGCGTTTGCGTTGAGTGAATCGGTCATGTCTCGAATAGCTTAGAGCAAGTTCTGTTCCTGTGTAGCTATCTTGCGCTCACGAATCAGGCATCGGGGGTGAGAATCCGCGCGGACTTCAAGTCCGCGGCCCGGCACACATGAAACGAAACCGCCCTCGATCGGATTCTGCTCTTGCTTGTCACTCGCCACTATTCACCCAGGACGGACTGGAGAATCAGGAAGTCGGAAACGTCGACATCCAGGTCTTTGTCAAGATCGGTCCTGCTGAACTGGTCCACCGAGCAGCCGCCAGGGGGAGAGCTCACCCCGGGCCCGGCCAGGCAGGTTGCGAAGATGGCATGATCCTGAAGATCCGCGTCCCCGTCGTAGTCGAAATCGTAGGGCGTCCCCACAATGAGAAAGACCGCCGTGAACGGACCCCAATCGCCATCTTCATTTCGGCCGTGGATCAGGATGTAGTGCCGACCCAGTGCCAGGCCGGACGTGTCCACCGTGCCTGTCACCTCCTCGCTAGGTCCGCCCCAAAAACCATCGGCCGGGGCCAACGGGCTACCCGTACCGTCCTCGCCCGGTGCGTCAACGAAGTATTCAGCCGCGGCAACGGCTACGAGTGGGTCTGCCCCGTAGCGGCGGTCGGCGATGTTGGCTGTCAACTGCGCCGATGTGCCCGGAAGCACTTCGCCCGGAGCAACAGTCACGTCCTCCGTGTCAGGACCGTAGGCGGTCATGTAGGGCGTGCGTGCGATCTTGTGAGCGTAGAGGAAGGCCGGCCCGTTCTCTGCCCAGAAGTTGCGGGCCATGCCATCAATGCCGTCGATACAACCGTAGTCCGGGAAAAAGCCACCGCAGTCCCCGCCGCTTGATCCGACCTCGAAGGTGTAGGACGGGATGCCGAACTTGCCGTAGGCCCAATCGTCGGTGGCGCCATCCACGCTATACCATATGGACCCGATGGGGTTGTAGCCGTTGTAGTAGGCGAACTTCCGTCCAATCGTCTGCAGTTGTGCATGGTTGGGCGATTCGCCAAAGTCGTCAAAGCCCCACGGCCAGAGTACCAGATCGCTGTAGCTGTGCAGGCTGATGAAGATACCGGTAGCGTCGTCGGGCGCGGGTGGGGGGATTTCGTCATCACCGTTGGGCCCGTTCTGGTCTTCCATCACCGTGGAAAAGTAGGCCTCAAAGGCCTGGGTCTCCGGTTCCGAGCCCTGGGCAGGACCGCGATAGTTGCCGGAGCACGGGTCGCCGCTCGATCCGCCACAACAGCCCCATAGAAAGCTGTGGTTGCGGTTCAGATCCACGCCCCACGAATCGGGATCGGTGCAGCCATCGTCCCAGTCCATGTTCTTGCGGCGGTAGTTGGCGATGTCTTGTTCGTTCTCCGAGTGACCGTCGGGGTTCTGCATCACCAGGATGTAGGCCACATTGTGGTTCACAAGCCAGGTGACGTCGGGATCCACACCGTAGCCGCCCTCGCCGTCATAACCTTCGGTCATGTACTTGATGTAGCGGATGGCCAGCTCCGGCACGGCCACCTCGCGGGCATGAATCGTGGCGAAAAGGAAGAAGGGGGGTTTGTCCTCGATCGGGCCGTACGCCGGGTCCTCGTTGGTCACGCGTAGCACCCAGATGTCGCGGTGGTACTCGCCCGGCTGATCCGCCATCCAGGCATTTCCGATGTCGACAAGCTCCGTTAGGTCCGGGTAGGTGGTGCTGATGTCCTGCAGCAAGTCCACGACATATCGGCCTTCGCTGTTGACGTGGTAATCGTCGTAGTAATAGAAAAGGGGATCCAGGAGATCTCGCATCCCCAGGGCGGCCGTTCTGTCGGCGTCGATCTCCAGGCGATAACCCAGGCTTTCCAGCCACTCGTACTGGGTTGGTGTAACGAAGGCAACGACGTACAAGTCTTTAGGGTGACTCTCCCAGATGTCCAGCTCCCCGGCCACGGCATTCAACTGATCCACGTCCTGCACGTGAAGTCGGACCACCGTCGGCCCGGACGGCTGCACGGGCGATGAAGGTAGCGAGAATTGCCGGCCCTGAGCGTGGGCAGGGAAGAGAGATAAGACCATCAAAGCCACGACGGTCAAAGTCGGCAAGGCAACGATACGCGCACGAAGGTTCGGTTTCACGTCTTTCCACTCCCTGACCCCACACTCTCACTCTAGAGCGTTTTCGGAAATCGTGTAGCGGAACCCCCCTTTCATCCCCCCTTGGCAAGGGGGGAAAGAGGGGGGTCGGTCGCTACACAAAAACAGACTTTACTCTATAGGAAGTCTTTCCCGGCCGGAGCACAAGATCAAGGGTTCTTGACGGGATTTTACGTTTATCGGTCCCATTATAGTCACGGGAGAAGGATAAGGCCCTCGACGGCGAAGACACACGGCCGATTCCGCCCGGACGTCGGTCCCGCTCACCGGCTGAGCAAGTCTTACGGCGTTGGCCGCCAAAGCGAGTGGCGCGTGTGAAAGTTGCACGCACAACGCCATCATGAACACCGTGTCCGGGCGGATTGGCCTTAGGGAGGCGAATACCTGCAGGCATAATGGCGGATCGGCCGCTCCGCACGTAAGATGGTACGCGGTTCCGGGCTCCGCGGCTGGGTCGTACGTGGCGATTCCGGGCGTGGCGGTGATTCGGCGTTCCCGGGGGCGGCGACGCGATGACGGAAGGCAACGCCGATCAGTTTCTGATCGACGGAATTCGCCAGGGTAATCAGGGCGCGTGGCGACAGTTGATCGATCGCTATAACGGCCGATTGCTGGCGTTTGCCCGCGCGCGGACCGTGAGCCTCTCAGACGCCGAGGACCTGGTTCAGGAGGCGTTCGTCGGGTTTCTGCAATCGGTGACACACTTCGACGCGTCACGATCGCTCGAGACGTATCTGTTCACGATCCTGCGATACAAGCTTTTCGATTCGTTGCGGCAGCGCAAGCTGTCAACGGTGACGGAGCCGTACGATTCGGAGGAATGGTGGGATCGCGTCGTTCCGGGTTCGACGGAGACGCCGAGCGGGATCGCCGTCAAGGCCGAGGCACAGCAGGGGCAGGAGGTGTTGCTCGGCGACGTACTCAAGCGGTTCATCCGTGAGCTGCGAGATCGAGATGCGTTCGATGATCTTCAGGTGATCGAGCTTCTTTTCTTCGCCGGGATGCGGAATCTCGACGTGGCCGATCTTCTTGACGTCGATCAGAAGGCCGTGGCGGGCGTCAAGTTCCGGGCGATCCAGAAATTGCAGAAGTACCTGTCCGAACAGGATCCTTCCTCGCTGGCGTGTTTGGATGAGTCCGGCGCCGATGTCACGGTGACACGCGTGTGGCGTGAGCGCCGGTTGACGTGCCTGAAACGCAGCACACTCGGTTCTTATCTGCTCGGCGTGGTTGACGAACCGTGGCGAAGCTACATCCAGTTTCACCTTGACGTCGTGGGGTGTCCGATGTGTGTCGCCAACCTGGCGGACCTCGAGTCCGAGCAGGACGAAACAGGCGGCGCCGATGTCGATCGTGTCTTCCAATCGAGCGTAGGGTTCCTCACACGAACCAGTTAGAGCGGTTAACAGTCATGCGTATCGCGCGATCCCCCTCTTTCCCCCCTGCAAGGGTGATGGTAGGGGGTTCATGCCGACGGAGAAGAACCTCCCCCAACTCCTTGTCAAGCAGGTACCTGTTTAGCGATTCCCGTGCGCGTCGGCCCCACATCGCCCGACGTCATGGTCTTTGTGCCCTGGAGGGGCATCCGACAATAGCCCAGCGATTTATCGCTGGGACTCCGTGCCTTGCCCACGTGACCAGTCCCGGAGGGACGGATGAGAACACGGTGACTCTCAGTCGTCCCTATGGGACTCCGCCATCCGTTTGAGCCCCACTGACCCAGCGATGAATCGCTGGGCTACTCTCGCATCGTCCCTCCGGGACGGGGAGCACGACGCTAAACACGTACCCCCCTTGGTAAGGGGGGAAGAAAGCGAAACCCGCAACCGGACGCTAAAGCTGAATAGAGCTTGCTCTAGAGTTTGTCCAGGAGTTCCTCCGTCTGATCGAGCAGTCTCTCGAATTGCTTCATGGCCGCCTCGATCGGCGCGGGCGTTGTCATGTCCACACCGGCCATCTTGAGCACGTCGACCGGATACTTGCTGCTGCCTGCCTTGAGGAACCCCAAGTACGCCTCGCGTGCCCCGGGCTCGCCGTCGGTGATCCGTTTGGCGATGTTGGAGGCGGCGCAGTAGCTCGTGGCGTATTTGTACACGTAGAAGTCGTAGTAGAAGTGGGGGATTCGGATCCAATAGTTATCCACCAGGTCGTCGTGCGTATACGCCGGACCGTAGTACTTTGTCATGATCTTGCGATACGCGGCTCCCATCGAGTCCGCCGTCAGCGGTTCACCCGCTTCGGCCATTTCGTGAATGCGCTGCTCGAACTCGCTGAACATGGTCTGACGGAAGACGGTTCCCCTCATGCTCTCGAGGAACTCGCACAGCAGATACAGTCTGACCTTTGGGTCCTTGGTCCGCTTAAGGACGTAGTTTTGAAGCAGGATTTCGTTGCAGGTCGAAGCCACCTCGGCGCAGAATATGGCATAGCTGCTATACACATAGGGTTGTGTTCCCCGCGAGAAGAACGAGTGCATCGAGTGTCCCATCTCGTGCGCCAGTGTCGAGACGTCCTCGTACGACCCGTGAAAGTTCAGCAGGATATAGGGCTGTGTCAGATAGGTACCGCTCGAATACGCGCCGCTGCGCTTCCCTTTCGTCGGGAACACGTCCACCCACCGCGACTCGAATCCCTTCTTCATCGGCTTGAGATACTCGGGACCCAGCGGCGTGAGCGCTTCGAGAATCATGCTCACAGCCTGTTCGTACTCATACTCCATCTTCTGATCGGAGATCAGCGGTGCGAACAGGTCGTAGGCGTGAACGCCATCTTCCAGTTTCAGCGCGCGTTTGCGAATAGCCTGATACCGGTGCAGCAGAGGCAGATTGTCGTTGACCGTATTGATGAGGTTGTTATACACGGAGACCGGGATGTTGGTTCCGTGAAGGGCGGCTGCCAGGCAACCGTCATACTTACGTGCCTTGACGGAAAGGAGATGGTTCTGCACGGCCCCGTTCAATAGCGCTGCGGCCGTGTTTCGGAACTTCGCGTAGGATCCCACAATGGCGTTGTATGCGTCCTTCCGCACGCGGCGGTCGTTGGAACGCATGAAGAGGTAGAAGGCGGAATCATCGAGCTCTCGCGTCTTGCCCTCCTCGTCCACGATCGTGGGATACTCGAGGTCGGCGTTGGCGAGCAGGTTGTAGGCGTTACGGGGCGTGCTGCGGACCTCGCCCATCATCGCCATCAGCTCCTCTTCCCGCGGAGAGAGGATGTACTTCTTCTGTCGGAACAGATCGTCGAACGCCTGCCGGTAGAGCCCGAGCTCCGACTTCTCGCGCATCCAGGAATCGATCTTCTCCCACGGGATCGCCGTCAGCTCCGGCTGCATCCAAGACGTCGACTGCCCGTATTTGATTGCCAGCGATCGCGCTCGCGCTTTCAGTGCCTGGTTCTCTCCAACGGTTGTGTCCTGGTCGGAAAGCAACGACGCGTACACGTAGACGCGCGACAGGCGCGGTTCCAGCTGGTCTTGGAACTTCACGGCTTCATAGAGCTTGTCCGCGCCCTTACTGAGCGTGCCCTTGTACTTCGGCATCTGCTCGACCATCTTGTCGACGGCTTTGAACTCTTCTTCCCATGCCTCAATGTTGGGGAAGATGTTCTCCGTTGCCCACAGATACTTCGTCTCGATCTCACTTCGGTCCCGGACCTTTCCGGTGTCCTCCGCGACGGCGGCGGTCGAGAGAACCGCCGTTAGACCGATTGCGACAACGCCGACCCACCCACGGATTGCGACACGCTTGTTCATTGGATTACCACTCGCGACGGGTTTGTGCCCTGGCCGGCCGGTGTCAGCCCCGCCCGCTGACGCCCAACCGAACGACCGGAACAGCATAGCCCATTCGCGCATCGAGGGCAACGCCGCTTGGCGCACCAATGGTCCGGCGGGTGTACCATCTTGTATAGCGACCGACCCCCCTCTTTCCCCCCTTGTCAAGGGGGGATGAAAGGGGGGTTCCGCTACACGATTCCCGAAAACGCTCTACAGTCCTCGGGACCATTCGGCTCGGAAAGGCACTTCGCCGGAGAGAGCCGCATCAATTTTCTGGAGGATGGCTTGACGATCTCGCGGGAGCCGGCCTCCGATAGGCAGATAGTTGGAGGCGTGATTGCAGCGGAAGATGGTGTCGGTCGGGTCGGTCTCCGCGACGATGATGCGCAGCTCACCCAAAAGGCACTCGACGCTCGGCATCTGAAAGCGATTGCTCTGGGCGAGCTTGTGGATCGGCGTGGAGGGGATGAGCATCAGCGTCAAGGTCGACAGAAACTCGGGGTCCATCGCGGAGGCGAGTCGGGCGGAAGCTGTGGCGTGTTCCACACTGCGATCAGCGCCGCCCGCACCGAGCAGGAAGATCAGCGATTGCTTCATGCCTGCCTGGCGAGCCTTGGCTGCAGCCTCGACATGATCGGCCGAGTTGGCGCCTTTGGCGATGCGTTTCAGCGTGATGTCGTCGCCCGACTCCGGGCCGATGTAGAGCAGTTCCAACCCCAGATCGCGCAAGCGCTGCAATTCGTGCTGGGGTTTAGCCAGCAGGTTCAAGGCCGTGGCATAGCAGCTCACGCGGCGCAGGTTGGGAAACGCATCGCGGAGCGACTGGAGGATCGGCTCCCACAGTTCAAGTTCCATTGCCAGGGCATCGCCGTCCATGACAAAGACCTTGCGGACCTGAGCACCATAGTCGCGCCCGGCTTGGGCAATGTCCTCGAGCGTCTCAGCCAGGGGGCGTACGCGGAACTGCTTTCCTTCGTACGTGGCGCAGTAGGTGCAGTGATTCCATGAGCAACCGATGGTGGCCTGGAGGAGGAGAGAGTTGGCCTCGCTTGGCGGACGATAGACGGAACCTTCGTAACGCATAGCGCAATTATACGTGGATCGATCCAGTCGGGAAAGGCATCCTCGTTCCAAGTACGGCTACCACACTCTGCACAGTACTTGCCACGGCGGAGCAGCAGGCAACGGCACACCGGGCACCCGGTCCACGACGGCTGCCTCGTCGAACTCGTTCGCCTCGCGGCGCTCAAGCTTGATCGCTCCCCGCGGGCAGTGGCCCAGGCACGCTCCGAGACCGTCAGGCAGGGTGTCGGACGGTTGTTCGAGATGTCTTCGGCTGCTCAGTCCGTCCACCATCTAACGAAAAGGACGGGGCACCGGCGCTGTACCGCTGCAAGTCACCCAAGGGTCGGCCGAAGCCCTGTTACCACACCGAAATCAAATGGGTACTGCCCATCCACTTTGACCGCTACGCCCTTCCCGCCGCCAATTCCAAGTGTCTGAATGGACTAGGGTTTCAGTCTCCTGGCAAACAGGTAGTCCGCAAAAGGCCTTTGTAGGTGTCGCAGTTGCTCGTGCGTGATCGTGATCTCGCGCATCATGGCTTTGACTTTCGGCGGTAGCTTGAGATCGCCGCTCTCGGTAAGAACGATAATACGATCCTCGATACCCGGCATTCGACGCCGCACGCGATCGGGCGTTCCCAGTCCGTGAGAAACGTGTCCGGCACCGATGAGCACAATGGCCGTTCGGCCTTCAGCCTGCTCCGTTTGCATGAAGGCGGCAAGTCGGTCTGCCATCGCCTCGTCACGCGACACCTGCGCCTCGAACATTTTACGGAGCCGATCCTCCTCCACCGAGGCGTGCATCATCATTCTGATTCGCAGATGCCGTTCGTACATCGGATCGTCAAAACTCATCTCCGATGGAAGCTGCTCGCGTTGCTCGGCATCGAGCCCGTCGAGTCCCTTCCGCCCGACCTCGCGGATGATCTCGGCTCTGGCGTTCAGCGCGACCATCGGCGCGCCGGTTTTCCGGGCCGTCTCCAGCACATGCCGATACTGCTGATAGTTCGCCCATCGCTCGGCCCAATCGGTTTGCTTCGCCAGCTCCTCGAAGCTGATCTCACCGGCTGCGTAGCGGTCCAAGGCCGGCTGATTGAAGGCCTCCATCTGTTCCATCGCCAGCACGATCGGAACGCCCCGCGCCAGGTCGGAGACGATCCGCCGCTGCGTTTTATGGTGCCGGGCCAGGGTATGACACTCGCCGATGTAGATCACACGTGCGCCGGCCAAGTCTTCCAGCATGTCCTCGCGCAAAACCGGCTCGCCGGAATACATGTCGATCCAAAAGCTACACCTTCTCCCGCTGATTGTCGTACATCCGCCCGTACTCAACGCAGACAACGGCAGGAGCACTGCAATGACCAAGCCACACATTTTCCTCATGGTTTCTTACTCCTTGCCGGACTCATAGCAGAACTCGGGTGCGATTGCAATGGTCGCCCGTGAGAACGCGGAGGACCTCGATTTTGCGGCCGTAGATGGAAACGCAGATTGAGCGTTCCGAACTGCGTAGCATCATCCTCCGGGCGGGCCCGCGCGGGCGCGGCAGAGCCGCCTTGCGGCAGCCCGCGGCTCGCTGGCGGGGAGTCGGCACTCTGGAACTGGATCTTGTATAACCAGTAATCACGCCTCCGACCGTGTTTGACCGTCAGCCGTGATGAAGATGGCACCCCTCTCCCCGACGACGGGGCAGAATCGCTCGCAGATTCCGCATCCGATGCAGAGATTCGCGTCCACCCTCGGGACCCTGATCTCCTGCTGCGGCGGAGCGGTGGCACTGCGGCCGGCAGCCGGCAGAAGGTTCTCGCCGTAGATCGCCTTTGGGCTTGTCGGGCAGACCTCCTCGCAGACGACGCAGGGAATGCCTTTGCTGATCGGCAGGCATCGCGCGGGATCGATGTGCGCCGTGCCGATTCTGATTGGACCGGTGTCGGTGAAATCACCCTGCCCGAGCTTTCGATCGATCGAGAGTCGCTCGATGGCACCGGTGGGGCAGACCCGCGTACAGGCGGTGCAGTTTAATTGGCAGTGCCCGATTCGGAAGTTGAAGATCGGGGTCCAAAGCCCCTCCAGACCCGATTCGAACCAGGCCGGCTGAAGTGCGTTGGTCGGACACACGCGAACACACTGGTTGCACTTGATGCAGCGACTCAGAAAGTTCAGCTCATCAAGCGAACCGGGCGGGCGAATGAGGCGCGATGACGTGGCGTGAACGTCCACAGAGTCCCGGTGGCGGTCGAGCTGCTTTGTGGCCGAGACGGCGCGCCGGGGGCCGGAGGTCCGGACAAACGGGAAGAACAGTGCGCCGGTGACAGCCGCGAAGATCACTTTGCGGCGGGAGACGTCGGGACCGATCACCTCGTGCTCCGTGGGCGGCATGAAGGCGAAACGCAATGCGCCTTCCGGGCAGTCCTCGATGCAGTTGAAGCAAAGGACGCATTCACTTGTACGAAGCTGAGCGTGAGGATCGCACGCGCCCTCGCAGTGCGTGAGGCATCGGTTGCAGCCGACACAAGCCGCCGGGTCACGCTCGATTCGCCACCAGGCGAACCGGCTTAGGACACCCAACAACGCGCCAAGCGGGCAGAGCACGCGACAGAAGAATCGCGGAATGACGAGGTTCATCGCCACGAGGCCGAATAGCACAAACCCGATCAACCACGCGCCTTGATGAACGCGGGAATCGCCAAACAAGGCCAGTTCGGCCGTTGGCAGCATGGCACCGGTGAACGAGCGGTAGATGAGACAGATCGGGTCGATGAGCCCGATTTGCAGCGTTCCGAACAAGGCCGCCACGAGCAGGGCGGTCAGAATGTAATACTTGACCCGGTACATCGGTTTGTACCGGTTTGCCTCGATCATCTGCTCCGAGTCGAATCCGTGCAACAGCCAGCCCACGACATGGTGCAGGATTCCATAGGGACACACCCATTCACAGAAGAACCGACCCAGGAAGAACGTGGGGATCAGGATGACCAACGACCAGAGCAGGCCCTTGTAGACGGTGTGCGTGGCGAGGGCGGTCGCAATCGCGATCAGTGGGTCGACTTCCAGAATCTTGCCCACCCAATACCGCAGATTGGGAAACTCATCCAGGTGTGAAAACGTGGTGAGCACGAGGAAAGCGAGGAACAGGGAGAACATCAGGGTCTGAACGATGATGCGGATCGTCGTGATTCGCGTCAGGTTCAGCCACAGAGCGGCCTCGCCATCACGACTCGCCGGGCGGCGTGAATCGGGCTCTGTCTTGTGTTGATCCGCGATCGTCATGCCGTTACACGCTCGCTATCACGATTTTGCCCTGTCGTTTGTACGCCTGCCAGTCACACTCGCCGAAACGTCTCACGCCGCCGGCAGTCTGTGCTGCGATCTTGCGATGGGCCAGTTCGAGATAGGCAAGCCCGGCCGGGTCACGTCCCAGAAGATGCTGATAGCACCACGCATCGCAGGCGACCTGATCGACGGAGGCGACGATCGTGGGCCGGTTCATCTCGCCGCCGGGTTTGACGTCGCTGAGGCGTCCGCCGGTCGGGCCGCTCCTCATCATGACACGCGTACCGTCGGCGATCACCAGCGTGGGGCTCATCATCAGGGCGAGGTCACTGATGGTGGCATGAATCGCCCGGTGCAACCGGTTCCTCGGCCCACCGAGCAGCCCGTACCAGTTCTTCATGTTCATCGAGGCGCTGCACAGGTTGTGATCCTTGATCGGTGCCACGCCGATGACCTTGGTGGCTTTGGCGAGCGGTTCGTAGAAGACCGGCCATCGCGTCAGCGCCCGCGCCTCGATTGGGTCGGGGCGCAGGCGCGCCGGTTTGCGGTTGTCGCGGATGCTCACACTTCTGAAGGCACGCGCGGTTGGCAGGTGGATCGTCGCTCCCTCCACCTGCGCCGCGTGCTTGATTCTCGATCTCAGGAAGCACACTTCCGGAGACTCGATGGGGTTGTCGGCGACGAGCAACGTTTGTGCGCCGGCTTCGCGGCAGAGGCGAAGTACCGATCGAATGACCTCGGGGTGGGTCGTCGCGCCGAATTGCGGGGCACGGTCAAACCCGACGTTCGGCTTGATCAGGACGACATCGCCCTTGGAAACGAACCGTTTCATGCCCTCCGACGGCGCGAGTCCCTCGACGGCGGCGCGCACCATGCGCTCGATGTCTCCTTGCCCCCCGGTTGCGATGCTGATTCGTGGGTTGGCAGTGGGGAAGTCGATATCGGCGAAGTAGTTCTTGAGTCGTAGCTCCCGATCGGGCACGTCGGCGGAACGCGCGCCGTTGCCGGGGTCGAGCAGCAGATAGCCACCAGCGACGGCCGCTCCGGCGGTGACGACAGCCCCCGCGCCTCGGATCAACGCCTCACGCCGTGTCATCGACTTGGCATCATCATGCACGGCTGAAGTATCTCCCATACTGACGGTACGATCGCGGTGAGCCCGTGCGGGTCACGCTTCATTGTCCATCGTTCGTGTCGTCCGATGGTTCGGCCGCATTGCAGGCGGCGGCGATTCGACCGGCGATGGCGAGCGCCGCCAGTTCGTCCTCTTCGCTCAGACCGCCGGGAAGCACCTGGACGTAGCTCGATCCTTTGCAGAAGAAGACGGCTGCACCCGCCAGGTATCCCTCGCGTCCGACGGTCACCGACGTGGCGTCGGGCGGTGCCTCGGAGCGGTACATATCCATGGCGTTTTCGGGCTTCTCGAAGCGATACCAGTACACGTCCACCGTTCGAGCGGCGTCATCCCGGCGATGGTACGTGCCGAACGTGAGTCCCGCCACGTGAAACCGCAGAAACGCGTCCGCGCGTCCGTCGATCTTCCGGTAGAGCGTCTCCGGCGTGTAATGGAAAGCGCGGCGCGGTGGCAGCCAGCCCTCGATCCCCGGATCGGGGAATGGGTTGTGAGCATCGGCGACCTCCGCGACCCGAGGCGTGAGAACCGCCGGCGGCGACGGTTCGGTTCCGGTTGTCTCCGGCGTTCCCGCGTGGATCGCAAAGGCCACCACGATACCCGCGGCAAGCGAAAGAACGAGGATTCCGACCGTCTTTTCGGTGCGACTGACCGCATGGGGCGGTCTGGCATACTGTCTTGTGAAGAACGTGCGCATCGGATCGGCCACGGAGCGGTCTCGTCAGTTACAGAGTCCCGGCACGCCGGGAGCCACAGAGCGGTTTTGCCACGCGCGACGGAATCGGTGGCAAAGCCATGATGGTGCCCCATTCTTCGCGGAGCGAAGGGTGGGGGACGGACGGTTGTTCGAGACGTTTTCGCCTGCTCGATCTGTCCCCCACCCTTTTCTAACGAAAAGGACGGGGCACCCTCTTATGGTAGTATATCATGCCTTCGAATGATCCCGATAGTAGTAGGGCTGATGGTGCCCCATTCTTCGCGGAGCGAAGGGTGGGGGACGGACGGCTGTTCGAGACGTTTTCGCCTGCTCGATCTGTCCCCCACCCTTTTCTAACGAAAAG
>CBDUZO010000025.1:0-45476 GCA_965371725.1 uncultured Phycisphaerales bacterium
TGGTTCGCGGACCACGGAGCGCCGAGCCGATAGCTCGCCACCTGCTGGCACACAAAGCCGATGTCCTTTTCCAGCTCCGCGTGGAGGCCCTGCCCCCGGACAGGCGCTCCGAGTTTGAGGAGCGGGCCGGTTTCCGGCAGTATCTGGGTGGCCAGTGCAGGGGAGCGGCGGAGTGGGACGCCTACGCGGAGATTCTGGCCCGGATGCGGAGGGCGGGAGAATATCCGTAAAATCCGGATATCGTGGTTGACGCAGTGTGCCGATAGGGATATCATGGGACGTATGAGTAAGAAACGAGAGAGACGAGTTGATTTGGCTGAGCAGCTCCGGGCGGCTTTCGAGGCTAGCGGCATGAGCCGATTCGAGCTGTGTAAACGGTCGGGCGTGTCCTACAGCGTCGTGCATCGGTTCATTGGCGGAGAACGTGACATCCGGATGGAAACGGCGTCGAGGCTGGCGGACGTGCTCGGGGTCGAGCTGCGGGCAAAGCGAAAGTAGGTGCATCATGGGAAAGCTCTTCAAACTGGGAACGGCGGGCAAAGCCAAGCGCGGCAAACGCGAAGCATCTGGTGACTGGCACCGCAACATCCGGCTTGCGCCGTATAGGTTCAAGCGTGTCCGCCTCTGCACGGATGCGGGCGTGTCCGAGTCGTGGGCGACGATGTTGCAGGCAGCCATCGACCGGATGAACGCTGGCGAGCCGCCCGACCCGGAGACGATGAAGCGGCTCCCGCGCCGGTTGCTCGAATCTCTCGGGCTCGTGTCGGAGCTGGCGGGCAAACGCCGAGGCAAGTACGCGGACAACGTGGCCGACTACGTCGCCGAGCTGGAGACGGCTGGTTGCAGCGCCATGTACGTCGCAAACGTCCGTCGGTGTCTCACGAACGTCGGCGGGGCCTGCGGCTGGCGTCAACTGGTCGACGTCGGGCGGGATTCGCTGGCAAAACACCTGTCGGAGCGCAAGGCGGAAGGGCTGGCACCCACAACACTCAACAACATCGTGCGGACCCTCAACGGCTTCGGTGCATGGTGTGTTGAGACGCAACGGCTCGACGTGAATCCGGCAGACCACATCAAGCGCGTCGACGAGACAAGCGGGCGGAAGCGTGAGCGGCGAGCGCTCGAAGGTCAAGAGTGCGAGCGGCTCTTGCGGGTGGCGGGGCCGCGTGAGCTGGTTTACCGCGTGGCCCTCGGAACCGGACTTCGGAAACGTGAGATTCGGGAGCTGCAATGGCGTGACCTGAACATCGACAATCCGACCCGACCGTGCGTGAAGCTCCGCGCTGAGGCGACGAAGGCCAAGCGGGCGGACACGCTGCCACTTTCGGCTGACCTTGCAGCTCGTCTGCGGGAAGCTCGACCGATGGGGCACACACCGACCGGCCGTGTGTTCCGCTCCGTGCCGACATGGTCGACGTGGGGGAACGACATCAAGCGTGCGGACATCAAATACCGAACCGATGACGGTCGTATTGCGGGGTTCCACTCGCTGCGCGTGACCTACGTGACCGAGCTGCAAAAAGCTGGACTTCCACCGCGCATCGTGCAGGAGTTGGCACGGCACACGGACTACCGATTGACGGCCACAACGTACACCGACATGCAGCTCATTGACACGTTCGGCGCGGTGGCGTGCCTGCCCACCTACGACGAAACGGAAGCGCAATCGGCCGTGCGCACGGGCACCGACGGTGCGCCAACCGGGCAGGACCAAATACAGCACCAAATGTGCCGCGTAAACACGCAGAAGCCTTCACTTTCGTGCAGTGTTGCCCCTTCCAAGCAGGCGGGAGCGTCGCGCTGTGATGACGCTGAGAATCCGCGTTCTCGGGCTGTTATGCGTGGTTTTGGGTGTGAAAACGCCAATGCGGCTGAGAGGACTCGAACCTCCACTCCCTTTCGGGAACTAGATCCTAAGTCTAGCGCGTCTGCCAATTCCGCCACAGCCGCAGCGAAAGATGCGTGTGCAAGTCTTGTGTATTATCGCCGCGATCGAGACGTCGGCCAAGCCCGACAGTCATGATCCACGGTGAAACGCGGCAAGTGTTCGATCATGCATCCGGCGACCCCTGCCCGAGTGAACGGACGGACTCAACGTAGAAATCGTACGCCGCCCGGACCTCAGCCACCGTATCCCCACCGAACTTTTCGACAAACGCCCGGGCGATCTCAAAGGCGACCACGTTTTCCGCCACGACACTGGCTGCGGGCACCGCACACGTATCGCTCCGCTCGTAGTCACTGCGTTCGGGCTTCTTTGACACAAGGTTGACGCTGTCAAGTCCGCGCCGAAGCGTGCTGATCGGTTTCATCGCCGCTCGCAGGACGATCGGCATACCGTTGGTGATGCCGCCCTCGATCCCGCCGGCATTGTTCGACCTTCGCACAAAGCCAAAACCGGAACGATCGGAAACAGTCGGGTCGAAGTCGATCTCATCATGTACGCGACTTCCCGGCAATTCAGCCGCCGCAAACCCCAAACCGATCTCAACGCCCTTGATCGCCTGGATCGATCCCAGCGCTTGCATCAACCGACCATCCAACCTGTCCTCCCGGCACATGCACGAGCCCAGACCCGGCGGATGACCGTGGACCCGAACCTCCACGATCCCACCCGCGGTATCCTTGTCGGCCTCGGCCCGCTCGATGACGGCAGTCATCTTGCCGGCGGCCGCCGCATCAGGGCAGTAAACCTCGTTCGCGTCTCGCACGGCCCGAAGCTCATCAAGAGTGCCATCGGATGGCACCTTGGCGCCGACATCGCCGATCCGCACTACGTACCCGGCGACGTCAATCCCAAACGGTTTCAGCAAAGACCGCGACAGGGCCCCCGCCGCCACCCGGGCGGCTGTCTCTCGCGCCGATGCCCGCTCCAACACGCTCCGGCAGTCCGTCGTCAGCCACTTCAGACTGCCCGCCAGGTCGGCATGTCCCGGTCGAGGACGGTGGATCGGCGGCGCCTGGTCAATCCGCGAATCCCGGTTGACAATCCGGATTGCGACAGGTGAGCCGATCGTCACGCCGCCGCGCAGACCGGATAGGATGTCAGCCGTGTCGTGCTCAATCTGCATCCGCCCGCCGCGCCCGCGCCCGCCTTGCCGGCGTGCCAGTTCTGCGTTGATCAGGCCAACGTCCACGGCGACCCCGGCGGGCATACCCTCGATCAGCGCGATCAGGCTCTGTCCATGCGACTCACCGGCTGTCCTGTAGTCCAACGTGGCCATGATCCCACCATGCTAAGCGCTGTGGGCGGACGGGGACAGGGGAGGTGACTTCTTCCCGCAAACCCCGGTTGATCGAAGTCGTCCCGATGCTAGACTGATCCACATGGCTGTCGAATCGCATCATATTGAGGCCAAGACGCGGGGCAACAACCACGTGGTCAACATCACCGACCAGGTCGCCCAATGCGTCGACGCAGGCAAGCTTTCTTCCGGGATCGTCACCGTTTCGGTCATAGGATCGACGGCCGGCATCACGACCACCGAGTTCGAGCCCGGACTTGCCAACCACGATCTGGAAGCCGCTTTTGAGGGGATCGCCCCGCGCGATGGGCGATACGTCCACGAGGAGACCTGGCACGACGACAATGGCCATGCCCACGTGCGAGCATCGCTCCTCGGACCGAGCCTAACGATTCCCTTTATCGACCGCCGGCTTCAGCTCGGCACGTGGCAGCAGATCATCCTGATCGATTTCGATACGCGTCCACGAGATCGACGGATCATCGTTCAGGTGCTGGGTGAGTAGCCAACCGGCAAACCGGGATTCGCCACATCCCGTGATCGATGTGTTCGCCGTGCAGACTCGGTAGGGTAGGGCGCCGGGCCGGCGGCCCATCGAGTTTCTTGTGTTACCGCGAAGCCAGGGCAGCCCGGTAAGCCTCGATAAGCTGATCGAGCTTACCGTTGGGGTACGTTCCGGCGTTCCATCGATAGCCCAGACCGTCCCCCTCGTTCCGGGGGATGAAATGGAAATGCACGTGGGGCACAACCTGCCCCGCCACCGAGCCCTGGTTGCATAACAGGTTGAACCCGCTTGCCGATGTGACCTTCAGCACGGCCTTGCCCAAGGTCGGGATCATCGAGGCCAGCCGCCCACACAACTCGGGCGGCATATCCATCAGGTTGACGTAGTGGTCGCGCGGGATGACGAGCAGGTGCCCCTCAGCCAACGGGCCGATGTCGAGAAAAGAGTAGATCGCATCGTCCTGATAGACTGCGGTCGACGGGATCTCACCCGCTACGATCTTGCAGAACACACAATCGGCGTCACGTGACATAACACTCTCTCCTGACATGACCATGGCAGCACACGCCAACCGGACGTGGGGGACGCCGCCCAAGAAGCGGATCGGCGTGAAACCGGAGAATCGCGGCGGTTGCGCGCGATCGGTGCTTCGCCTACTTCTCGCCTTACTCTTGCTCGGAAGCCTGGCCCTCGGGCGCCTTCTGCTCAGCGGCCGGTTGATCCTCGGCCGTAGTGGAGTCTTCCGCCTCGGGTGCGGCGACAGGCCCGCGATCGCCCTTTGCCAGATCTCTCGCGGCCCTGATCGCGGCCGCGTATCGCGCATCGGATCGCCGCTTGCGGGCCGACCTCTTTGGCTTGGTCAGCGAGGTCGGAGCCTCCTCATCACCGACAAGCTGAATGACGGCTTGAAGGGACGCATCCCCCAACCTCTTACCGGGCAGACGAATCAAACGTGTGTAACCGCCGGGACGATCTTCATAACGCGGCGCAACGGTCTCGATGAGACGATGCACGACGGATTCGGCGGTGAAAGCCAACTTGCCCCGGGGCTCACCGGTACGGTGGCGCCGACCGCTGGCCATTCGCATGATCTTATTGCGCGCCGCGTCCGACATGCCATCATACGCCTCCTGGTGTTCCGCCGGGATCAAACCGCGATCGCCGAGAAGTCGGCGGATCACTCTACGCGCCCGCAATGAACCGGCCGGATCGTTCGCCGCCGCCCGCTCACGCGTCTTGACCGCGAGTGTGATGAGGCGCTCGACAAACGGCTGGATGTCCTTGCCCTTGGCGAGTGTCGTCGTGATCTGACCATGCTGGATGAGACTCTGCGCCAGGTTGCGGTGCAGCGCGATCCGGTGCTCCGAGGTCCGATTCAGCTTCCGATGATGAACACGGTGTCGCATAACATTTATCCGCTGGTCCGGAAGAACGACGGGGTGGCCGATGCCGCCCGGCGATCAGTCCGGCATACTGAAAACCTCCATGGGCCCTGATTCCCCATTCGTAGGCGAGTCGCTTCCCTGGTCCTGGAGCGGCGGTGGAGGTGCATCCCCCCCTTCGGCAGTCGGCGGCGCCGGCGATTCAGCGGCGTCTGGCCCGGTCGGCAGTTCACCCACCGGCGGATCGGCCGTGGGGGGGGGCGGTTCGTCAAGGTTCATACCCAACGAAAGCTTCAAATCAGCCAGCTTACGTTCAACCTCGTGCAGCGAGGTCTTGCCGAAGCTTCGGACCCGAAGGAGGTCTCCCTCCGTTTTCGAGATCAGTTCATTGATCGTCCCGATTCTGGCAGCCTCGAGGCAGTTGCTCGCCCGAACGGATAGGCTCAGGATGGACACGGGCTTGCCAAGCAGTTCCTCCGTCGCGGAATCACGATCTGAAAGGCCCAGTTTTCCCTCCACCGGTTTCGACGGCGTGACCACGCTCTCGCCGAGCTCATGACACATCACAAACGGGTTGAGGTGCTTTCGCAGAATCAAACCCGCCTCCAGCAGTGCGTCCTCGGGAAGGACCGTCCCCTTCGTCCACACCTCCAGCACGAGCCGATCGTAGTTCGTCCGCTGACCGACACGCATGTTCTCCGTGCGGAACCGCACGCGCACCACGGGCGAGAAGACCGAGTCGATCGGGATCACGCCGATCTCCTGCTCGGGACCGCGGTTGTCGCTCGCGGTCGCATAACCGCGCCCCGTATTCACCGTCATCTCGGCGTGAAACGGGACATCCACGGTCAGCGTGGCGATGTGGTGGTCGAGATTGGCGACCGAAATCATCGGCTCTGTCACAAGGTCACCAGCCGTTATCTCACCGGCCGTGTCACGTTGGACCGTGATCGTCCTGGGCCCCTCTCCATCCAGGCTCAGCACGATCCCCTTGATGTTCAGCAGAATATCCGTCACATCTTCCAGCACGCCGTCGATGCTTGCGAACTCATGTGGGACGCCGGCTATCTTGACCGCCGTGACGGCCGCCCCCTCCAGGCTGGACAGCAGGACTCGGCGCAGGGAATTCCCGATCGTCGTGCCGAATCCCTGCTCGAACGGTTCAACCATGAACCGCCCATACGAATCGTCACTGACCGCTTCGTCACAAACGACGCGAGCCGGTAGCTCCAATCCTCGCCACATCATGCGCATCGGGATGATCTCCAACCAGAAGGACCCGGGGCCGAACCGGTCACTGGCAACGGCGCCGGTCCGCCCCATCGGGCGTCAGCGCTTAGCGACTACACATCTCGATAATAAGCTGCTCCTCGACCGGGATCTGCACGTCCTCGCGCGTCGGCAAGGCCGCAACGACCGCCTCCAGACGCTGTGCATCCAACTGCAACCAAGGTTGCATCGCTGGTCCCTGATCTCCAACCGCCGCCCGGATGAACTTCTGGCTGCGCTCGGACGGCTTGGCGGTGATCCGATCGTCCTCACGAACAAGGTAGCTCGGCCGATTCACGCGCCGGCCATTGACGTAAACGTGGCCGTGCGCAATCGCGTTTCTCGCGCCGCGATGCGACGGCGAGAAACCGAGCTTCCAAACCACATTGTCGAGACGGCGCTCCAGAAGACTCAGCAAAGCCTCACCCGTGTTGCCCCTCGCTCGCTCCGCCATCCTGAAATAGATCATAAACTGGCGCTCGAACACGCCGTAATACCGCTTGACCTTCTGCTTCTCACGAAGACGGATACCGTAGTTGGTACCCTTTCGGCGCCGCCGCCACACGTGCATTCCCGGCGGCTTGTTGCGCCACTGACGCTCCATGGCACACTTTGCCGTTTCGCAGCGCGCGCCTTTGAGCATCAACTTCACGCCTTCTCGACGACAGAGGCGACAAACTGGTCCGATATAGCGTCCCATGGTCCTTATCGAATCCCCGAATCCGCACGACGGGGCCACGATCCCTTACCGCGACCGAGAGCCCACGCGCACTCGTGAATCTCTTACACCCGTCGTCTCTTTGATGGACGACACCCGTTATGTGGCAGCGGCGTCACGTCCTCGATCGAGTGGATGCGAAGCCCGGCGGCCTGAAGCGCGGTGATCGCCGCGTCGCGCCCGGAGCCCGCTCCCTTCACCCGAACCTCCACCTCCACCATACCCGACTTACGAGCGGCGGCGGCGGCCTGTTCCACTGCCCGCTGCGCCGCGAACGGCGTGCTCTTGCGCGTCCCCTTGAAGCCAACCGTCCCCGCGGAGGCACGCCACAACACATCGCCGTTCATATCGGTCAGGGTGATAAGCGTATTGTTGAACGATACCTTGACGTGGGCAATACCCCTCGCCACATTCCGCCGCACCCTGCGTTTCCTGGCTCGTCTGGCCACACGAAAACTCCACTAACACTAACGAAGTTCTTTCACACCCTTCTTGCCCGCCACAGTCTTCTTGGGACCCTTCCGCGTCCGTGCGTTCGTTCGGGTTCGCTGCCCGCGCACCGGAAGGTGCGCTCGATGCCGCAACCCCCGATAGCAGCGAATGTCTTTCAGGCGGGCAATGTTCGATTGCACCATTCGTCGCAACTGGCCTTCGACCTGATAGCTCCGGTCAAGCGTGCTGTTGATCTGCGTGACCTGCTCCTCCGTCAGATCGCCAGC
The DNA here is from genome assembly GCA_965371725.1 of uncultured Phycisphaerales bacterium. Classification (GTDB taxonomy): domain Bacteria; phylum Planctomycetota; class Phycisphaerae; order UBA1845; family UBA1845; genus CBDUZO01. The sequence continues at coordinate 7,839 of CBDUZO010000025.1, forward strand.
CTTGGTGCCAACCTCGATCTGCACCTCCTTGAGCACATCCATCGCGATCTTCGGACCGATCCCGTAGACATAGCGCAAGGAGAACTCGATCCTCTTATTGGCCGGTATGTCAACACCCGCGATACGTGGCACGGCTTACCTCCCTAGCCCTGGCGCTGCTTGTGCCGGGGGTTCGTGCAGATCACGCGGACGACACCCTTCCGCTTGATGATCTTACAGTTCTCACACATCCGCCGAACGCTTGCCCTCACCTTCATCATGCCACCTCGTTGGCCCCGCTACGGGGCAAGTAGCGCAACTTCCTACCGCCCGTCCGTGAGCACGTCCGAACCGCCTCGAACGACAGCGATCATATGCTCATAGTGGGCGGCGTACTTGCGGTCCTGCGTCACGACGCTCCAACCGTCGGGGCCCGCGTACTCGACGCGGTGGTTCCCGAGGTTCACCATCGGTTCGACCGCCAGGACCATCCCCTCCACAAGCTCGAAATCGAAACGCTTCTGCCGCTCATCCCAGTAGTTCGGGACCTTCGGCTCCTCGTGCATCTCCCGGCCGATACCGTGACCAACGAAGTCACGAACCACCGAGAGCTTCTTACTCTCGACGAGCGACTGAATCCGCCGGGCCACGTCACTCCACATATGCCCGGGCGCGACCAACTCCACCGCCAGGTCCAGCGCTCGACTCGTCACATCCATCAGGTGTCGCACCTCGGCCGACACCTTTCCGACCGCGATCGTTGTGGCTGCGTCACCACAGTAACCTGCTAACCGAACACCGCAATCGATGCTCAGAATATCTCCCGACTCGAGCCGCCGATCGTCGGGGATCCCATGCACCAGCGTCTCGTTGACGCTCGTACACAAGGCCGCCGGAAACGGGAACCGCGCCTGCGGGCTCGTAACGCCCTTGAACAGCGCCGTTCCACCGGCCTGCTCGATCATCTCCTCGGCCGCCGCGTTCAGCTCGGCAGTGGTCACGCCGGGGCCAACGAGCGCCTTCACGCTCGTCAGCACGTTGTATACGACGCCCCCCGCCGCTCGCAGCAACTCGATTTCACGAGCGCTCTTCAGAATGATGCCTCGCTGTTGCGTCACGCGAGCCGCCATCTGTCTGCCCGGTCCACCCAACCCGGCCGGGGCCATTGTTATACCCGTGTCGCCCTGTCCACCGCGGACAGCCGGCACCGCGGTAGGTCGACAAGTGCAGGCGGCGCATCCATCCTTACGAACGAGCGCCCTTAATCGGCCCCTCGCCACCGAGGAAGCCTTTGTAGTTTCGCATGATCAGGTTCGCCTCGATCCGCTGAACCAGATCAAGCGTTACGCTGACCACAATCAGCAACCCGGTCCCGCCAAGGAAAGCCGAAACCGCAAATGGAATCTCGAGTGCCTGGGCGACCAGCGTCGGGATGATCGCAATCAGCGCCAAAAAAGCGGCGCCTACATAGGTGATGCGCCCCATCACTCGCTCAAGATAATCCGCCGTCCGTTTGCCCGGTCTGAGACCGGGAATGAAGCTGCCGTAATCCCGCAGATTGTTCGCCATCTCCTTGGGACGGAACTGCACCGTCGTCCAGAAGTACGCGAAAAAGAAGACCGCCGCGATATACACTACGATGTAGAGGTAGCTTCCAGTCTGAAACGCGTCGCTCAAGAAACGCCAGAACGTCGTGGGCCAGTTTCCGTAGAACCAACTGAAGACCATCGTTGGAAAGATCAACATCGAGCTGGCGAAGATGATCGGCATGACGCCGCCGTGATTCACGCGTAACGGCAGGTAGTGCCGCTGCCCGCCGTACACGCGACGGCCCCGCGTCTGCTTGGCCTGCTGAATCGGAATGCGCCGCTGCCCCTGCGTGATCAGGATGGCCCCCGCCACCACGGCCACGAACATCAGGATCAGGAAGATGACCTTCGTAATATCCATCTCACCGGCCCGGGACGCTCCCCGCAGATTGAGTTTTTCCCAAACCATCATGACCGCGTTCGGCATGCGAACGACAATACCCGCCATGATGATCAGCGAGATCCCATTGCCGATTCCATACTCGTCAATCTGCTCCCCCAACCACATCAGGAACACCGTCCCGGTCGTCAGGGCAAGCAGCGAGAGAAGCATGTACGTGAAGGACAGCCCGAGGAAACTCCCCTGGTAGTGGGGGAAGACGAAGTTCTGGCTGGCCAGGTATTTCATCCAGAACGCCGCGTTAATCAGACACAGAAACACCGTGGCGTAGCGCGTGTATTCCTGGATCTTGCGCCGGCCCGTATCGCCTTCCTGAGAGAGCTTCTCCAGCGACGGTACCACCGTCACGAGAAGTTGAAAGATAATCGAGGCGGAAATATAGGGCATGATCCCCAGCCCGAAGATCGTGCTCTGACTCAGGTTGCCGCCCGTGAAGAGCTGGAAGTACTGCATCAGATCCCCAAGACCGCCGTCGCCGCCGCCCATCTTTGCGCTCATCGCCGCCTGGTCCACACCGGGTACGGGCACGCAGAAACCGATCCGATAGATCGCCAGAAGACCCATCGTAAACAGGATCTTGTTGCGCAGCTCAGGGATCTTGAAGATGTTAAGGAACGTCGAAAACATGTCTTGTCACATCACGTCGCAACGGCACAGCCGCGGAACAAACCCCTACGCAAGCCTCGTCTCGCCGCCGACCGCCTCGATCTTTTCCTTCGCCGTCTTGCTGAACTTCCTTGCGTCCACCGTCAGTTTCTTGGTCAACGATCCGTCGCCCAGGACCTTGACCGGAAAGCGAAGGTTGCGAATCAATCCCGCCTCCAACAAGGCCTGAGCCGTTACGTGGGCACCGATCTCGAACCGCTCCTCGAGCCCCGCAACATTGACGACGCAGTATCGCGTCGTGAATTGGGCGTTGCTGAAACCGCGCTTGGGCACGCGCCGAAACGTCGGCATCTGCCCGCCTTCCTGTAACCCGCGGCGACGATAGCCGGACCGGCTGCCTGCACCTTTATGGCCACGACCGCACGTTCCACCCCGACCGGAACCCCGGCCCCGACCCAGGCGCCGCGGACGCTTGTCCGAACCGGCGAGCTTGACTATGTCCGTTACGTTCATCGCAACACGCTATCCGGAGAGCTTTACACCGCGAAGTCGTTCCACGCTTTCCTGGCTGACCAACTGCCTCAACCCGTTAAACGTCGCCCGGACCAGATTCTTGGGGCTGTTCGACCCGTAACTTTTTGTTAGCAAGTCCTTGACGCCGGCGAGTTCGAGTACCGCCCGCACGCTCGAACCGGCGATCACACCGGTTCCCGGACTGGCGGGGACCATGACCACCTTGCTCGCACCGGCCCGCCCGACCACCCGATGGGGAATCGTTCCACCGTTGAGCATGATCGGCGTCATCTCGCGGACGGCGATCTTCTTGGCCTTCTCCACGGACGTGGGAACTTCCTTGGCCTTGCCATAGCCAACGCCCACGCTTCCGTTGCGATCGCCGGCGACGACAAGCGAGCCGAAGCTGAACCGCCGCCCGCCCTTGACCACCGTCGCGCAGCGGTAGATCTTCACGACAACGTCGTCAATCCCCGTCTCTTCCGATTCAATCGGCCGCCTACCAACCATCTTCGCATCTCGCTTGGATCAGCACCGCGAGCAACCCCGCGATCGATCCGGCCGCATTCGCGGTCACCTAAAACCGCAAGCCCGCCTCGCGCGCCGCGTCGGCCAGGCCCTTGACCCGTCCGTGAAAACGGAAGCCGCTACGATCGAAGCAAACCGCCTCGATGTTCCGGGCCTTTGCGGACTCACCCAGCGCCGTGCCCACCACCTTCGCGGCTCTCACGTTCCCGCCGTCTGTAATCCGGTCGCGCAACGCCTTGCTTCGCGTGCTCGCCGAGCACAACGTCACGCTGCGATCATCATCGATGATCTGGGCGTAAATGTGCTTGGCGCTGCGAAACACGGTGAGCCTGGGTCGCTCCGCCGTGCCCATGACGCGCTTGCGAATACCTCGCTTGCGGCGAACCCGCCGCTGAACCTTGATCTTTCGGCCTTCCATTGCAGCCATCCGCCCACAGTTACCAGGGCAGTTAGAACCTCAAACCAGCTAGCCGGCGCCCGCGAGGGCCTTACCCTGCTTGCGCCTGACGTGTTCACCCTCGTACCGAATCCCCTTGCCCTTGTAGGGCTCAGTCTTTCGCACCGCACGAATCTCGGCGGCGAATTCTCCCACCCGCTGCTTGTCGGCACCCTTAATCACCAATCGGGCCGGTTCATGATCACCCCGCGTCGCTTCCTTCTCCACGACAACCTCAACCCCCGCAGGGACCGGAAGCTCGAACTGGGAACCCAAACCACGTCGACGCCCCATGAATCCAACGTTTAAGTGCAGTACAGAGCCCTGGAGCTTGCAGTTGTATCCCGTTCCGTAGATCAAAAGCCGTTTCTGAAACCCCTCCGACACGCCCTTGACCATGTTGGCGATCAGCGACCGCGTCAAACCGTGATTCGAACGGCTCTGCTTGCGATCATCCTTGCGCGTTACACACACCTGCTTGCCAGGCTCGTCAAAGGAGACCTCAGCCGTCTCGGGAAATGTCCAGGACAGATTACCCTTCGACCCCGAGACGCTTATCTCGCGGCCGGTGAGCTTCACCGTCACACCGGCAGGCACCGGAACCGGCTGTTTCCCTACTCGTGACATCGGACCTTCCTCAACGACATTCCGCTTGGACCCGACGGCACACGGCCGCCATGGGTCACCCGGAGCAAACCTAATACACGGTGCAGAGCAACTCGCCCCCTACATTCAACTCACGACACTTCCGATCGCTCAACACGCCCTTGCTCGTCGAGACGATCGCAATCCCCAGGCCGTCCAGAACTCGGGGGAGCTCCTTGACCTTGCGGTAGACGCGCCGGCTCACCAGCGATTCACGCTGAAGGTGCCGAATGATGTCCTCCCCGCGCGGGCCGTACTTCAGATCGACCCGCAAGAGACCCTGCTTGCCATCCTCGATGACATCGAAACCCTTGACGTAACCCTCATCCTTCAGCACCTGCGCCACGCCGACCTTGAGTTTGGAGGACGGGATCGTGACCTGCTTGTGCCGTACGCCCACCGCGTTACGGATTCGGGTCAACATATCAGCAATCGGATCAGACCACATCGTTGCAGCTTTCCGTAGCAGTTCATGCGGCGTGCCGACAGGCACCCGCGGTTCACCAACTGGCCTTGCGCACCCCGGGGATCACGCCCTCGAGCGCCAAAGTCCGGAAGCAGATCCGGCATACCTGGAACTTACGGTACACCGCCCGCGACCGGCCACACAACTGGCAACGACGAACGCGACGTGCCGTGAACTTCGGTTTCTTATTCGCCTTGTTGATCCACGCCTTCGTCGCCATCAGTTGTCCTGCTCTTGCGTTCTTCGAAACGGCATACCCATCTCAGACAACAGCGCCCACGCGTCTGAGTCGGTCTTCGCCGTCGTGACGAACGTAATGTTCATACCCTGGTTATACGTAATCTTGGCCGTGTCAATCTCGGGGAAGATCGACTGGTCCGGAATACCGAGCGAGTAGTTGCCGTAACCGTCGAAGCTCCTCGGATTCAACCCGCGAAAGTCGCGCATACGAGGGATCACGGCGTTGATCAAACGGTCCACGAACTCGTACATCCGCTTCCCACGAAGCGTCACGCGACAACCGATTTCCATCCCCCGGCGCGTTTTGAAATTCGACACGGCTATCCGAGCGCAACGAACCTGCGGGTGTTGACCCGTGATCCGAGCCATGTCCGCCACCGCCGCGCCGATTCGGTTCTTGTCCTGCATCGGCGAACCCGTCCCCATCGACACCACCACCTTCGTGAGGCGGGGGATCGCCATCGGGTTCTTGATCTCCAACTGCTCGCGCAGCTTGGGACCGATCTCGCTGGCATATCGCTCCAACAACCTGGACATCGTAACCGACTCCGCCGCGACGCGACCTCGCCGCTCCCGGTACTACGTCGCCTTCTCCGCACGCGTCAGCGTGTGCAAGGTCGTACCGGCCGTGTTGACACGCCGCTTCGAGACAACCTTGCCATGTTCGTCCCTTTCCACCTCGAAATGGACCCGAAGCCCTTTACCCGCGCCCGCGTCATAAGGCAACACGTTCGACAGGTGGATCGGGGCTTCCTTCTGAATCCGACCGCCCTGCGGGTTTCGCCGCGTCGGGCGGACGTGGCGGTAAACCATGTTGACGCCCTCCACGACCACCGATTGCTTCTTGTGGTCGATCTGGAGGACCTTGCCCTGCGCGCCGCGGTGATCACCGCTGACAACCACCACGACATCGTTTTTCCTAATACGAACGGCCATTACGCCACCTAATCAGACCACTTCTTCCGCAAGGGAAATAATCTTCATGAAGTTCTTCTCGCGCAGCTCACGGGCCACCGCCCCGAAAATGCGCGTGCCGCGAGGCTCATTCCGATCGTCGAGCAGGACAACGGCGTTGCTGTCAAACCGAACATAACTGCCGTCGGGGCGACGCGTGGGCGCTCTCATGCGAACGACCACAGCCTTCGCCTTGCGCCGCTTGGATCGATCCTTCCGATCCACTCCGCCCGTAAAGTCACTGTTGGGCAACGCCTTCTTCACCGTCACCAGGACGATATCGCCGATCTTGGCCCGCTTCAGACGCCGCTTCCCGTGACGCGACGTGCTGCCCTTGTACACGTTGAACACCATGGCGGACTTCGCCCCGGTGTTGTCAGCCACATCCACCATGGTCTGCATCTGAATCATACTGCGATTCCTACGTCCTCGACATCCGCCGATCCACCGGGAGCCATGTCACAACTCCGCCCCCGCGGATCACGCGTTACGCCGCCCTCCGAATAATCCTGAGCAATCGCCAACACTTCGTTTTGGACAACCGGCGGCAGGCCATCACCTCCACCTTGTCGCCGACTTTGGCTTCGTTTTTCTCATCGTGAGCGTGCAACGTCGTCGACCGGCGAATGTACTTGCCGTACTTCGGGTGCTTCCGCGTGTATTCGTAGACAACCTTGATCGTCTTGTCGCGACTGTCAGAGACCACGAACCCGACACAACAAGGGCGTTCACCACGCTTTGTCACGGAACCGGATTGTACGGAAGCAGATGTCATGAGCCCTTTTGTTCCTTACTCAGACTGACAAGCACGTTGCCGTCACGATCGCAACCTCTCACTCCGACCGCCAACCGGCGTCGACGGGCGTTCCATCAAACCTTCTCACCCCGCTCGTGCAGAACCGTCAGAATCCTGGCGATATCCCGCCGGGCCTGGGTGATCTGAAACGGGTTCGCAAGCTTCTCGGTCACCGCCTGGGCGCGCAGGTCGAACGCGTGCCGGCGCAGCTCCTGGAGCTCGTGCCTCAGCTCGATCGACTTCATTTCGCGAATCTCACCGATTTTCATCGCCGCCCAACTCCGACCGAACCGTCCTACAAACCGCGACGCCGCTTCACGAATCGGCAGCGGTAGGGTATTTTGCACGCCACGCGCGCCAGCGCGTTGCGGGCCACCTCTTCTTCAACACCGCCGATCTCGAACAGGACTGTACCCTGCTTCACGCACGCGACCCAAAACGCGGGGTCACCCTTGCCCTTGCCCATGCGCGTCTCCAACGGCTTGGACGATACCGGCTTATGAGGGAAGATCCGCACGAAGACCCTGCCCTCGCGGTGCAGGTAGTGGGTGGCTGCTACACGACCGGCCTCGATCTGCCGCCCCGTGATCCACCCGGAGCCTATACACTGCAGGCCATATTCGCCGAACGCCACCGTACTTCCCCGGTGAGCGGTCCCGCGAATCTTCCCGCGATGGCTCTTGCGCCACTTCACTCGTTTGGGCATCAACGCCATCAAACCATCTCCATCGCCAACCCGACTTGCGTGGCGTTTTGCCCGTTAGCCGCGCTTGCCTCGCCGCCCCTCACGACCACGAGGCGTTACCTGTTCGCCGGTGATTTCCTCTCCGTACCGGCCTCGATAGACCCAAACCTTAATCCCGATCGTCCCGTAGGTCGTTCGGCAGGTTGCCACGCCGTAGTCCACATGGGCCTGAAGCGTATGCAGCGGGATCGAGCCGCGGAGCTGCGTCTCCTGCCGGGCCATCTCGGAACCGCCCAGACGCCCTTTGCACATGATCTTGCAGCCCAAGGCACCGGCCGCCATTGTCGATTCAATACGCATCTTCATCACGCGGCGGAAGCCCGCCCGCTTCTTCAACTGCTCCGAAATCGACTCGGCGATCAGCTTGGCGTCCAGGTCGGGGACCTGAATCTCAACGATGTTCAGATTGATCTGCCGATCGATCAGGTCCTCCAACTCTTCCTTCAGCTTGTCGACCTCGGCACCTTTGGCGCCGATCACCAAACCGGGCCTGGCCGTGTGGAGAAAAACCTTGACCTCGTTACGCGTACGCTCGATCTCGACCCTGGCCACAGCAGCGTAGGGCGGCTGCTTGTTCAGCCGGTTGTCAACGAACCTGCGGATCAACTGATCTTCAACCAGAAACTCCGCGAAGGCCGCCTTCGGCGCGAACCAGCGCGAACGCCAGCCTTCGGTGATGCCGATTCGAAACCCGATAGGGTTGACCTTCTGACCCACAATCAACTCCTCAAGCTTGCGTGCAGCATTCGATGCTCCACGCCGCTCAGGCCTCCGTCACCGTCACGATAATGTGACTCGTCCGCTTCGCGATCGGGTGTGCCCGTCCCCGGTCCTTCGGTCTCCACCTTCGCTGGTAGGGACCGCCGTCGATCCGGGCCTGTTTGACGTAAAGGCGGGGCATTTCCGCCTCCTGCTCGTCCGCACTTGTCATTGCGGCCTTGAGTACGTCACCGATCATCCGCGCGGCCCGGCGGTGATTGAACCGCAACTGCTCCAATGCTTCGCTGCACGGTTGGTCACGGATCGTATCGATCACCAACCTCGCCTTGCGAGGGGCGATCTGTGCGAACCGATGCATAGCCGTCCAGATTCGTTCCTCTGCCATCGCCGATTGCATCCGCGCGCCGCGTTTCTCGGCGCCGCCATCTTACGGTAACCGAATCCTATCTTCTTCTACTTGCCGCGTGCCCGCGGAACGTGCGCGTCGGGCTGAACTCGCCCAGCTTGTGCCCGACCATGTCTTCCGTCACGTAAACCGGCACGAACATCTTGCCATTGTGAACCTCGAACCGCTGGCCGACGAACTCCGGAACGATCGTGCAACGCCGGTACCAAGTCCGAATGACCATCGTCGCACCGCTGGCCTTGAGGTTCATCACCTTCCTGAACAGCTTCTCTTCGACGAATGGCCCCTTCTTCTGCGATCGTGCCATATCGACTACCTCTCCACCGACGCTTCACGCGCCGGCGTTGGCCGCCGTTCAACACCGGAGTGCTGCGTACGGCCGCGTATACGCCTATCTCTTGGGTACCGGCAGCTGTCCGTAGCGCTTGCTCTTGCGCCGACGGAGAATCCGCCGATTCGACACTTTCCTGCGGTTGCGCGTTCGCGATCCTTTGGCCAGAACACCCGTCGGACTGCACGGGTGCCGCCCGCCGCCGCTTCGACCCTCACCGCCGCCGAGCGGATGGGCGACCGGGTTTTTGGCCGTCCCGCGGACATGCGGTCTGCGGCCTTTGTGGCGCATCCGACCGGCCTTGCCCCAACGCAGGTTCTGATGCTCTACGTTGCCCACCTGGCCGATCGTTCCGCGACATTCCGCCCGAACCTCACGCATCTCGCCGGACGGCAGGACAATAATGGCCCACGACTCGCTGCGCGACAGAAGCTTGGCCGACGTGCCGGCGGCCCGCACGAGCTTGCCGCCCTGGCCGATGTTCATCTCGATGTTGTGAACATTCATCCCCGGCGGCATGTTCTTCAGCGGCATGGCGTTGCCAACCTTCGGCTCGACACCCCTGCCGCTCTCGATCTCGTCACCTGCCCGCAATTTCGCCGGAGCCAGAATGTATCGCTTCTCGCCGTCCCCGTATTCGATCAAGGCGATGTGGCACGACCGGTTCGGGTCATACTCGATCGCCACGACCTTGCCGACGACGCCGTCTTTGGTGCGCTTGAAGTCAATCCGCCGGTAGATGCGACGCGCGCCGCCGCCCCGATGCCGAGCGGTGATGCGGCCGTGATGATTCCGCCCGCCGTGCTTGGTCAACCGCTCGCACAGCGACTTCTCCGGACGCTTATGCTTGTCCGTAAGCTCCGCGAAATCGTTCACGGACGACGCCCGTCGACCCGGAGACGTTGGTTTGTACTTGACGACGCCCATCTATTCTCTGCTCGAATTCACCGGCCGATCAGAACAGGTCGATGTGGTGGTTAGCATCGAGCACCACCACCGCCTTCTTCCAATCCCTCGTCTTGCCCGTTTTATAGCGGTAGCGGCGACGCTTGCCTTTGTGGTTGGCCGTCCGCACCGACTGTACCTTCACGTTGTAAATCTGCTCCACCGCCAGCCTGATCATCGGTTTCGTGGCCCGCGGATGCACCTCGAACGCACACGAACCTCCACGCGCCGAACGACTCGGCGTCGCCTCAAAGGACTGTTGCGACTGGTACGTGCCTTTCTCCGTCACCAGTGGGCGTATGACAATCTGGTAGATGTCCATCGATCTCGCCTTGCCCTGTTCCGCACTAATCCTCGTGCCGCAGGTTCACCGGATCGCGCGCCAACCGCTCGAACGCCGGCTTCGTAAAGATCAGCTTCCGACGCCGCATCACCTCGTAGGCGTTAAGCTGGTCCACCATACGGATATCCGTCTTGGGGATGTTCCGCCCCGAGAGATACACGTTTCTGTCATATTCATCGAGTGCAAGCAAACAGCCCCGGTCAATTCCCAGGGCTGTTAACATTGTGGCGATTGCCTTCGTATTTGGTTCGCTACACATCAGGCCGTCAAGCACCATCACATCGTCGGCATCAAGCCTCGCCAGAATCGCGCTGTTGCGCGCCAGGCGGCGCATCTTCTGCGGTAGCTCCTTGACCGCGCCGGGAATGCGCCTGGCAAAGGTCCGGCCGCCGCCACGCCGAATCGGCGTTCGAATGTTGCCGACTCGAGCGCGACCCGTTCCCTTTTGGCGATAGAGCTTCCGGGTCGAACCGTCGACATCCGCCCGGCCCTTCGTGCGGGCGCTGCGCTGACGTTGATGGTCAAGGTACGTCACCATCGCCTGCTTGATCAGGCGGTGGCGCACGGTCCCGCCGAGCGAAGCCGGGTCGATCTCGATCTCGCCCAACCGCTTGCCCTGCATGTCGAATACGGGAACCGAAACCATCGAACCTAGCCCTTCTTCCTCGCCCGGCGAACCACCACGAGACCGCCGTTGGGCCCGGGAATGCTGCCTCGCACGAGCATCAGATCATTCTCCGGGTCGACCTTGAGAAGCCTCAGCGAGCTGGCCGTCTTGATCACACAACCCATGTGCCCCGCCATGCGCCTGCCCTTCCGGACGCCCCGGCCCGTGGCACCAGGCGCCGTACCGCCAATGCTGCCCCCCGAGCGGTGTTTCCGCTCGACACCGTGCGACGCCTCCATCCCACCGAAGCCGTGCCGCTTCATGACGCCGGCGAAACCCTTGCCCTTGGTCGTACCGCTTACATCCACGAAGCTCACGCCCGCCTCGGAAAACGTGTCAACCGTTACGACGTCACCCGGTTTCACCTCGGCCGCCTCAGTAAGGCGGATTTCCCTGGCGAATCGTTTCGGCCCGCTTCCCGCCTTGGCCGCATGACCGATCATGGGGACCGTCGAGCGATGCGCCTTGCAGTCCCCGAACCCGAGCTGGATCGCATCGTACCCGTCGGTCTCGACCGTCTTCACCTGAAGCACAACACACGGCCCCGCCTTCACAACCGTCACGGGCTCCACGTTCCCACGCTCGCCCAGAATGCGGGTCATGCCGATCTTCGTGCCTAGGATTCCGACGTTCATAAGGGGAAACCTATCCTCGGGGGAAACCTCGCCCCGCGAGTCGACTCTCAACGCTCCCGTGCGATGAGGCTCACACGGCTGATCAACTTTCCAAGTAAGAATGACTGCTCGACACCTGAACCGCCGCCAGGGATCGTGCCCGGCCTGGTTACCGCGCTAGGTCTTTATTTTCACGAACACACCGGCGGGTACCTGAATGCGATTGATGGCCTCGACCGTGCGCGCCGTCGGCTCGCTGATATCGATGATCCGCTTGTGCGTGCGAATCTCGAACTGCTCGCGCGACTTCTTGTCAATGTGCGGGCCGCGCAAAACCGTGTACCGCTCGATCCGAGTCGGCAATGGAATTGGGCCGTGCACCCTCGCGCTTGTCCGCTTGGCTTGCTCGACGATCTCGCGGGCAGACGCATCCAGCGCCCGCGCGTCATAAGCCTCCATGCGAATCCGAATTCTACTTTTCTTAGCGCCCAAACCTAGTCATCCCCTGTATCTGTTAGGCGCCTTTCGTCCAAAAATGCGCCAGACCAAGTAGCATAAATCCTTCGATGTGACTGTCAACCGCTGAAATCAGCAAATTCCGTACCACCCCGGAAAGACCGAGCTCCGCCAACCCCGCCGGCCGACCACCGGATGATCCGGGCATTCTCCGTCCCGATCACCTCCCCGTCGGCCCGTCGAACGCCGCGCGCTTCCCGACCCTGCCCGATAAGCGTATGAGCATTTGGTGATTCGGTCGAGGATGCTGGCAGCCTGTGCCAAAACCGGGGACGACCGGTGGCGGTGGGGCGTTACCTCGCCCGGCTGGGGAGCCTGTCGGGTCACGGAGTCGCCGGGTCGCCAACGGCCGGCGGATGGTCCAGCCACCCGGCGTGATCCTGCCCAAACCTACAACTTCTTGGGTGTCCGACCGGTTAACCCACTAGGGCTTTCATCTCGGCTTCGGATACACGTGCGTAGTGAGACGGCGCCATGGCCGACGTTGCCCGCCCCTGTGACAGACTCCGGAGCTTGGTCACGTAGCCAAACATTTCCACGAGAGGAACCTCGGCCGAGATCACCCGCTCGGTACCGCGCATCTGCGCTTGTTTGACCGTGGCTCCGCGAGCGTTCAGGTCCCCGACAATCGCGCCGAAGTACTCGTCGAACGTAACGACTTCCACGTCCATGATCGGCTGAAGCAGCACGGGTTCCGCCGCTTGCATCGCATCGTAAAACGCCACCCTGGCTGCGTTCTCGAACGCCAACTCCGAGCTTTGGGAGTTTCGCTGCTTGCCGCCGAGGATCGTCACCTTCCAGTCAATCACCGGGTAACCACCCAATACTCCGTTCAGCGCGGCGTCCATCACGCCTGTCTCAATCGCCCGGACGAACTCCGAGGAAAGAGTCTGGGGCGGCATCTCGTTGACCACCTCGAAGTGGGGCCGGTCTGCCTCGCGGGGGCGTGGCTCAATCCGAAGCCGCACCGCCGCAAAATGCTCTCGACCGCCGATTTGCCGCTGGAAATGTCCCTCCCCCGCACCGGTACCCGCAACGGTCTCGCGGTAGGACACCCGCGGTTTGCCAACCGACACGTCGACGTTCATGACCGTGCGAAGCTGGTGCGTCACAACCTCGAGATGAAGCTCTCCCATCCCCGAGATCAACGTCTGGCCGGTTTCCTCGTTGGTCGAAACGGCAATGGTCGGGTCCTGACGCTCCAGCGCTCGCAATGCCTCGAACAACCGATCGCGATCCTTGGATGATTTCGGCTCGACGGACACGCTGATGACCGTTTCCGGAAACGTGATGGGCTCCAAGAACACCAGACGCCGCCGGTCACACAGGGTGTGCCCGGTCAGAGCGGACTTCGGCCCGATGACAGCCAGGATGTCACCGGTTGACGCCTCGTCAAGCTGTTCTCGCCTCTTGGCAAACATCCGGAAGATCCGCGTGATGTTCTCCTTCTCTCCGGTCCCCGCATTGACCAACCTCATACCGGCCCGCAGCTTTCCGGAGTAGATTCTGATGTAGTACAGATCGACGGGCTTTTCGGTCACGACCTTGAAGACCAGTGCGGCCAGCGGCTCCTTCGGATCGCACCTGATCTCGTGCTCGACATCCGTGCGATTCGCGTCGTACGCCTTGACCGGCGGCATATCGAGCGGGCTTGGCAGGTAGTGACAGACGGCGTCCAGCAGCGGTTGCACGCCCACGTAGCGAAGCGCGCTGCCGCAAAGCACGGGTGTCAGCTCCCTCTTGAGGGTGGCGATTCGTATGGCCTTGCGGATGTTCGCCGGCTGGAGCGTCTCGGTCTGGAAGTACTCCTCCATCAGTTCATCCGACGTCTCCGCCACCGCTTCGAGCAGCTTGTGACGCCAGGTGTCAGCGATCGGGGCCATCTCTTGCGGAATGTCGATCACACGGAAACTCGCACCGAGTTCCTGTGCCTCGAACTCGACGGCCTGCATTTCGATCAGGTCGATGACGCCGCGGAAAGCGTCCCCCTCCCCGATGGGCCATTCGATCACCAGCGGCGTGGCGCCCAAACGCTCGCGGATCGAGGTCACGCTATACTCGAAGTCGGCCCCGATCCGGTCCATCTTGTTGACGAAGCAGAGGCAGGGGACCTTGTACTTCCCCGCCTGGCGCCAGACCGTTTCCGACTGAGCTTCGACTCCCTCCTTCGCGTCGAAGACCGCCACCATCCCATCGAGCACGCGGAGGGATCGCTCGACCTCGGCCGTGAAGTCGACGTGGCCGGGCGTGTCGATCAGATTGATCGTGTGCCCCTGCCACGGACAGCTTACCGCCGCCGAGTAGATCGTGATGCCTCGTTGCTGCTCCTGGGTATCGAAGTCGGTGATCGTCGTGCCATGATCGACGTCACCCATTTTGTGGGTGCGGCCGGTGTAGTAGAGGATGCGCTCCGTAGTGGTGGTCTTACCGGCATCGATATGTGCGGCGATTCCAATGTTGCGGACTGTCGAGAGATCCACGCCCATTCTGGTTACCACCCGCACGGGTGACCGGACACATCCGCACCGCGCCCGCGGTGCTGTTACGAAACGAGCCCACCCGCTCTTCCAGGTGGGCTCGCGATCCATGTATGAGAAACCGGTTGGCTACCAGGCAAAGTGGGCGAACGCCTTGTTCGCCTCGGCCATCCGGTGCACGTTGTCCCGCGTAGTGACTGCCGTTCCTTCCCCCTTGTAGGCGTCCGTGACCTCCTGGGCCAGAAACTCGGCCATCGGTTTTCCACTTTTGGACCGCACCGCCTCACGAAGCCAGCGCAAAGCGAGCGTCTGCTGCCGCTTGCGGTTGACGGGCATCGGGACCTGATAGTTGCTGCCGCCAACGCGTTTGGAGCGAACTTCGACGTTGGGCTTGCAGTTGTTGATCGCCTGCTCGAACACCTCCAGCGGCGACGCGTCCTTGATGCGTTTCTGGACGATGTCCATCGCGCCGTAGAATACGCGCGTTGCGGTGCTCTTTTTGCCGTCCAACATGATGCTGTTGATGAACTTCGATACCAAGACGCTCTCGTAACGGACGTCCGGTTTGAGCTGCGTTCCCGAATTTGTCCACTTTTTAAAAGCCATCGCGACTGTCTTTCCGAAACTCCCTCGGCGGCAGCCACACGGCCACCTGCGCTGAGATTCTAACACACAACCCAAACCATCACAATACGCCGGTGCTCGTTCGGCCTCGACGTAACCCTCGATACGATTTCACCGCCGTCACGACCAGCAGAAGCTGCACGACCGCCTTGGCGGCAAAAGGCCGGACCCCGGTCATAACCGCCGTCGGAAGATTACCACCGTACAGCGCCAATCGCCAAGGCCACATCACGCCGACGGCGAAAATGACAGCCGTTCCAAGCGCACCGGCCGACAGCAACCGCACATACGACGCCTCCCTCCCGCCGCGCACCATGCCCACAAGCCACGCCGCCGGAAGAAATCCGATAATATAACCGCCGGTCGGCCCCAAGAGGCCCGCCGAGCCCGGCGCGAAGAACGGCAACCCCGCCGTACCGGCGAGGACGTAAAGCAGCATGGCCGCGACCGCTCGCCTGGGTGACAGCAGGAAACCGGTCAGCAACACGGCTGTCGACTGAAGCGTGATCGGAACATCCGTGCCGGGAATCGGAATCCGCACCTGCGCCGCCAGCCCCGTCATCACGCAGCAACCGATCACACCCAGGGCCGCCACCCACAACGCGGAGCGAGGTTGCGCCCCGGCGGTCGAAAGACAAATTGCCGGTTTTCGCTCTGTTTGCATCTTGCTACAACCCTCAACAAACCTCGGGTACTGTCAAGGATATCCTTCGAGAACCGCTACTTGCGACGCTTGACGCCGTACTTGCTCCGGCTGCGGTTCCGCGGACGGCCCTCCTTGTCACCCTCCACGCCGGAAGCGTCCAACGTGCCGCGGATGATATGGTAACGCACACCGGGAAGATCCCGCACACGACCTCCGCGCACCAGGACGATCGAGTGTTCCTGAAGATTGTGATCGATCCCGGGGATGTACGCGGTGACCTCCTTGCCGTTGGTCAGACGCACACGGGTCACCTTCCGCAACGCCGAGTTCGGTTTCTTGGGCGTCTGTGTTTTGACGATCAGGCACACCGCCCGCCGCTGCGGACAGCGGTCAAGATCACGCACCTTCGATTTCTTTACGACCTTCTTGCGTCCGTAACGTACAAGCTGATTGATCGTTGGCATTGCTTTCCTCGATACCTACTTTACCTATTGCGCTTCCGTTCCTCTCGCGTTTCGCCGATTATCCACGATAACAGGTCCCCAAGCCGGTACTATGACTCATGCGGGGCAGGCATTTCAGCCTGTCAAGCGACCGACCGGAAAGTCGGTCCCCTAGGTCCTGCCATGACCTCCTAAGTATCCTGCGTCGTGGCTTCACTCATGCTCGAATCGTTCGTCGTCGTATCCGTTTGGTCGGTCGCCGGCGACGCAAACGGCGACAGAGACTCTTTGTCATCAACCGTAGGCACCCCAAACGGTGACGGAGACTCTTTGCCATCAACCGTGGGTGACCCAAACGGTGACGGAGGTACCATCATCGGCGACTCCGGCTCCGAACCGAATCCCGGGAGCGAACCGGGCGCCGGGTCCAGCGCCTGCCCCAGACCGAACGGATCGGCTCCAAACGCTCTTTCCGCCGGGATGTCCGCAAACAGCGGCAGCGGCTCACCGAGCGACTTGACGCGCATTTTGCGATAGCGCTTAAAGCCCGACCCTGCCGGGATCAGGTGCCCCAGTATGACGTTTTCCTTGAGTCCTCGCAACTCGTCCGTCTGCCCCGCCAGCGCCGCCTCGGTCAACACCTTGGTGGTTTCCTGGAACGACGCGGAGGAGATGAACGATTCGCTGGACAAGCTCGCCTTCGTGATTCCCAGCAGCATCGCAGTCGCCAAGGCGGGCTTGGGACGCTTACCCTTGGCGGGCTCGCCGCCCGCCGCCTCCGCGGCGTCGTTGATTTCAGCAAGCTCGCTCTTGGACATCACCGCGTCGACCGCGATTTTCGTGTCCCCGGCGTTGGAGATGATTGCGCTCTCCGCCAGACGGGTGTTCTCCACGCGGAACTTGAACTTATCCACCATCATGCCCGGAAGGAAGATCGAGTCCCCCGGTTGCTCGATCTTCACCTTCCTCAACATCTGCGTCAGGATGACCTCGATGTGCTTGTCATTGATCGTGACGTTCTGGGCCCGATAGACGGACTGTACCTCGGCGAGCAGATATTTCTGAAGCGATTCCTCGCCCTTGATCCGCAGAATGTCATGCGGGATCAGCGGCCCGTCGATCAGCGGATTACCCGCCTCGACGTGGTCTCCGGCGTGGACCAGCAGGTGCTTGTCCTGCGGGACATGGTGTTCCTTCTCCATCCCGCTCTCACTGGTCACCACGATGGTCATTTTGCCGCGTCGCTTGTCGGCGCGAATCTCGACCCGGCCCGAAATCTCCGCCATCACAGACGGTTCCTTCGGTCGGCGGGCCTCGAAGATCTCGGTCACACGCGGAAGACCGCCGGTGATGTCCTGCGTCCCGCCCATCGCACGAGGCTGACGGGCCAGCAGCATACCCGGCAGAATCTCCTGCCCTTCCTCGACCTCGATGCGAGCCTTGGCCGGGAGGTAGTGGTAATCGAGCACGTTGCCCTCTTTGTCCTCGATGATGATCTGCGGGTGCTTCTCACCCTTGTGTTCGATGACCACGAACCTGGAGCTTCCGCCCTCCTGCTCCAACCGGACCGTCTCTCCGTCGGCCACGTCCTGGAACCGTACGAACCCGCCGACCTCGGCCAGGATCGGCGTCAGGTGCGGGTCCCACTCACAGAGAGTGCCACCTTTCGACACCTGCTCACCGTCCTTGGTGCGGACCGTCGCCCCGTAAGGAACCTTGTCACGCGAAAGCTCGCGCCCCTTCTCGTCAACGACGAGGATCTCGCCGTTGCGCTTCAGCGCGATGATGCGCATCGAGCCACCCTCACCGGGAACCTCGACCGCGTGAAGATCCTGGTAACGAACGATCCCCTTCTGGGAGGCCCGCAAGGTGTTTTCCAAAGCGGTCTTCTGCGCGACGCCGCCCGTGTGGAACGTCCGCATCGTCAGCTGCGTTCCGGGCTCGCCGATTGACTGGGCGCCGATGATCCCGACAGCCATCCCCTCCTCGACAAGCCGACCGGTCGACATATCCATTCCGTAGCACAGGGCGCAGATACCACGGGGGCACTCGCACGTCATCGGGCTTCGGACACGTATCTTGTCCAGCCCGAGCTCCTCTATCTGACCGGCGATTTCCTTCGTGATGATCTCATTCTCACCGACGATCGGCTCGTCGGTGATCGGGTTGCGGATACCATCCCGCGCAACGCGTCCAATGATGGCCTCGCGAAGCGGGATGTCGACCTCCTCGCCCTTGTAAATCGCCTCCTTGGTGATGCCGTTGATCGTGCCGCAATCCACCAAGTTCACGACCACGTTTTGCGCCACGTCAGCCAGTTTGCGCGTAAGGTAGCCCGAGTCGGCCGTCTTCAGCGCCGTGTCCGCCAGTCCCTTCCGTGCGCCGTGCGTCGAGCTGAAGTACTCGAGGACGGACAAACCCTCACGGAAGTTTGACTTGATCGGTGTCTCGATGATCTCGCCGGAGGGTTTGGCCATCAGCGCTCGCATACCGGCGAGCTGACGAATCTGATCCACGCTGCCCCGCGCTCCGGACTCCGTCATCAGGTAGATCGGGTTGAGGTAGGGCTTGGCGTTCTCGTCTCCGGGGAAGCGGTAGTTATTCTTGTCGTCGCGGTAATCCTCCTTGAGCTCGGTCATCATGGCCTTGGTCACGAGTTCGCGGGCGTGAATCCACTTGTCGATGATCTGGTTGTACCGTTCGAGGCGGGTGAGACTCCCCTCCTGAAACGCTCGCTCAATCACGTCCACGGACTTCTGCGCGGCGTCGATGATCTTCTGCTTGGCCTGCGGAATCCGCATGTCCGTCACGCCGAACGACAACCCCGCCAGCGTGGCGTGCCTGAACCCGATGTCCTTGATCTTATCCAGCAGGTCGATGGTCTTTGCACGCCCGAGCATCTTGTGACAATCCGCCACCGCGCGGGCCAATCCCCTCTGCGACAACGAGCAATTGTAAAACGGCATGCCCTCCGGGATGGCGTCGTCGTTGAAGATGACCCGACCGACCGTCGTGAGGATCCGCCGGTCCGGCGGGACGGGCTCCGCGTCGCTCTTGACTGAGTGGACGACCAGGTCCCGATCGATCCGGACCAGGATTCTGTCGTGCATGCCGATGTAGCCGAACTCGTACGCCATCATCGCCTCGAACGCATCGGCGAACTTCGGGGCCTTCTCCTCGTCAACCGGCGGAGAGATATGGTCGGTGGTCATGTAGAAAATCCCCATGACCATGTCTTGGGTCGGTGACATGATGGGGCTGCCGTTGGAGGGGCTGAAGATGTTGTTCGTGGACATCATCAGCACGTGCGCCTCGACCTGCGCTTCGATGGAAAGCGGCAGATGGACGGCCATCTGGTCCCCATCGAAGTCAGCGTTGAAGCCCCTGCAGACAAGCGGATGGATCTTGATCGCGTTGCCCTCCACGAGCACCGCCTCGAACGCCTGGATGCCCATGCGGTGCAGCGTCGGCGCGCGGTTGAGCAGGACGGGGTGCTGAAAGATCACCTCTTCCAGGATGTCCCAGATCGCCTGATCGCGGCGCTCGAGCATCTTCTTGGCCGACTTGATCGTGTCCGCCAGGCCACGCTCCTTCAGCTTCCGGATGATGAATGGTTGATAGAGCTCAAGCGCGATCTTCTTGGGCAAACCGCACTGGTGCAGCTTCAGCTCCGGTCCGACCACGACGACCGAGCGAGCGGAGTAGTCCACACGCTTGCCGAGCAGGTTTTCCCGGAAGCGCCCCTGCTTGCCCTTGATCATGTCCGTCATGGACTTAAGTGGCCGGTTGCTCGAACCGAGCACCGGACGGCGACAACGCCCGTTGTCAAACAGAGCGTCGACGGCCTGCTGAAGCATCCGCTTCTCGTTCTGGATGATGACCTCCGGCGCGTTGAGGTCGACAAGCTTCTTGAGCCGGCTGTTGCGATTGATGATCCGACGGTACAGGTCGTTCAGATCGCTCGTGGCGAAGTTCCCGCTGTCAAGCAGGACCAGCGGGCGCAGATCGGGCGGGATCACGGGGATCACATCGAGCACGATCCACTCCGCCTCGTTCGGTGACGATCGAATCGCCTCGACGATCTTGAGGCGTTTGGCCAGGTCCTTCTCCCGTTGCTTCGAGCCGGTCGCCGCCAGCGCCTCGCGGAGTTCCGCCGACAGCACGTCCAAATCGAGCCGGCCCAGGAGAACCTTGATCGCCTCCGCCCCCATCATGGCTGTAAACGAGCTGCCATACTGCTGGATGGCGGCGCGATACTCTTCCTCCGTGAGTAGGTCCCTCTCCTTCAGAGGCGTATCACCCGGCTCGACAACGATATAATCCTGGAAATAGACGACCTTCTCGAGGCTGGCCGTTTTGATGTCCAGAAGCGCGCCGAGGCGAGACGGCATCGCCTTGAAGAACCAGATGTGCACCACCGGCGCAGCCAGGTTGATGTGCCCCATGCGTTTGCGGCGCACGCGCGAGTGGGTCACCTTCACGCCGCAGCGATCACAGATGATCCCCTTGTGCTTCGTGCCCTTGAACTTGCCGCAGGCGCATTCCCAGTCACGCTCGGGGCCGAAGATGCGCTCGCAGAACAGACCGTCCTTCTCGGGACGATACGTCCGGTAGTTGATCGTCTCGGGCTTTTTCACCTCGCCGAAAGACCAACTGCGTATGTCGTTGGGCGATGCCAACGAAATACGCACCCGACTGTAATCGTTCACGCGATCATAAATGTTGTCCAGCATCGCCTTGCAGTCCCCTATGGCAACGATTGATGCCCTGGCTCACATCGATCAACACCGCGACAACCGCCGCGAAACCGGCCCGAAAGCCGTCCAACAGTCAAACCTTCACCCACGCACCGTGCCGCGCCGCCGGGCAAGACAGTGCCCCGGAGGATCAGGAAACGTCGCCTCCCGTGCTCCCGTCCGCGGACGGTTGAGACGAAGCCGTGTGCAGCACCATCGCTGCCACGCCCTGTCTCTTTTTGAAACCGAGTTCCTCGCAGAAGTCGACCTCCGTCCCGTACGCGAGGGCGCCGATCGTCTCGACGCCGTAGTCCGTAAGGGCTTTGATTACCAGACGGGCCATCTCAGCCGCGATTCCCGTGGAATCGTGCTCGATACGACCGTCCGTACGGGTCACGCATGCGGGACCCTGGAAGGCGGGATCGAGCTTGCACTCAGCCAACGTTCCCCACAGACCGTCCGTCACGCCACGCGCCAGACCGATCAGTTCTCCATCTCGCCTGGCCACCACGAAACAGAACGTGTTGTCCATCATGCGCTGAAGCTTCGCGCGGGCCTCCGTCGTCACATGCTTCTGGCGCTTGTAGAAGGCAAGCAGTTCATCCGCATCCGGCTTGGTCGTGGTCTCAAACTCAATGTCCTCAAGCTTCATCGCCGACCACCTCGATTCCTGCCGCGCAACCGGACTCACGCCCGCCATTCGACCCGCAGGTCTCACCAACTGCGGCCCGTCCACCATCAACGCTACCCGATCTGCCGTTTCTCCAAGTAGATGTTCAGGCACAAACCGCGAATCTCATTGCAGAGCACGTCAAACGAAACCGGCGTTCCCGCCTCCAACGTGTTCTTGCCCTTGACCATCGTCTCGTAAATCTTGGTTCGCCCCTCCACGTCGTCACTCTTGACGGTCAGGAGCTCCTGGAGCACGTAGGCGGCGCCGTACGCCTCCAGGCCCCAAACCTCCATCTCGCCGAAGCGCTGCCCACCCGTCCTGGCCTTGCCGCCCAGCGGTTGCTGTGTGATCAGGCTGTACGGGCCGGTCGCACGGGCATGAATCTTGTCATCCACCAGATGGTGAAGCTTGAGCATGTACATGTACCCGACGGTGACCGGCTGACCGAAGTATTCGCCGGTCCGTCCGTCGCGCAGGCGCACTTTGCCGCCCGCCGGAACCACCGCAAAAGGCGTCTCATCCCGGCCGGCTGTACGCACGGCGTCCGGATTCGATGCACGCTGGCGAGCGACGTCGTTCGCCTCGTGCTGGGCTTCGTGGATCTCCTGTTCCGACGCTCCATCGAACACGGGCGTGACCGCCTGGAATCCGCACATGCTGGCTGCCCAGCCAAGGTGCGTCTCGAGAATCTGCCCCACGTTCATACGCGATGGCACGCCGAGTGGATTGAGCAGGATGTCGACGGAGATGCCGTCGTCGAGGAAGGGCATGTCCTCCTCCGGTACGATACGCGAGATCACGCCCTTATTGCCGTGACGACCGGCCATCTTGTCACCCACGGATATTTGGCGTTTCGTCGCCACGTAAACTTTCACCATCTCCAGCACGCCGGAGGGCAGTTCGTCCCCGCGTTTCAACTGGGCCACTTTCCGATCCCGTTCCTCGACCAGTTCCGCGATGCGAGGCCAGAATCGGTCGGTGATCTTGAGGCACTCGTCCCACTTCGAGGAGGGTTTGATCCACTTCAAGCTGCGGGCACGAACGTGCTCGGAGAACACCTCGATCTGTTCGAGGATCACCTCATCCAGGGTGCTGTGACCGACCTTCTGTCGCGTGTTGGGGTCGATCATCGGCTGCTCCATTACACCCTCGATCTCCATGCACATTTGCCTGAAGCAGGCGATGATCTTCATGTTCTGTTCGGCGCCGTACTCGACAATCTCGCGTTCGAGCTCGCGTTTCTGCTCCTCGGTCATGTGGAGGCGCCGGCTGAACTGCTTCGCCCCGATCACGATTCCCTCCTCGCCGGAGGGCAGCTCGAGCGAATCGTTCTTCACATCCTCACCGGCCCGTCCGAAGATCGCATGAAGAAGCTTCTCTTCCGGGCTGAGCTCGCTCTTGGACTTGGGGCTGACCTTCCCAACCAGAATGTCGCTCTGCCGCACGCGCGTTCCGATTCGCACAACACCGTTCTCATCCAGGTTGGCCAGCGCCCGCTCGGAGACGTTCGGAATGTCGGAGGTGAACTCCTCCCGCCCCAGCTTCGTTTCACGGCACTCGACGTCATACTCGTCAATGTGGATGCTCGTGAGCACGTCCTCTTTGACGAGGCGCTCGCTGATGACGATTGCGTCCTCGAAGTTGTGCCCGTCGAATGTCATGAACGCGACGAGAAGGTTTTGCCCCAGCGACAGCTCACCGTGGAAGGTCGCCGGGCCGTCGGCCAGGATATCACCCTCCCTCACGCGCTGCCCGAGATGGACAAGCGGCCTTTGATTCATGCAGGTCCGCTCATTGAGACCCTGGAACTTGCGGAGGATGTACTCGTCCGTGCTGTCGATCACGATGCGCTTCGCGTCGACGAACGTGATCTTCCCCGTGGTACGGGCGCGAACCACCATCCCGCTGCTGCGAGCGACAGCCCGTTCGATCCCCGTCGCCACCAGCGGAGGCCTGGGAGCCAGCAGCGGAACCGCCTGACGCTGCATGTTTGATCCCATCAGCGCCCGGTTGGCGTCGTCGTGCTCGAGGAACGGGATCAGCGAAGCCGACACACCGATCGTCTGCTTCGGCGAGATGTCGACGTAGGTCACCTCGTCTCTGGGGACTTGGCCAAGCTCACCGTGGAAGCGAACCAGAAGTTGCCCATCCCGCAGATGGTCCGTGCCCGGGTCCATCGCCTCGGGCGGTGCGAGGATCTCGCGCATCTCCTCATCCGCACGAAGATAGGTCACCTCGCCGATCTTGCCCTCCCTTCCGATCTTGCGGTAGGGCGTGATCAGAAAACCGTAGTCGTCCACCATGCTGTAGATGCTCAGCGAGGAGATCAGGCCGATGTTCGTGCCCTCGGGCGTCTCGATCGGGCAGATACGACCGTAGTGGCTGATGTGAACGTCTCGCACCTCGAACCCAGCCCGCTTGCGGTTCAGACCGCCGGGGCCCAAGGCGGACAGGCGCCGCTCGTGCGTCAGTTGAGAGAGTGGGTTGGTCTGGTCCACCACCTGTGAGAGTTCGCCGCGTCCGAAGAAGAGATCCGTGGCGGACGAAACCGACTTGCTGTTGATCAGCTCGGCCACCCGGCCAAGCTGGTCCAGATCCTTCAGGCTCATGCGCTCCTGCACCGTCCGACGAAGCTTGAGGAACCCTTTGCGCATTTCGTCCGTGCAAAGCTCATCCAGTGTCCGCAAACGCCGGTTCCCGAGATGGTCGATATCGTCGACCGCAAACGCGGACTCGCCGGTACGAAGCTTCAGCAGGTACTTCAGACAGTGGACAACGTCCACCACCGTCAGCGTCATCGCCCCCTCGTCGCCGGTGATATCGAACTTGCGGTTGAGGCGAAAACGCCCGACCTTCCCGAGGCGATAGCGATTCTCGTCGAAGAACTTCTCGCCGAAGAGCTTCTTGGCCTTCTCGATCTGCGGCGGGTTGCCGGGCCGAAGCCGGCTGTACACCTTCAGCAACGCCTCTTCGTGCGAGCGACTGTTATCCTCCGCAAGCGTGTTGAGCAGCAGCGGATCGGAAGCCTTGGCGATGACCCGAAGGTTCTTGATCGATGAATTCTGAATACTTTCGACGGCGTCACCCACCTGACATCCCGCGTGAACGATCACATCCTCCGTTTCCTCGTCGATGATCGAGATGACCGAATACATTTCGGGCCGGAGTTGAGACACGCGAACGCTCTTGGTCTTGTAGAACTCGTTGACGATGGCCTCGTCCGTCGAGTACTTCGCGTCCATCGCCCGAAGAAACGTCGTCGCCGGCAGCTTGCTCGACTGATCGATTCGCACGACCAGCACGTCCTTCTTCGTGACCTCGATCTCGATCCAGCTCCCGCGCTCCGGAATGATGCGGCACGAGTGAAGCGAGCGGTCGCCCTCCGCCTGGTCCTTGATGAAGTCCACGCCGGGAGAGCGGTGCAACTGGGAGACGATCACGCGCTCCGCCCCGTTGATGATAAACTCACCGCCGCCGATCATGATCGGCAGGTCGCCCAGATAGATCAGGTCCTCCTGGATTTCATCGCTGTCCTTGCGAACCAGACGCAGACGGACACGGAACGGCATGCCGAACGTCAGCCGTAGCTCGCGGCACTCATTCGGCGTATACCGGGGCTTGCCCAACTCGTAGTTGATGTAGTGCAGCGACAGGTTCCCGTCATAGCTTACGATCGGGAACATCTCCCGCAGCAGCGCCTGGAGCCCGTGGGGCTCACGCTCCTGGGGAGCTACCGCCTGCTGCAGGAAGCGAGCGTAGGCTGCTGTCTGGAGCCCGAACAGCTCGGGGATAGCCAGGGAGTCACCAACCTTCGAGAAATCACGCACCGTCGGAGCGGAAGTCATCAGCCAGGCCCTCGTACTTGATTACTGCGCTTGCACACGCACACAACACTCGTCTGAAGGGAAACCCCAACCGGTGTCGCGTTTCGCATCATCGGCACAAGTGGGACTGCGCATCGGCCGGTGGAGCATCCGGTGGACCGGCTGTCCCGGAAAGCCGGTCGATCTCGCCCCACGGCGGATATGAATCTTCTGTTGCAGGTCGCACGAAGCGATCGTTGCCAACCTCACCAAGCCACGGTGTGGGCGGTGCCTCACGGTCTGCACCGCCACGCGATCAGACGAAATCACCGGAGACGGCGGCTACTTGATGCTCACAGCGCCGCCAACCTCCTCAATGTCCGCCCGGATCTTTTCAGCGTCTTCCTTCGACACGCCTTCCTTCAGTGCCTTTGGGCAGGACTCGACAAGGTCCTTCGCCTCTTTCAGACCGAGGCTTGTGATCGAGCGGACCACCTTGATCACTTGGATCTTCTTGTCACCGTAGGCTTCCAGGACGGCGTCAAACGTGGTCTGCTCCTCGGCTTCCGCCGCTTCATCGCCCGCAGCCCCGGCGGCCATCATCACGCCACCGCCTGCGGGCTCGATCCCGTGAACCTCCTTCAGGCAGTCCACGAGCGATTGAGCGTCCTTCACCGTCAAGTTTACGAGCTTCTCGGCAAGCTCACTGATCTCCGCACTGAATTCCTTGACTGGAGCCTCAGCCATCACGCACTACTCCTTCCCAAAAGCCAAATCGCCATACCGATAGGCGACCCGCCCGGTGCGGGTCATTTCATCCGCATGAAGCGAACCAGTCGGCGTGAAACGTCGTCTCTATCCTTTCACAGACCCGCCGATCATGGCGGCGGGCCGAGAAAAACCTTCTAAGCAGCCTTGTCCGCCATCGCCTTGAGACAACCGGCGATCTTCGCCTGGGGCGAACGCAGGCAGCCCGCTACCGCGCGGCCCGGTGAACCGACGAGCACGAGCAATTCGCCAAGCAGGTCGGTCCGGCTCTTCATCTTCGAGACCTGTTCGACCGTGAGGAGCTCCGGATCATCATCGACCATCGCCTGCTTCAGCGTCAGTTCGGGGTATTCCTTGGTTGCCTCGACCAGCGCCTTGGCCGTCTCGATGATCGAATCCTCGCATGTGACAAGGGCACACGGACCCGTCAGGGCGTCGCCCAGGCGTTCAAGCGCCGTCTCCTGAAAAGCGCGCCGCGCGAGGCTGTTCTTGACAACCTCCATCCGGGCTGACTTCCCTCGAAGAATCGCCCGCAATCCCTCTTGCGACTGGACCGTCATACCGGCCAGATCCACCACGCAGGCGCCGTGGATGTCGGTATAGCGCTTCCTCAACTCCTCCGTCACCATTGCCTTAACGGGCTTGCTCATCGCTTCATCCCGGTTTCATTCGAGAGTCAAACAGGACCCGGCCACCTCGGCATTCGCCGGCAGCAGGACCCGGCCGTGCAAACATCATTCACTAAGTACTCGCGGTGATCACCACGGACGGCGTTCTCGTGGCCGACAAACACACCTTCTTGACATACTGGCCCTTGGCCGAGGCCGGCTTGATCTTCACGATGTGCGCGATCGCCGTCTCGATGTTCTCCTTCAGGTCCTCGACCGAGAAGCTCACCCGACCCACCGGAAGGTGGATGTTCCCACCGTCATCATTGCGATAC
Organism: uncultured Phycisphaerales bacterium; assembly: GCA_965371725.1. Lineage (GTDB taxonomy): Bacteria > Planctomycetota > Phycisphaerae > UBA1845 > UBA1845 > CBDUZO01. The sequence goes on from CBDUZO010000025.1 coordinate 35,391, forward strand.
TCGAGCCGCCCGGCTGCAAAATCCTTGACTGCCTGGGCTACGTCCGGCGTCACCGTTCCCGCCTTCGGCGTCGGCATCTTGCCCTGCGGACCGAGAATTCGACCGAGCTTCCCGACTTTGCCCATCATCGAAGGGTGCGCAATCGCCACGTCGAACTCGATCCAACCGCCCTGGATCTTCTTGACCAACTCCTCGCAGCCCGCCTCGACCGCACCGGCAGCCACGGCCTCCTCCACAATGGGGCCATCACAGAACGCGATCACTTTGCGGGACTTGCCAATCCCCTTCGGCAGCGAGATTGCGCCTCGCAACATCTGATCCGCCTGCCTCGGGTCGATCCCCAGGTGCATCGCAAGCTCGACCATCTGATCGGTGGATTTCCGCGTCTTGCCGTTCTTGTACTTGCGGTCGCCCTTGACCGACGCCATCTCCTTGATCTTGGCGATCCCCTCCTCGAGCGGGACCGGGCTGCGCTCGCTACCGGTCACCTTGAGCTGCTTTCGATACTGTACGCTGCGATAAGCCATCCGCGTAATCCCCAGTGGCCTGACGCTCCGGCCGATCAGTCCACGACGTCGATCCCCATTGACCGGGCCGTCCCGGCCACGATTCGCTCCGCCGCCTCGATCGTATAGGCGTTCAAATCAGGCAGTTTCCGCTCGGCGATGCCGCGCAACTGCTTCTTCGTGACCGTGCCGACCTTTTCCTTGTTCGGCACGCCGCTGCCCTTCTCCAGCTTGGCGGCTTCCTTGAGCAGGACAGCCGCAGGCGGGCTCTTCACAACAAAGTCAAAGGACTTGTCGGAATACACCCTGATCAGCACGGTGACGAGCATGCCGTTCAGCTCACCCGTCGCCGCGTTGAACTGCTGCACGAACTGCCCGATGTTGACGCCGTGTTGGCCCAGCGCCGGACCGATTGGCGGCGCCGGCGTTGCCTGCCCGCCGGGCGCCTGAAGTTTGATTGTTGTCGCAATCTCTCTTTTTTTTGCCACTTCCTAAAACCCGCTTCCACCGGCGAAACGCCCGGATCAACAGTCGCGCTACTCGACTTTCTCAAGCTGCCAGTAACCCACCTCGACCGGTGTCGACCGGCCGAAGATTGACACGATCACCGAGACCATCCCGCGACGCTCGTCCACCAAGTCAACCTCGCCCTCGTAGCCCTCGAATGCACCATCCGTGATCTTGACCTGGTCACCCGGATGGATGTTCAGGCCCGACAGGCTCGGCTCCTCCTCCGCCTTCTCGCTCGCCGCGAGCATCTGCGTGACTTCGTGATCCACCATCGAAGTCGGTTTGCCGTCCGAGCCGATGAAGTCGCCGACCCCCGTTGTCTCCTTGATCATGAACCAGACGTGCTCGTTGACCGAGCCGTCCTCCTCGCAAGCCATCTCAACGAATACGTAACCGGGATAGAGCTTGCGCTCGACGATCCTGAGCACGCCGCTACGCATGCGTTTCTCTTTGATCGTAGGTACGAGGATGCGTCCGATCCGGTCCTCCAACCCCTCGATCGCGACCTTGCGCTGAAGCGCCTCGCGAACCTGGTCCTCCTTGTTCGACGCCACCCGAAGTACGTACCACTTCATCCCCGAAGCGGTCGTGGCGACGGGAGCTTCCTGATCCGGCGATGTCGATTCCGTCTCGCTCATACTTTCAGCACGCCGATCGACCGAAACAGGACCTGGAAGAGCAAGTCGACGACGAACAAGGTTATGGCCATCAAAGCGGTGAACATGATCACCACCTTGGTCGAGCCGATGATCTCACGCCGCGTGGACCAACTCACCTTCTTCATCTCGCCTTCCGTGGCGATCATAAAATCGCTGCTCGAACGGTTCCCGTATGCGACCCACCAGGACAGCGCCCCGAGAACCACCATGAAGACGATCGGGATCCCCGTGGTGATCAGCAGCTTCCACCACTCATCACCCTGGTACACCTGAAGGCGATCGTAGACAAACTTGGCGCCCCACGCGACGACGGCACCTAGACCCAGAAAGGTCCCCAACCGGGTCCACTTGCCCTGCTCGGGCTTGTACGGTTTGAAGATGCTGCTCTCGGGACCGCGCCGCGCCGGTTTGCTCAACCCTCGCTCGGCGTCCTCGCCACTCGAAGCAGTGATGTTGCCCTGGCTCATCTTGTCGCCTTATCCGAATCGCTCCACATCCCGTGGGAACCGAAACACCGACCCTGCCGCGCGCCATCCTTCACCGACGACGACAGGAGCGGAGGGAATCGAACCCCCAACCGCCGGTTTTGGAAACCGGTGCTCTGCCTAATTGAGCTACGCTCCTCTACAGCAGATTCTCACCGTCACCGACGGCGGAGCCCTATTTTCTCTTGATTTTATGGACCGTACGCTTGCGCTCCCGCTTGCAGAACTTCTTGAGTTCGAGCTTCGGCACGCCGCCTTGGACATTGACCTCCGTCCGGTAGTTCAGGCTCTTGCAGTCCTTGCACTGGAGCCACACGTACTCTCGCTTCGAGGTTTTTGCCATGCTCGTTCACATCCGTCAGGCCGCGGAAGCGGCACACGCGGAAAGCTTACTCGACCACCTTGACCACCTTGACCACAACACCCGATCCGACAGTCCGACCGCCTTCGCGAACCGCGAAACGAAGCCCCTCCTCCATCGCGATCGGCTTGCCGAGTTCCACCTCCAGCGAGATGTTGTCGCCGGGCATGCACATCTCGGCGCCGATCAGGTTCAACGCGCCGGTCACGTCCGTCGTACGGAAGTAGAACTGAGGACGATACCCGTTGAAGAACGGCGTATGGCGCCCACCCTCTTCCTGCGTCAGGACATACACACGACCCTCGAACTTGGTGTGCGGCGTGATGCTGCCGGGCTTGGCCAGCACATGACCACGCTCAACCTCGTCCTTCTTGACGCCTCGCAACAGACACCCGACGTTGTCGCCGGCCTGTCCGTCGCTGAGCGTCTTGTTGAACATTTCGACACCGGTGACCGTCGTCTTGTGCGTGTCAGTCAGACCGACGATCTCCACTTCCTCGCCGATCGTGATTTTCCCACGCTCGACGCGACCGGTCGCCACCGTACCACGCCCCTTGATACTGAAGACGTCCTCAACCGACATCAGGAAGGGCAGATCAACGTTACGCTCGGGCTCCGGAACGTACTCATCAAGCGCGGTCATCAACTCCGCGATGCACTTGGTCGCCTCGGCGTCGTCCGGCTTCTGGAGCGCCGCCCAGGCCGACCCGCGAATAACCGGGATGTCGTCACCGGGAAACTCGTACTTGGACATCAACTCACGAACCTCGAGCTCCACGAGGTCCAGCAGCTCGGGGTCGTCCACCAGATCGACCTTGTTCATGAACACGACCAGACACGGCACATTCACCTGGCGAGCGAGCAGGATGTGCTCACGCGTCTGCGGCATCGGCCCGTCGGCAGCCGATACCACCAGGATCGCACCGTCCATCTGCGCGGCGCCGGTGATCATGTTCTTCACATAGTCGGCGTGACCGGGACAGTCGATGTGCGCGTAGTGACGGTTCTCCGTCTCATACTCCACATGCGACGTCGCGATGGTCAGAATCTTCGTCGGGTCGCGCCGGCCGTGCGCCTCGGATGCCTTGGCCACTTCGTCGTACGACTTGAACTTGGCCAGCCCCTTCTTGGCCTGCGCCGCGGTCATCGCTGCGGTTAACGTTGTCTTACCATGGTCGACATGGCCGATCGTTCCCACATTTACGTGCGGCTTTGTTCGTTCGAATACGTCTTTGGCCATTTCAATCCGTACCTCCACTCGCTCGATACTCGCAAACCACCGAGCTTTCGCCTATCTCCAGATTTCGGTTGGGCGACCTACTCACGACGCCCAAGTAAATCCATCCTCTAACCCGTTAGAGGCCACGCATCGCCGCGCCACGCGCCAGCACATAACCTGCTACCAATCAGAAGCTGCTGATGGGACTCGAACCCATGACCTCGTCCTTACCAAGGACGCGCTCTACCAACTGAGCTACAGCAGCAACGCCAAATGGCGGTCGCCACGAACTTCCTTCGCGCAAACGCCCTCAGCCGTCGCCGCCTTTGGTCCACACCGGTACACAGACTACCTACCCGGCACCGGTCAGGAGCCCACCAGCCGACTCGAAGTCTTGGGAACACCGACACTTAGGTGCCGACGCCGATACACCCATAACCAGAGCCGCGTAAGTATAAGCATCCGCGGAACCTTGTCAAACGCAAAAACAGTGGCAAACCGGCTCGGGCGCACGCCGGCCCCGCGCGCTCCACCGGCGTTGCATCCTGGAGCATCGGCAACCACTCCAGTCGGCAACAGCTTCGCCACGCTCCGGACCGGGCGCCGAGCACCACCCCGACCCACCGCCCAAGCGAATGACGCTGGACGTGTTGCCTCCCACCGCAGGAGCCGGAAAATCCCATGAAAATAACGCGCCACGGGAAAACGTCCAGAACCAGTGACTATTCCGCGGGCCTCGCGGGGGTCGGGACCGGCGTCGTCCCGTGACCGGTCCTACGAAAGCGCTCCAGCGGTGTGCGTTGTGTGGACGCGTGAGCGAGCCATCCCTCCACCGTAGCGGGCATGGGCCACTGTCCTATCGCTTGTAGCCGTCCACCGTCACAGGTAGCATACGCCCCCTGCATGCCGGGACGACCCGCGCGTAGTCTCCGCCGGTTTCCGTGGCACGCCCCTCAACCTGGAGCGAGAATCGAACGTGGAACTGCGACCCCTCGGCGACAGTGGTTTGGAGGTCTCCGCCCTGGGTGTGGGCACGTGGGCGATAGGTGGAGAAGTCGAGTTGTGGGGGCACGCCGACGAGGGCGAGTCGATCGCGGCCATCCACCAGGCCCTCGATTCCGGGGTCAATCTGATCGACACGGCGGCCGCCTACGGCTGGGGCCACAGTGAGGAGATCGTGGGCAAGGCGATCCGGGGCCGACGCCGCGAAGTCGTCCTGGCCACCAAATGCGGACTGATGTCCCCCGAGTCGAAGGACAAGCTCCCTCCGCGTTGCCTGACCCGCCAGAGTGTCATGCGAGAATGCGAGGCGAGTCTTCGCCGGTTGCAGACGGACGTGATCGACCTTTATCAATGTCACTGGCCCGACCCGGAAACACCCATCCGCGATACGATGGAGGCGCTCATGACGCTCCTCCAGCAAGGCAAGATTCGTGCAATCGGCCTGTCGAACTACGGCTGTGAGCAGATTGCGGCGGCCCGTGAGTTCGGGTCGATCCACAGCCTTCAACCACCGTTCTCGATGCTGCAACCGCGTGCCTTGGAGGATCTGATCCCCTTTTGCACGGAGTGCGGTATCGGCGTGATCCCCTACAGCCCGCTTGCCAGGGGCCTGCTCGCGGGCAAGTTCGACGCCGACAGCACCTTCAATGACGTGCGTGCTCACGACCCCGACTTCGTCGGCGACAGGTACCGGCGGAATCTCCGAATCGTGGAGGAGCTGAAGGGAATCGCGGCACGCTATGACAAGACTGTGGCGCAACTCGCGATCAACTGGGTGGCTGAGACGCCCGGGGTAACCGCGCCGATCGTCGGCGTAAGGCGACCATCTCAGGTAGATGAGATCGTCGGCGGCGTGGGGTGGTCGATCAGCCGGGAGGATCGTGAGCTGATCGAGCAGATGCTCAAAAACTCATGGGGGTAACACCTGACACAGGCCCGCCGGGACCGCCCACGCGACGATCCCGAACCACCCGCCCCCCGTCCCAGCGCGGCTTGAACGGTGGAGGAATCGCCTTCCTTCCGAAGGACCGGTCCACCACGGATGGCAATACCGATCGCGCCCGCCACAAACCCGTGCGCACTGCTCGCGCGGCGAGGTGGTTCCCCGCCATCCTGGCCGCCGTGGCGGTCGGCGCGATTCTGACGTTCGTCGAGCCGTCCGAACACCGGTTCAGAGCCACGTTCCTCGTCACCGACGAATCGAGCCCGGGCTACGCGGCGCAGCTACGAGCCGATCTGCTCCGCTGTTGCAGCGACACCGCCCAGGCCGGCGGAAGCGACCATCCGCAACGAGAACAGTGGTTCATCGACACCCCCTCCCCCGACTCGTTTCGTTTGTGTCTCCTTACGACCGGTCGAAGGTATGGGCTACCACGTGTCAAAACGATGGCGCGTGACTTCCTCGCCGACGTTAGGGCACGGGTCGCCGTTACACGGTCCACACCCTCGGAGGTGCAGGTGCGTCTGGAACGGTACTCCTCTCGGCTGGAGGCCGGCCTGCGCGAGACCGAACAGCAGCTCGAAGCGATCCAAGCATCTCTCCCACCCATCGATCCGCGGGCCGAGCGACGTGCTCTCCTTGACCGGTGGGCATCACTTCGATCCAGCTTCACATCAGCGCGCGAGCGACTCATCGAACGTGACGCGGAAGTTGAGCGTCTCCGCTCCGAGCCCGAACCTACCCACGGAATCATCCCAACCGAGGAGCGTCGCCGGGCCCTCCAGGCAAACGCAGCCCTCCAGCAGGATCTGCGTGAACTGGAGGTCAAACTCACCGAGGTCAAGCTCGAGCTGCTCAAGGTATGGAAGGGTTCAGCCGACCGGTTGGAGCAGCTCAAGTCAGCCGCAGGCGAGTTGATCGGTATGGCCCCCCGGATCGAAAGCGCACAGGCGGTGGACGATGCCGGTCCGGCCGTTGCGCGACTCCTGGAGGAAGCCCGTCAGTATCACGACGCCCTGATGATCTTCGCCGAGGCGTGGACGGATGGGTTGATGCGGCTTCGAGAGGTACGGGTCGATCCGCTCGATCCCGTTCTACTCGACGCGCACGAGCGGACGCGCAAGCGCTTGAACGGTTTCCTTTTTCATTCCGGCAAGCGGTTGTCGGCGATGCGGGCCTCGCTACGAACCGTCAGCAGGGGCTCGACAGATCACGCCCGGCGATACGTGATTCAGTCCGACCTGACCCGCGGGTTCCAGACGGTTCAGACGGCCCACCACCGTTTCGAGTTCGCCTCGGGTGCGATCGACACGACGAACAACTTCAGGCTCGACTCGGCGCTGCGCAGCGCACGCGGCCTGCGCCGGCGCTCGCTAAAACGAATCGAGGCAATCGACCGTCGGCTCCAGACGGAGGCGGCTGACCTTGCCCGCCGGCAGCGCCGACGCGAGCTGGCTGAAGCCGAGCGCCTTGTCGATGAGACCCGTGAAGAGGCCGATACGATCATCGAGGAACTCATCGCCGCACAAGATGCCCTCAACGGCAAGAGCGACGAGAGTGAGGCATTCGTCGAAGCCGGTCTCCGGAACGGGGTCATCACAAGCCGTATTGAGCAGACAACAGACATGCTCCAAGAGCTGCACGAGGAGATCGGCGAGCTTCAGAAACAGCGAGCGGATGAAACGAGCAGTATCGGAGTCGAGCTGGTTTCCTGCGAGATGCTCCCCGGAGCGGTCAATCTCCCGGAACGCATCCGCACGGGCGTCGTCGGCGCGGTGCTTACCTTCCTCGCTTTGATTGTCGTTCCGTGGTGGGTCCGACGAAGGCCGTGATCCGTCCTCGAATGCGCCGGGCCGCCGGGCCGGACAATTGACATCACCCGGTCGTGTGGCTACGGTGATTGCCGAGACGTGTCCTCAGGAGCAATAGCAGTGGTCATCGAGAATTGGTCTGAAAACGTGCTGAAGGCAGAGCTTCAGGACGACCCGGTCTTTACCGACGATCTGACGGCGCTGATGGAGCAGGCGCAGTCCGGGACCGACGTGGATGCGGTTCTGTCCTTTGCCGGTGTGAATTACCTCAACTCCTCCAACATCGCCAGGCTGCTGAAGCTGCGTAAGCTGATCCTCGGCAACGGGCGGCGGATGATCCTCTGCTCGATCGACGCCAACGTCTGGGGATTGTTCCTCGTCACGGGGTTGGACAAGGTCTTCGAGTTCACGGATAGCGTCGCCACGGCGCTTACCAGCATTCAGATCGGGCCTGAGTAGACGCCGGGATTGATCCGACATCATCCCGTGCCCGTCCGGACGAATCCGCATCGGTGGTGCAGACATGAAGATCAACCGCTTGTCGAGAATGGTCCCCGTGGGTGTTTGTGGCTCCTTGTGCCTGGTACTGTTCGGCGCATGCGCGGTGTCCGGTCCGTCACGGTTGGGTTACGGCGTGCGCCGGTTCGCCGAGGCCGATCGTAGCGCCCTCTTTCAGGCGGCGGCGGATGCCCTGGTCGAGGCTGGTTACCGTATTGATCGATCCGACCGTGCCGCCGGGATGCTCAGCACGTTTCCGGTGGCGGGCAAGCTTCGGGATGTCGCCGCCCGCAGGCGTGCCCGATTGGGTACGCCGGCGCGGATCAGGCGTGTTGTGCAGGTCCGGATCGAGCAGGGGGCGGATGGGATCAGTGTCTACTGCAAAGTGGCGGTTCAGGAGCAAGTGACCGAGGCCTATCGGATGCAGGCGTACGACCTTCACACTGCGGACTCACCGGTCCATACGCCCATCGAGCGCGAGGCAGCCACGACCCGAGAGCAGAACACCGTCTGGCAGACCGTCCGCCGCGACAAGCGTCAGGAGTGCGAGATTCTCGCCGCCGTCGAGCAGCGGATAGCAGTCCGTTGAAGAACTCGTGTCGGATCGCTCGGTGTAGCGCCACCCCTTGTGGGTGGCGCCCAGTGCGGTTGTTCGTCGCCCACAAGGGGCGACGCTACATTCTTCAACGGGCTGATAGAGGGATAGCCGGGTCCGGAAGCCGCCTTGCCTCCCCGTAGCGGGCAGGGGCAACGGTGCTTGGCGGGGCTCGGTCAGACAAACCGTGTCATGATCTCGTCAGTAATCTCGTCCACGTTTTCGGCTGTGACGCCCAGCGCGCGGCACGCATGTTCGACATCGGCCCGCCTTTGCTCGTCCTGCATGTCCTTCCTATGCGTGAAGACGCCGAGCCTGCGGCCCACCTGGAACAGTCGTTGATCTTCGGGGTCCATCGCCAGGAAGCCGCGAAGCGTCTCGATCATACGCTCCTTGTCTCGCGGAAGCCTTCCCTGAAGCTCCATGAAGAGGTTCAGGATGTGATCGCTCTTGATGACGCTCGTGATTCCGTCGAGGGTTTCGATGAACGTGAGCAACTCCCGGACCGTCATGGTGTCCGTACACTTCCTGAAACGCCCCGATCGATACTCCTCGAAGAGCGGTGCGTGCGATGGAAGGGCTAACGTTCGTAGACGTATAAAATCGGGGTTGATCTGATTCAAGGCGTCGGCCGTCTCGAGAGCGTGGGCTTTTGAGAGCTCCTGCCCTCCGAGTCCGGGCATGACATACTCGGAGAGCTCCATTCCCGCCCGTTTGGCCTTCTGGCCCGCGAGGATCTGCTTCTCCTTCGTGGATCCTTTCTCGACCCTGGCCAAGACCAGGTCGCAACCGGACTCCAGGCCGATATGGATCCGGTCCAGACCGGCGCGTCTGATTGCCTCGAGATCGTCATCCGTCTTCCGCGCGACCGTGTCCGCTCGCGCGTACGAGGTGATTCTCCGTATCAATGGGAACCGTTTTCTCAGGTGCAACAGGATGTCAACGAGGTCGGCGGGCTTGATGATGAGCGAGTCGGCGTCCTGGAGGAAGACGGACCTCATCCCACCAACGAACAACCACTGATATGCGGCGCCGAAGGCCGCCGACTCCTCGGGGTCGACATGGCTGGCGGCTTCACGGATTCTCGCCTGTTCGGGTCGGCCGGATTCATCGGCCAACTGTTGCAGGCCCTCGACGTGCTTGAAAACCAGATCGATGTCCTTCTTGACGTGTTCGACGGGTCGCCTGGAGAACTTGGTTCCCTTGTAGACGGGGCAGAAGGAGCAGCGGTTCCAGGGGCAGTTCCTTGTCACGCGCACCAGCAGGCTATGCGCCTCGCTCGGTGGGCGAATGGGGCCTTGCTCGAACCCGAGGTAGGCGTTGGATGTTTGTTCTGCCTTGTTCATAGGAGCGCTTTCAGTGATCTCGCAAACGTCCGACGGCCAAGAATCTCCGGGAGACTTCGGGATTCGGACGCTACATCAAAATAGAACTTGTTCTAGTATGACAGCGCTAGTGCCGTTTCAACAAAGGTTGTTCCGCTTTCTTCCCCCCTTACCA
>CBDUZO010000026.1:0-44087 GCA_965371725.1 uncultured Phycisphaerales bacterium
TTTCAGGCTGTATCAGCGTACGACGCTGAAGCCGCCGGAACTGTCACGGACCTGGATTTCCCCGCGGCGCGAAGTGCCTGGCGCCTGCTCGCGCACGCCGGCTCAGAATTATCGGACTTTGCCTGCGCCACCTCGTGTGTCTGCTGGAAAGGGCATTGCCCTCCCGCGTTCCGAGCACAGTCACTGTCCTTTGCCGAGCTGTATTGGTCGTGGCGTCGTGTGCTCGATTTGGAACAACGATTTCGATGGGGGTGCGCACGCGGGAAACCCACAAGGAAACGGGCGCAGAAAGATTGGGCCCATCAGGACTTGAACCTGAGACCTCGTCGTTATCAGCGACGCGCTCTGCCAGCTGAGCTATGAGCCCGTTGCGAATGGCCGACCGCCGCTCATCGCGGAGCAACGTTGACCAGCACCGATCGGAGTGCAGGGGATAGAGCCGATGCGATACTCGCCTGTTGCGGACTACCATCCGCATCAAGCAATCTATCGCGCGCGGTAGGGTCGTGTCAACTGCATCTGCGGTGTGGCTGCTGAATCTTCAAGGGCCGATCAAGCAGTCTGATAAGGATCACCGACGCGGCACCTTTATCCTTTGTCTTGAAGTTATCAGTCGTCAGTTATCAGTTCTCAGTTATTGGGTCCGAGGTACGCCGGCGAGTGCGCCACCGCCGTCGTGGACGGCGTCGATCCAGTGATCGCGCGGATGCCCCATTCTTTCGCGAAGCGAAGGGGGACGGACGATTGTTCGAGATGCCTCCGGCTGCTCAATCCGTCCCACCCCCGCGTCCCCGCTTTGCGAGGGGGATCGTCGCCACAGGTTTTCGGAAGACGGTGTAGCCGAACATGAGCCCACACCAAGACGTGATCCAAAGACGACGGACGACGGTGAGCCAGAGCCCATCCGTCGCCCGTGTCGAGTTTCTTTCGCGGTACCAAACCCAGTCGTCACGGCTCAATCTGCGGGTAGCGGTCCACGCCGCAATTGTGTGCCACTGCTTTCAAGCAGTGCCGATCGCGGATTCCGCAGGGTCCATACACTGGCCACAGAGTGGCCTTCTAATCGAGCAGTTCACACCCGCAAACTTAAGTGTGACCATGCACTAGAAAGACTCAGGTCTTCGTGCGTGGCGTCTTGGATCGCACAAACAGCGATCCTCCGGCGGATCAGACCATGTCCTTCAAACCCTTTAGCGCAAGCACCTTGACGACGTTGCGCGCCGGCTTGGCTTTGAACATCATCTCTTCACCGGTGAACGGGTTGGTGCCCTTTCGCGCCTTGGTCGCAGGCTTGCGGACAACCTTGATCTTCATCAAGCCGGGGACGGTGAAGATCCCGGGGCCTCGCTTTCCGAGGTCCTTCTTGATCATACCCGTGAGCTCATCGAAGACGCCCGCCACCTGCCCGCGCGTCAGATCGGAGCCTTCGGCAATCTCGCCAAACACCTGCGATTTTGTCCGCACCTTGGTAGCAGTAATCTTCTTCTTCGCCTTCTTCTTAGCCATATCCCGTTTCCTTTCAGTAACGTCATGCCGTTCCATGGATGACCTGCCGGAGACTCTACGGTCACGACAAGGCCAGTTCAAGCATTATTCCCTATAAAAACAGTAGAAAATCACGAGGCGGGTTTCGCACCGTGCGAATCGCGCCATCCGCCCCTGCGCGAGAGCGTGCACATCGGCGCAACGACGTTCAGCAACGGCAGGTGTGTCGAGTGATTCGGCGGGACTCGCGATCGCCCGAAGACCCGTCCGACCCGCGGGGTCCGAGGGCGACGAATCATCAGTCGACAAGCACATCGGGTGGATCTCCAGTGAGATAACGCCGCGCAAACCGGGCGCAATCTCCAGCCGACCACACCGGACCAACCCCATCGGAAACGCGTGAAACCGCAGTCAAACCCCGTTTTTCAGCCGTTTCTTGGGGTTTTTCACCCAGGATGCCGTGGACTTGCGATCCCGGCGCGGCGATCGGACCCGTGTGTCTGTCGCTCCGCCGGCGTGATCGTTTCGTGGATCGGCCGTAGCGTTCGACGGCCAAGAACCTCCGGGGGAACTTCGGGATTCGGACGCCACAGCAGAATAGAACTTGTTCTAGCCGCTCATGAGATAGTTGTGGATGGAGCCGGCGCTGGTTTTTCCGTCGCCCATGGCAAGGATGACCGTGGCCCCGCCGCGCACGATGTCGCCACCGGCAAAGACGCCGGGGATGCTCGTCATGCTGTTATCATCCACGATGATGTTGCCCCACCGGTTGACCTCGAGACCCGGAGTGGTCTGGGTCAACAGCGGGTTGGCGAGCGTGCCGATGGCCTCGATGAATGTCTGACAGGGGATTTCAAACTCGCTGCCCTTGATCGGCACGGGACGACGCCGACCGGAGGCATCGGGCTCGCCCAGCTCCATCTTGATGCAGCGAACCGCCCGCACCCATCCGTCCTCATCGCCGAGAATCTCAATCGGGTTGTTCAACAGGCGGAAGATCACGCCCTCCTCCTCGGCGTGCTTGATCTCCTCGATTCTGGCAGGCATCTCCTCGCGTGAGCGGCGATAGACCAGGGTGGCCGGGTCCGCGCCGAGCCGCTTTGCGGTTCGCACCGAGTCCATGGCAGTGTTCCCGCCGCCGACTACGACGACCTGATCGGCCCTGATCACCGGCGTGTCCGTCTCGCCGAAACGATAGGCCCCCATCAGGTTGACGCGCGTGAGAAACTCGTTGGAAGAGTAGACGCCCTTGAGGTGTTCACCGGGGACACCCTGAAAAACCGGAAGACCGGCGCCGTTGGCGACGAAAACGGCATCGAACCCCTCCTCGCTCATCAGCTCGTGGATGGTGTAGGTCTGGCCGATGACCACGTCCGTGATGATCTCGACGCCGCGCTGCTTCAGGGTCTCCACCTCGGTTTCGACAACCAGGTTCGGAAGTCGAAACTCGGGAATACCATACACCAGCACGCCGCCCGGTTTGTGCAGGGCCTCGAAGACGGTGACGGCGTGCCCCTTTTTCGCAAGCTCACCGGCACAGGTCAGTCCGCCGGGCCCCGATCCGACGACAGCCACCTTCTTGCCGGTCGGCGGGACGGGTTCAAACAGTTCCTTCCGATTCTCGCGGGCCCAGTCAGCCACGTACCGTTCGAGGTAACCGACCGCAACCGATTCGCCCTTCTTCGTTCGGATGCACAGTTCCTCGCACTGGATCTCCTGTGGGCAGACACGCCCCGTAACACCGGGCAACACGTTATCCGCCAGGAGGATATCCGCCGCCTTGGGGAGGTCGCCATTGGCTACCGCTTCCACAAACCCGGGGATGTCGACGCCCACGGGGCAGCCGTTGATGCACTTGGCATCCTTGCACGCCAGGCAGCGGTTGGCTTCCTGTGATGCGGCGGCGTCGGAAAGCCCGAGGTTGACCTCGCAGAAGTTCGTCGCCCTCTCGGCCGGGTCCTGCTCGGGCATCGTCTGCCGGGGGATCTTCATGCGTTCAGCTGGTTTCATCTCGGAACTTCCTCAAAACCACTCTCGTAGCGTCGCCAGCCGGCGGGCCGCCGCGGTCAGTCGTCCAATTCCACGGAAGGTCATGACCAATGCCTTATGGAATCAACTTTCCGGTCAATCGGGTGATCCATCTTCGAGGACCGGGAACCATCGCCCTGAGGCGGCAGATCACTTCTTCCTCGCGTCCTGCTCGGCAGCGCGGCACGCGGCGTCAAGCTTGCACCCGTGCCCGGCGTGCAGGCGATCCCAGGCTTGCTTCTCCTGCACCTGGTAGGTGGTGAGCCGGGCGACCAGTTCGTCGAAGTCGACCTCCTGAGCGTCGAAGTCGGGACCATCCACGCAGGCGAACTTCATCTCGCCGTTGATCGTTACGCGACATCCGCCGCACATGCCCGTGCCGTCCACCATGATCGGGTTCAGCGAGACGATCGTTCGAACGTTGAAGGGGGCGGTCACCTTCGCAATCGCCCGCATCATCGGGACCGGACCGGCGGTGATCACCACCCCGATCTTCTGACTCTCATCCTCGAGCAGTTCCTGGAGCTTGCCCGTGACAAAGCCGGGGTAGCCGTAACTGCCGTCGTCGGTGCAGGGGTAAACCGCGTCGCAATACTTGCCCAGCTCCTTCTCGAAGATCACGTACTCCTTCGAGCGCCCGCCGATGATCGCGGATACCTTATTACCGGCGTTTTTGAGGGCCTCCGCCTGCGGGTGGATGACGGCTGTGCCAACACCGCCGCCAACCAGCAGAGCATGGCCGAAGTTCTCGATCTCGGTGGGCTTGCCCAAAGGCCCGACGACGTTGGCGATCGACTTGCCCGCCTCGAGATTGCACAGGATCTCGGTGGTCGCTCCGACCACCTGTACCACCAACGTGATCATGCCCGTGGCAGCGTCCGACTTGGCAACGGTCAGCGGAATCCGCTCGCCGCTCTCATGCACCCGGACGATCACAAAGTGGCCGGGCTTATGACGCCTCGCGACACGCGGAGCCTCGACCTCCATCTGACGAACCTGCGGGGCAATCCACTCGGCTTTACGAATGGGAAACATGGCTTCCTCTCGTCACAGTTATATACCACCCTGAAGGGGCCGCAGACGAATCTGCACGCCTTACAGCCCGGCCTTGCAGAAGCCCCTCATCGGGGCGCTGGCAGCAAGAATCACGCCGAATTGGCAATGTAACATCCAATGGGCGGGCCCGCTACCTTCAGAAGTCCCTCCGAGATTCCCGGTTTCCGGGCCCGAACGGTCTCTGTCGGTGGCCGTTCCCCCGTCGACACCGGCCCCGGCGTCCGGCTGAGGTGCCAGGATGGCGTACTGGGCCCCGGGTCGCTACGCCGCCGGCGGTGGGGTTCCGGGCTGCTCCCGATCGGCGGCATCCGTTTCGGTTCGCCCCGGCCGGTAGGTTGGCAGCCTCTTGAAAAAGTGTAGCGCCGCCCCTCGTGGGCGGCGAAAGACCATTCAGGCGTCACCCACGAGGGGTGACGCTACACCCTTGTGGCCAAGCCCCGCGTTTCTCAACAGGCTGTTAGCCTGTCGGGGTTGCAGGCATCAGGCGGAGCCACGCTTCTGCCAACTGCCCGTGCAGCGTGACGACCAGGACGCCGACAACCGCCAGCACCACAGCCATGAGCTTTCGACGCGTGAACTCCTCCTTCAGGATCACCGAGGCGAGAATGATGGCGAAGATGATGGAGGTTTGACTCAAGATGCCGGCGATGGACGCCTTGGCGTACTTGAAACCCGCCATCCAAAAGAGTAACGCCACGTAGGTTCCCAGGACCGACGCCGGGATGCTGATTCGCCACACTCTCGACGGTCGGAACACCGACAAGAGTTTCTTCCGACCCGGCAACAAGAACGCCAACAGCGCCAAGGCCACGGTCCCGACCAACAGGCGGATTGCCGTGGCCCAGATCAGAGGGAAGTCGTTCATATCCAGCACCGGCTTGGCGATCACGATCCCGAACGTCATCAGTGCCAATGCCACGGCCCCCAGAAGAACACCCAGGATGATCTGGCCCCGCGTCCGGTTTACAGGCGGCGCATGTCTGGACGCCAGGGAGACCGCCGCCAGAATCAGCGCGATCCCGATGAAGTGAAAGACCGTCAGCTCCTCCGAAAGGATCAGGAATGAGAAGAGTATGATCATCGGGCTGTAGAGACAGTCCACGATCGAGATGATCCCGACGCCGACGAGGTTCAGGGCGTAAAAGAAGATCGTGTCAGCCAGGGCGATCCCCAACAATCCGCTGAGCAGCAGGATCGCAAAATCGCCGGGCGGGAATTGACCAAGGATCTCCACACCGTGTGGGAAGATCAGCAGCGTAACCCCCAGCAGGATCAGGGCGATGATGTTCTTGAACAGGCTGAGCGGCAGCGGCGGGACGGTCTCCCCCGTGCGTTTGAACAGCACGAGCGCACAGGCCCACGTCAACGCGGCCATCAACGCACAGAACTCACCAAACGCCTCCGTTCCCATGGCTGGGACTATAGCAGTGTATTAAGCGTGAGCCAAACGGACGCACCTTGACTTGCGCGCAGGGCAGTCTCGTTGGGCATAAACAGGAGTGTTCTTCAAATCAGCGCACTGACGTCGACACCGAGGGCCCGGGCCACACGCTTCAGCGTCCGCACGGTGGTTCTGTCCGGTTCTCGTTCGATGCGCGAGATGAACGATTGTGGGAGGTTCAGCTTCTCACCGAGGCGCTTCTGCGTCAGTCCGGCGGCCTTGCGCTTCTGGGCGATTCGCTTGCCGGCGAGCTCCACTCTCAGATCGTCCGCGTCGACGAAGTCGTCGTCACCTTGTTCGATCTGTGCGATCGCGCTGTCGACCATAGCGGCTTTCGTGAGCTGTTCGTAATCCTCGATGGGAACGAGGACGTGCGTTGGTTTGCCACCCTCCATGATGTACGAGTAAGCCTCGTTGTTGGAAGGTTGCGAGGCGCGTTTTCCACTTGGGCTGAGACGACGTACCGCGGTGCGCCGGCCGCGTGCTACGGTTTTGCGCCCCCCTTGTTGGGATCGTTTGGGCTTACGGGTTTTCCTGGCAGTTTTCGACATTGTCGCACGATGATCCGTTCGCGGCTCGAATCGAACTCGAAGATTGCGATGTTTCTCTTGAATCGGAAGAACCGAAGGGCATACCGACTCAGGTCGGCGTCGTACGTCCCTTCCGAGAGTTCGAACAGCGGATCTTCCCGAACCCTTTCAAGCTCTTGGTAGAAGGCATCCTGCTCCTCGTCACTGCAGTCATGCCTGATGAACCGAACCACGTCCCGATGCAGTTTCACCTTGAAGCGCATACGCGTGCCTCCACATGGCGGTTAAGCGCCGTCCATGGCACCTTCGCATTCTCAAGGTGAAACACGCATCTCACGCCCCATCGCCTGATCGCATCCCTCCATGCAACTGTAGGCGATCATCCCGCTCCCCTTTGTGTTTCACGGCCGGGGGTTCGGCTACCCTATTCACATATCGCATATAGTATATATCCGATTCGGTATATGTCAAGCGGGAAAATCGGCCGATTTCTGGTACACTTCCGTCCGTCTTTGCGGCGGATTCCACGCGCGACAAACTACGCCCTGCATGGCCAACACACCGAGGATTGACAACCGGCAACTGATAACTGACAAATGAGTACTGAGTACTGACCACTGATAACTGAATACTGACAACTGATTACTCCACATGTCCAAGCACGAGACAATCGAGACGGGCGAATCGTTGCAGGTTCCGGACCGCACATCTTCGCCAACCGAGCCGGCCATCCCCTTCGACATCTTCTGTCAACAATGCGGTTACAACCTGCGCGGGCTGACCGGTGGCCGTTGTCCGGAGTGCGGTTACTCGCTCGAGTCGGTTCGATCCAAAGTCAGCGGGATTCCCTGGGTGTACCGGAAGGAGATGGGCCGGTTCCGCGCTTTCTGGAGGACCGTCGGTTTTACGATGTTCCGCCAGCGGCGTTTCTGCGACGAGATGGCCCGTCCGGTGAGCTACGCCGACAGCCAGCGCTTCCGATGGATGATCGTGCTGCACGTTTACGCCCCGGTTCTGCTCATGACGGTCGGTATTGGCCTTTGGGCGGCGGTGTTCGGCGGGCGATCCGCTGCCTCATGGGTTTGGCGCGAGCCGCTGATTGTCGAAGCGTTCGAGGCCGTGTGGCCCGTTGTGGTTTCGCACGTCTGTCTGTTGGCTTTCCTGGCTGCCGCCACGGGGATTCCGAGCTACTTCTTTCACCCCAAGACACTCCCGCTCGATCAGCAGAATCGTGCCGTCGCACTGAGCTACTATGGTTGTGGGCCGTTAGCGATTGCCGGATTGGCCGTGTTGGCTGCGTGCGTCGGTTGGGCGCTCAGCGCTGACAGTATGTGGGGGCTGGGATTGCTGCTTCTCGCCGGCATCTTGCCCTTTGCACAACTCGCAGCCTGGTGGATCGATCTGATCCACCTCAGTCGCCGCATCATGCCCCAGTGTGCAAGAAGAACGCTGCTTGTGGGGCTAAGCGTTCCTGTGCTGTGGTCAGCCGCTTTCGTGCTGATCTTCTTCGCCCTGCCCCTTATTGCTTTCGGTGTCGTCCTGGCCGTTCACAGTCTCGCCGGTTGAGGACTCCTCGTCGTTGGCGGGATGAGGGCGATCGCCGTTGAGGAAGAAGGGCTGATCGAGCTTTCCAAAGTCCACATGCCCGGATTCCCTAAGCTCATACCTTCCGCCGTCATCGACCCCGTCCTCTCCGACGCAGTACAGGATCGGCGGGTCCGCGTCGGGCAGGTAGCCAACGGGTCTGCCATCCGGCGCGAGTGGGTCCAGTGGAACCGCCGGAAGATAGTCCGGGACAAGCTTGCTCAGCGTTTCAGGGCGTTGACCGTGATCGAGTTCGTACAGCCGAATGGCCACCGCGATCGCGCCCATCCGCCGCGTGGCCCAGACGCGAAAAGTGAGCACGAAGCTGCGATCGAGGGAGCCAAGCCACAGGTTGCTTACGGGATGAACCGCCAAATCGAGTGGTGATTGCCGCTTCAGCTCCTTCGGCCAGTTTTGCATCGCCGATGGGAGGCTTGACGCCTGGGCGGCCTGGATCAGTGCCGACGTGTGTTCGATTGCGGTGACCCCATCGAGTTCCAGCAACGGTCGAGCCAACCAAAAGAGCACTTGCTCACCAAGGCTTGACGCAACCGGTGTTCGCAGCTGAAGCATCGCCAAGAAGCTCGTGTAGCCGTTTGCGCACAACTGAATTAGGTTCAGCACGGCCATGCGCCCACGCTGCATCGCCCGGGCGAGACCGTCGCGGTATGCCGATTCGTCGAGCAGATCGGCGATCAGCCCGGCGATCTGTACCCGGCTTGCAGGGTTCCTGCTATCGATTGTCGGCGCGCCGTCCTTCGAGATCTGAAGATCCGGCGCGATGCTTTCGATCCTCTTGACGACCAGGGCATCACACGCGATCGCTACGAGATGAGCGATGATAGTGCCGTCCTGCTCCATCGTTCGCGCCTGGGCGATTGCGTCGGTCGCCACTCGGATGGCCTCTCCGTCATCTCCGATCTCGTGGTAGTAATCGACGGCAGCACCGAGGAACCTCGCCAGGCTCCGAAGTCCTGAATATCCAGCGTAGAACGTCTGGAAAACGGTGCTGCTGTATCGCATGCCCCAGTCGACGCCGGATGCATCTCTCGCTTGTCGGACCAACTCCAGGCATTCCGTGTTGGCTTCGATGATCGCCCGAGTCTGTTCAAGATGCCTCTCAACGCCTCCCGGTTCTAGCAGCTTGTCGTAGAGCAACTTCTCCTGCTCGTTCGTGAATGTCAGGCACGCCACGGCGTCTTCGAGCATTCGCGCGGCGTTCTGATCGTCGGGGATTGTCTCGGTTGGGTTGAAGTCCTCGGGGTAGACCGGCTCCCCGGCTGCGACCAGCTCATCGATCCTGGATTGGAGTCGCTGGTGCGCTTCCCATCCCCACCACAACCGAAGGGCGACAACCATGATTAGCAGAACAAGGCACCCGGCGGCGATCCGCTTCAGCCACCAGAAGCGGGGAGGGATTGGCTGAACCTGGGTCTTGGTGTGAGTAGTCATCAGTAGTCAGTCATCAGTAATCAGTTCTCAGTAGGGCGGGCTTTGCCCAATGGCCCTAAGCTAACGTCATCAACGAAAAAAGCCTCCCGCAGCCGATGAATGGGGTGTTGTGCGTGGTCACGGAGGACCACCCATCACCGGACTCTTGCATGGAGGCTTTCTCATGGTATCTATCGGTGCCCACCGTCGTTACGCAGCAATCCTTTTCCAGCGGTTCGGGTTGGCTCCGTTTCGTGAGGTCCTTCCGCCGGATCTCTTTGCCGCGGCAGCCCGCGAGGCGGACTGTACACCCAAACGGAATCGCCCGCTCATCCCCGAGGTGGTCGCATGGTTGATGATGTACGTCGGCCTGCAGACCACTTCGATGACCCAGGGGCTCTGCCGGGCATGGGGACTGGTACGAGCCGTCTGCCCGTCGCTCCACGAAGGCTGTGTGAGCGAAGAAGCCTTCTGCCAAGCCAGAAAGCAACTCACCATCGGATTCTGGCGGAACCTTTGGGAACGGGTTGTGAGCCGCTTCGAGGCCAAGTTCGCCGCGTCCATGCTTTGGAAAAACACCTTATCCAAAACCTCCGTTCCCATACACCCGCAGGCGTTTCGCGTAACGGAATCACGTAACGGGAAATCGCCGATCACCCGTCACGCTCGGAGCCGCCACAGGCCTTCCACACAGAGGGACGGAGAGATTCCGATGTACATCACGGTCATCTCGCCCGTGCGCACGAATCAACAGATGTTATACCGGATCCATCCCTCCACGCCCGAAAGGGCGCGTGTTTAGCGTCCCCCGTTGACAAGGGGAATGGAGGCGGTCGGCACCAGCCAACGATCTCCACCAGTCCCCCTTGTCACGGAGGGGAGTTTCCTTGCCGTGTTGTCATACGTTCAACGCGCAGCCGATATACATCGACGGTGGCGCACCCGACCACAAATCCCACCGAACGTGCAGCGGTTACCCTTCGTTTAGAAGGTCAATGATCGCCTGAGCGCCGGCAATCAGGAGATCGGCGTCGGCTCCTGGAATCTTGTTGTCCCGCTGAGCCTCAACGGCATTGATGAAAGCTTGCAGGGTGTTGACGGCTGCAACGTCGTTGTTCTCGTTCACGTCGTCAAGGGCATTGAGGGCCGAATCCAGCTTCGCGTCCAGGCTGTTTTCGATACCGTGGTGCAGATTCAGATCAACCACTATCTGGACCAACCCACTCAGCAACTCCACGGGATCGGAAGACTCGACCACCACCCGGGCGTAGAAGCTGTCCTCGTAACTGGTGGTATACGCATGCCAGAAGGTGCCTTGCGAATTCACCCAGAAGAAGTCGCCGCTGCTGCCGATTGTCGGCGGGCCGTATCGGGGCATCTGAAGGTTCGCGCCATCGACCCGCTGAAGCGTCCAGGTGAACGTGTCAGGAACTGTTACGTCTGGATTGACGATCAGCGTGTTAAAACCGGCGACTTGAACATCAACCATGACCAAGCTGTCGTACAAGACCGTACCGGGTTTCCCATCGGGACCGTCGTTCATGGGATCGTCGTTATCGTCGTTCATGTACATACGTACCCTGAGAGAAGCGGTCCCGGGGTACGAACTTTCAAACGCGATCTCGAGCTCGGTAACGAAGCGTTCCGTGCCCGCAAGCACAACTTGGTCTCCGCCCTCCTCGGTTCCAAGATTGTGGCTCACTGGGATTCCCGTCGTTGTGTTGTCATACACGACTTCCGCCTTCGCCGCGAACGCGCCAACTGCAAGAGCAATGCCAACCACCACCAGGGACCTCATTCTGAAACAATGCATCTTACTTTCCTCCTTCTGGCTGAACCTGAAGAGACTTCGCGTACGTCGAGATCGACGAACGCGCACTTGATCGAGCCTCGCCAACGTCCAGGCATCGACAGGGGGTGCTTCCGTCTTGGTTGCCCAGGGCCAGGCTCGATGGGCCGACGTTTCCCATTTGCCGCCTCCGAGACCGCCATACTACCGGAACAGCAACCACATTTCAAGCTTGGACGGACATTCTTACGAGAGTACTTGTCCTTGAGCGCCGGATGCCGTCCACACCGCCTTCCCACTTTTTGTGCTTTTAGAACGTTTTCAGGGATCGTGTAGCGGCCCCACCATTTCATCCCCCCTTAGCAAGGGGGGAAAGATGGGGGTCGGTCGCTACACAAAAACAGACTTTGGGCTAGAAACGTGCTACAGCGTTTCCTGTTTTTTCTTGTAAGCAACCCGCTGGCGGAACCTGTCCCGATGCACATCGGCGGCCCGCGCAAACAAAACGCCCGCGGATCGGAAACCCGCAGGCGTTTCGCGTAACGGAATCACGTAACGGGAAATCGCCGATCACCTGTCACGCTCGGAGCCGGCACAGTCTTCCCCCCCGAAGACTGTGGACAGACAAGACACTATCAACACGGCGGCGAACACGGATTCTCAGTAGCCGCTGATCGGACCGCAACGACACAACACGACGCCGACCCATCGCCCCGCCCTACTTGTTCGAGTCATCCTCCAACATCTTACGAAGCTGCACGTTCTCACGACGCGTGGCTTCGAGATCAAACAGGATGTACTTGATGGCCAGGCGAACAAAGTCAATGCTCTCCTGGAGACTGCTGACGGTCTCCTTGAGCTGCCGATGCCGCGAGCGCGTTTGCTCAGCCAGCATCTCGAGCTTATCGCGCTCGCCGGCTGGCAATGTCCCAATCTCCGCAATCAACTCTGCCAGCTTACGCTGGAAGGTCTCCTCGTTCATCACACTTTCCTTCCCCTCTTCACCCCGTCCCTAGCTCGTTTGCGCGGGCTTCGTTCCCTCCTACCGGATGCGGACCATCCGCGATCCCGCGCTGGTACCTTGAACGGATGTGCATAGCCCGTACCAGCGACACCAAATTTCCAGGGCCGCTTCGCAATGAACGGAACCCCTTGCAGGGAAAGGGCTTACGGCAATCGTCGATCCGATCTCGCCGCGCGCGGAAAGTGACGGATAGGATGATCGTGTTGCCCCGACGCCACACGAGCGAGGCAAAGGGACAACGTTGTGTCACCGGCGTGCCCGATAACGTTTTCGTGAAACCTCAACGCACGAGGGAATGTGTGAGGCCCGCCGGGCGGACCACGCGCGTTGCCAGCCAATCATGACTATCGATCAATGATCGGACGCGATATCAAACGGCAATCCGCTACTCGTTCAACCGTCGGATATTCGCCCCCGCAGCCGACAGCTTCTCCTCGATCCGCTCATACCCCCGATCGATGTGGTACGCCCGATGCACGCGCGTCGTGCCCTTGGCAATCAGCCCGGCCAGAATCAGCGCCGCCGATGCCCGAAGGTCCGAAGCCATCAACTGCGCGCCGACAAGCTTCTTGACGCCCTCGATGATGACCGTCGGTCCTTCCTTGCGCAGATGCGCGCCCATGCGGTTGAGCTCAGCCACGTGCAGGAAACGGTCCGGAAAGATCTTCTCGGTGATCACGCTGTTACCGTCAGCCAGCGACAGCAGCGCCATCGCCTGGGCCTGAAGATCTGTGGGGAAACCGGGGAACGGCTGCGTCGTGATGCTGACCGGCTCGAGCCGCCTCGATGTTGCGACCGTGACACCCTTCTCGCTTCGCTCAATGATGACACCGATGTGACGCAACGCATCCACAACCGCCCGCATGTGCTCGATTCTGGCACCCTGAACCTCGAGATCGCCGTTGGTGATCGCGGCCGCGATCATAGCTGTTCCCGCCTCGATGCGATCGGGAATGACGCGGTGGCGAGTGCCGTTCAAGCCTTCCACGCCTTCGATCGTGACCTGCGGCGTGCCCTGCCCGATGATCCTGGCGCCACAGCCATTGAGGAAGTTGGCCAGATCGACGACCTCCGGCTCACACGCGGCCGACTCGATCACCGTCCGACCCTCGCTCAGGACACCCGCCATCATCACGTTCGCCGTCGCCGTCACGGAGGATCCGAACGGCCCGCCGAGAAACACCTCGCAACCCTTCAGCTTCTTGGCCTTGAGCAGGACGTCTCCATTGACCAGATCGAAGTCCGCCCCCAGCGCCCGCAGGCCGCGAATGTGCAGATCGATCGGACGATCACCGATCGCGCACCCGCCCGGCATCGAGACCTGGGCGCGTTGTCGCTTCGCCAGTAGCGAGCCCATCACACACACACTGGCCCGCATCTTGCTCACCACCTCATACTCCGCGTGCGTGTTCATCTCATCCTCGACGCGGATGTGCAGCGCGCCATCCTCATCGCGCTCCGACGCAACACCCAACCGCCCCAGGAGCACCAACATCTGCCGGACGTCCGCCAGGTCAGGCACGTTGTCGAGCACGGTCTCCCCCTCGACCAGGATCGAGGCAGCCAGGATTGGAAGTGCCGCGTTCTTGGCACCACTGACTGGAAAGGAGCCCTTCAACCGATTTCCGCCGACAATCTCAAAGAAATGCACGATCAACCCTCTCCAACGAATCGTTCAATGTCGATCTCTCGGCTATCGAAGCGAAAACAGAAGCGCTCGCTCCTGTCCGACAACCCTATCCTTCTTGACCACGCGCCGAACGAACCGACCCGACGCCTCGAACCGCTGCGTTACGGCGTCCGCGCGGCCGTCGGGCACCTCCACCACGACAACACCGCCCTCCGCCAGAAGGGCCGGACCGTCCGCCGCGATGGCATGATAGAACGAACACCCGTCCCGATCATCCGTCAGCGCGACGCGCGGTTCATACTCCCGAACGTTCGCGTCGAGCCCATCCATGGCCTCCGGCTGGATATAGGGCGGATTGGACACCAGAACGTCAAACCCGCCTTCGGGCACAACGCCCGGCGGAAGTGCAAGCCCGTCCGCCTCCACGAGCGTCAACCGATCCAACACGCCGTGGCGCTCCGCGTTCCGCCGCGCTACCTCCAGAGCTTCCGGCGAAATGTCCGACGCCACGCCGGTCGCCTCGGGCAACTGCTTCAATAGCGCGACGATGATACACCCGTTTCCCACCCCAAGATCGAGCAACCGAGGCCCGGTGAGCCCGGACGACACGCAATGATCCAAAACGCACTCGACCAATGTCTCCGTCTCGCCGCGCGGGATCAAAACGTCCCGCGTGACGATAAGCGGTAGCGAGAAGAACTCCTTCTCACCCACGAGATACGCGATCGGCTCATGATCCGCCGCCCGCTTGAGTAACTCGCGGAATAGCTTGCGCGGCGGGTCCGCCGGGACCTCATCGAACCGCGTATAGAGCTCGATCCGCCGACAACCCAGCGCGTGGGAAAGCAGGATCTCGCACGAGAGGCGCGGGTCGTCCACGCCGCGATCCGACAGGTACTCCGTCGTCCACGACAGAAGTCGCCCGATCGTCCAGTCAGCTCCATTGGCGACAGGCTCGGCACTCATGGGCGTTGACTATACACCGGGACGACGGCGGCGTGAAGAAGAGCGTGATGGTGGGTTGGCTGATCGTCACGGATCTGCCGAATGTTGATGATGGCGTTCTAGAGCGCATTCAGGGCAAGTGCAGCGTCACGGGGCGGTTGTTATCCTGGCGAAACACGCAACCGGATGCTACAGCAAGATAGAACTTGTTCTATCGCGCCAGCCAGCGCCACACCTCGGACAGGTCCTCGGGATTACCCTTAAGCAGCTTCTCGAGCTCCTCCTCCCGTAGAGGCCTCATCTCGATCCACTCCCGCCGGTCACGCCGCTGCCGCTCCCGCAGCGCCTCCAGCGTTTGATCGAGACTCTTGGCGTAGCGCTTCTGGAACTCCTCATCGAGCTCGCCCAGTGCGCTGAGATGTTTCGCGCTCATCTGCTCCCGCGACATCAGCAACATCGTATCGTAGTCCATGTGCGCATTGCGCATCCGCCGCTTGGCCTTCGACGCCGGGTCCTGGCACGAACCCAGAAGGGCCACCATGATCAGCAGCGACAACGATAGCAGGCAAGCCTTCATGGCACCTCGATTTCCTTGAGGACTGTTGCACGCTTTCCCCGGCAGTATACCACGAAAACGGCTCGGGTTCACAACTGCCGATGGATACGTGCGGGCACCCCATCCGCCGGGACAACACGAGCCCATGTGCGACCGGCATTTCAGCGGGTCCGACCACCGACGACGAGGACGTGCGACAGGCGGGAAAGCCTGCCCCGGATGCGTTACCGACGGGGTTGTCAGCTCACCGCGCTGCCCGGCGGGATGTCGGATTCGGTCGTCAGCACGATGACCTGGCTATAGTCGGTCGTGCACGCCGCCAGGAGCATACCGTTGCTCTCAACGCCGCGCATCTTCCGTGGCGCGAGGTTCGTCACGACGATGAGGTTCTTGCCAATCAGTTGCTCGGGCGCATAGTGGCCCTTCAACCCGGCGCAGAGTTGGCGCTGCTCGTCGCCCATGTCAACCTTGAGCACGATCAGCTTGTCCGCATTGGGGTGATCGCTCGCCTCGATCACCTTGCCCACGCGCATTTTGACCTTTGTGAAATCGTCGAACGAGATCGTATCGGATTGCGGTTGGTCGGACATGGTTGTCTCCTGAATCGAATCGGCCTCGGCGCTGGACCTCATGGCGCCCTCTCACAAGACGCTCAAGTCTAATGAAGACGGCTCGGCCGGGCAAACACACAATCAGCACCGACGTACCAGCCGCCGGGCTTGCCGGCCCGGCTCCACGTCCTACAATCCGTTCGGACAGGAGCCAACCGATCATGAACGTTTGTCCACTTATCTTTGAACCGATCTTCAAACCCAAGATCTGGGGCGGGCGGAAACTCGATACGATTCTCGGAAAGTCCCTGCCCGCCGGTGAGATGATCGGGGAATCGTGGGAGCTGGCCGATCTCGAGGACGATCAGTCGATCGTGTCCGCCGGCTCGGCCAGGGGTCGAACCCTCGAACAGCTCGTCAAGGAATGGGGCACCGACCTGCTGGGACGGGCCGTGCTGTTCGAAGGCCGCTTCCCCCTGCTCATCAAGTTCCTCGATGCCAACGACACGCTGAGCGTACAGGTTCACCCCGACGAAGCCACCGCCCGCAGACTTGGCGGACGGGTACGCCTCAAGAACGAAGCCTGGTACGTCATCGACGCGGATGCGAATGGCTGTATCTACCGCGGCGTGAACGAAGGCGTCGATGCCGAAGAGTTCAGGCGCGCCGTCCAAGAGAACCGCATCGAGGCCGCCCTCAAGCGTACCAGTGTTGGGAAGGGGGATTGCTACTATCTTCCCAGCGGGACCGTTCACGCCCTCGGTGCCGGCGTTCTGGTCGCCGAGGTCCAGACACCGTCGGACATCACCTACCGCGTCTACGACTGGGACCGCATCGACCAGACCACGGGGAAACCACGAGAACTCCACCTTCAGCAGGCGTTGGAGTGCATCTCCTACGAAACGGGCCCCGTCCCGGGCGAGGAAAAACGGCATGTAGCCGACGTCTGGACCACCGTCACGAGCCTCGTGCGCTGCGAATCGTTCGTGATCGAGCGCATCCGGGCGATCGAGGGCATTGATCAGCCGGTCTCCTATCAAGAGATGGCGATCTGGATAACGCTGGAAGGACGGGCAAGCCTCTCATGTGCCGGTGCGCCCGAGCCCCTGCACTTCGGTGTCGGTAGTACCGTACTGCTGCCGGCCGGCCTTCACGACACTCGGGTCCAAACGTATGCGGATTCGATGTGGCTTGAGGTAACGGTTCCCATCCCAGGTCCCACGGGCGGGCCCGGGGGTTCCCGCTGACCCCATCGTGGCCACCCAGCCGATGTGACCAGGGACGCCTGCACGCCGTGACCTGCCCGGCGGGCGGGAATCCTGGTAGGATATCTGTGCCGGTTGAAGCGACCCTATTGGCCGATCTCGGTAAGGCATCCCGTATGCGCGGGAACGCAGGAGCGCGACGATAGCGCTTTCAATGGCCTCGTAGCGTCCGACGGCCAAGAATCTCCGGGGAACTTCGGGATTCAGACGCACCAGCAGAATAGAACTTGTTCTACCCATGAGAACGTCCCTTCGCCTGCCTCGAAGCATTCGCCAACTCGCACAGCCGTGGCGCATCGTCATCACGGCATATTCGGTCGTCGGTCTCGCCATACTCGTCTTCGCGCTTGTGGCCGGCGACTGGCTCGGTGTGACCGTGGCGTTCTTCGGGATAGGCGCGGTGGTTGGCACCGTGCTCGCAGCAGGCAGGGTCGCGCGGTTGACCAAGTGCGTGGCGGCCGTGAACCGCGCCCTACGAGAGACCCGGCGCAGGCTCGATCAAATCGAGAAGCGGCTCAACACAGGATCAGCCGAGGCCCCCGATGGCTCCGACACTTGGCTGGAGTTGAACCTGGCGGCGATCGGACGGGGCGATCCATCCGTGCTGTCTACCACTACGCTGGATCGATCGATGTTTCCCAGGCTCGTGTCCGCGATGGACGAGGAGCCGCCGGCCTCGAGCACGCCCGACCACGCCCACGGCCAGCCGCCCGAGCAATGGCCCATTACGACCGGCGTCGCCACCAAAAACCTGCTGCGCACCTGGGTTGCGGCGTTGCGCGAGCGCGATCTTGTCGCATGCCGCGAGGTCTACGCTACGCTTGTCGACACAGCCGACCCGACCACCGTCGTGTCGTTGGCCACGCAGTTGCAGCAGCTTGACAACCAGGTTGAACGATCCTTGCGAGCGAAGTTCTCCGCTTGCGTCCGCGAACGAGACTACGCCAAAGCGATCGAGACGGGCGAGCGAATCCGCGACCTCTGGCCCGATGGAAGCGCCGCTCGTGACTTCGAGCGCATCCGCCCCTATCTGATGCGCCGGGTGGTATAGATGACGCCGGCGCGGCGGTTGCGCGGCGGTGACTGCCGGAACGCTCGCTTGGCGGCAGGAAAGGGCATACGGAGCAAGGTTCATGGCTCGGTCCGGAAAAGTCGATCGCATCCGAGTGCACCTGCGCCGAAAGGAGCGGTTGTTCCACCTCAAGATCACTGCGATGGTCGTGTTCGGTGTACCCCTTTCGTTTCTTTCCCCCGCGCTGTTCGCCACGATCATCTGGGCCGTACTGTTCTCGGCTTCCGCCCTGTTCGGTGAGCGTTCGCTCCATGTGCCCTGGCTGTGGCCGTTCCTGCCGCTGACCATCATTCTCGTCCCGATCCTCTTTCGAACGGAGATACTCGCCGGTGGTGAGGACTATATCGACGCCACAAGCGACGAGCCCATCCAAAGCCCTGCCAGCCTCGTGTCAGCCAGTTCCATGTCCTACTCGACGCCCAATCCGCTGCTCTCCTTTGGAGGGACCGTGAGGACCTTCCGCGCAGGACCGCGCCTCACCGTTCGCGCCTTCAGGCAGGCGGCTATCGTTCGATCTCTGCAGGCGGACCGCGATCGCGCCGCGGCCGTCTTGCACAGGCTCTGCGGTCAGGACAAAGGACTCGACACGCCACAGCTTCTAAAAAGGAACGAGCGACTTTCCGATCTTCAGCCAGTGCTTGCCTACCTGTCGTTCCATCAGTGGATCGGTGTCGGAAAGAAATGGCGCCACGTCTGGCTCTACACTTCAGCACGAGAAACCCTCAAACACTAACCCGAAGTTCCGGGTTTTCCGCGTTATCAGTACTGGGGCGGCGTTTGTAGTCATGTGTGAAATGCGCCTCCCAGTATGGACAAGCGGGGCTCTCCGGAACTTCGGACTAATGCGTAGGACGATCACCTGCAGCGGGTACGTTCCCAGCTTCCCCCCTTGCTAAGGGGGGATTGAGGGGGGTCGCACGACTCATGGGGTTTGCGGTGCGTAGTGTACCCACTGGGCGGCCCACGTTTTCAAACGTGGCGGAGCGATGATGAAGCCGCATCGAGGCTCCAACTCTGAAGAAATTAGCCCCACAAATCAACTTGCCAGGAACCTCGCCAAACGCCCCTCGAGCCAGTCCACTCTGAGTGTCCAGCATTGCCAGACAGTCAGAACGCGCCAACCGGCTCGGCGTAAAGCGCGGTTGTTTCGCCGGTCGCGTGCCCTATTCTGCTCGAACTTCGTTGCCCAGAAGGCCTTCCGCGTGGCTGGCGTGGTCGTGTATTTGCACGTATGACGATGCCAGAAACACCCGTGAACGAACACGATTCTCTTGTGTCGAGGAAAAACGAGATCGGGACTTCCGGGAAGCGTGCGAACATGAAGGCGATAGCGATACCCCAGGCGATGAGCGAGCCGGCGCACCACCATCTCCGGCGCCGAGCCCTTCTGCGGAACAGCCGCCATCATGCGCGATCGGACTTGTTGGCTGACAATGTCCATTCTCGTTCCGTAGTTGCGAGTCGCATCTACAGAGAATCGACGATTCGTACGATCCGCTCCATCTTCTGTGCCTTGTCAAGGTAGTCTGCATAACTCATCTTCGTTTGCTTAATCAGCGTATCGTATGTGATGAATCGTGCGTCAACTGCCTTGAGGAGTTTGTCGTTCTCGCTCGCCTTATCCCGCGGAGTAGGGGGCCTCCCAAGAATGCATATTATTTCCACATGGTGAGTCTCGTCTGGGTACGATTCGTCTAGGCATTTCGTGAGCGCACTACCGTACTTCCTTATCTGCTCCACGAGCGCCGTCGCCTTGACCGATACTCCGTACTTCTTGAGCTCAACAATTATGTGCTTTCCTGCAGCCGTGCGATACCTGAGGTCGAGGCGAGCATCCCTTTCTTCTTGTGTGAGTTCTTTGTCTGCCTTCCTGAACTCGGTCGTGACTTTCTGTTCCATCCGGGCGTCGGAACTCGCGCGTTCCCACGATGGATCGAGTAGCCATAGATGGTCAAAGATGTGCTCCTGGATAACTCGCTCTTTCACGCTCGGGACGATCTTCTCGAACTTCTTGAGAACTTCAACTCTACCCTTCACGATGTGATAGTACTCGAATGCTTCAAGCTCATCTATGTCTGCGAAGATTGCTGCGAGCAGAGAGAAATCGCTTTCCGATTGGAACTTCGCAAGTGCAGAGAGATTGTCCTTCAGTACGAGTTTCTCAAACGCGAGGATGCCGTGTCGATAAAGCTCTCTCCGGTCCTGGTCATTCTCTATGCGCAGCGACTCGATGCGCTCGAAGAGCCTTCGGGCGTGGTTTCTCCGGTCGGGCGTGAGTGTACCGACCCATTCCTTCACCGCGGGGATGGCAGTGGCACGTTCTTGCGCGTGATCCGCACGCCAGTTGCGCCATTTTCTCTCTATCTCCTTCAGAACCGAACTCCGCACGAAGTCACGGAGCTTCACAAACCGGGGATCGTCCTCTCTGATCCGTTGTCTGTCGCTTGTCATGATGTCTTCACGGTCATCGAGATCGAGAAAGTTAGCTTCAATCTCACCAATGATGTACTTCGTGTAGATTCCACCTTCCGGCAAATCGCCCAGTAGGTCTTCATGCACGAGCTTCCCGCGGGCTAGCACCACAATGCTGTTGTTTCCTGGCTCGATGTTCCTGCGCTCATCGAATGTTCCGACCCAACCACAGGCGCGATACCCCAGTTCCGTGTCGACGATATCGCTGACCTTCGCCCGTCGGTCTAAAGATGTGCAGGCCTTCAGCATTTCCTTGTCTACCTTCCCAAGAGTCCAAAGATACTGGAGTTTCTTGAGGTATCCTCTGTCCTTGACTGAGATTGCCTGCCCATTCACTCGAACGGAAAACTTATGCGTGGCAGCAAGGACGCTGAATCTACGAGCAATTCGCGTTCTGAGGGCTTGTTCGGCAAGCTTGACGTTCTTTCTGAGCTTTCGAAGAACCAGGAGCGTGCCGCTCCTATGGGTTATGTCGTTCGCGGCAAGCGGTTTTGGGTGATAGACCGCACGATTCTTGATGGCCTTCTCGATGTCAGCGCGATTCAAGACGAATCCGGACTTGTGCTTCTTCCTGTCGATGGTTTTCACGCTTCGGACTTCGATGATATCGGCAATCGCAAAGAGCGCGAGTTTTCCGATGCCTTTGCGTCCCATCACGGATCGCTTGAAGCGCGGACTCCTGTGGCGCCCAGCGTCACGGCGTCGGTAACCAACCTTCAAGAAGAAAGCGTTGGCGTCCGAAACGTCCATTCCGTGGCCGTCATCGCGAATCTCGATTCTCCGCCTCTTTGAGTCGAGCACGATATCTACGCGCGTTGCATCGGCGTCCCATGCATTAGCAACGACTTCAGACAAGACCGCTGGGACGTTGCTATATAGGTTCACTAGATGCTGCAACGTGGGGAGATTGATCGTCAGTGTGTAGCGGTCGGACGTTGACATCAGCAGGCCTTTCACGAATCGAATTTGCTCTGGGATTCCCAGCAGTGAAGACGATGAGTGAGGATGGCAGATACTCTGGGCGGCACGGCGTTTCCAATCATCGCCTGGATAGCCGTTCGTTTCTCGACACCCGAGAAGTCGTAGAAGTCCGGCAGTCCTTGGATGCGTGCGGCTTCGTGGGGCGTGATCATCCGTGGACGCTTCGGGTGGACGAAACGCCCTTGCCCCATCGATCCGAAACCGGTCGTGATCGTCTGAGCCGGCTTGTCCCACCGTAGCCGGCCATACATGGACTTGTAGCTGTGTCCGTTACGGTGGCAGTCGGGTCGTTGAGCATTGGGAAGGTCGTAGATGTCGTGCCGAAACAGATAGGCAACTCGCTTACGATTGCGCGATGTCATTCGCGAAGGGGTGTGGAAAACGTCGTCCAGGGTCTCGGGCTCGTCCACCAGATCGGCAATGAAACGCCCGAGCGGCGCTTCCGTGGGTGGGCTGGTCGGGAAGAGCGACTCGACGTCGAGTCCGTTCTCTCGTACGGCCAAGAGAATGTGGCGCTTCCGGCGTTGGGGCAATCCCAGCGAATCGGCACGCACGAACTGGTGGGCCGCCGAGTATCGCAAGCGTGCCAGACGTTTGAGGCTTTTCTGTATGACGGACGAACGATCGTGAACGACAGTCCCGACGTTTTCGATGAGGACGACTCTCGGCTTGAAGAGCTCGACAGCTCGGATCACGCGCAAGTACAACCCGTTCCTTGGATCATCGCGACGGGTGTGGTTGTTCAGGTCTGAATGCCCCTGGCACGGTGGTCCCGCCACCAGAATGTCGACCGGCCCGACTGTGTCGCGGAGCCGCCGCTCGGTGCTGTGTGGGTGGCTGCCCAGGTTCCCCGGCAATAGCTCGTTGATGTCGGCTAGGCGAGCGACATCGGGCGAGAGGCGAAAGTTGTCACGATAGACAGCCGCAGCGTCCGGAGAGTTGTCTACCGCCAATCGGATGTCGAGCCGTTGTCGACTGGTGCGGGCTGCTTCCCAAACGCCGAGGGTCAGCCCGCCACATCCGCTGAACAGGTCAACGAGGGTCACCGCGCCGCGAGGCCGCGTCGGGCACAAGGGCCATCTCTTTCGACGTAGCCAGTCGAGCCCGCAAACATCCCTCATCGCACCCGGTTTCTTACGCATGACAGATCATCGCCAATCCACGTGCTTGATCAGCACGGTTGCCGTCCCTCCTCGGCGTCACAGTGTAGCATCAATCTGCTCCCGCCGCATCTGGCGTGTGAAATCACATGTGACTTCTTTGGGCGCCGAGGTCGCGAAGCTGTTGCGGCTCACGCAGGTCGGCGATCATATCCAGCTTGCCGTCCTGATAGAGTCGCCCCTCGCGGGTGTCCTCGAAGATGATATTGGTCAGGCGATAGCCGCGCTTGATCTTCTTCTTGATCTCCGCTTCGAGGTTGTCGGCGGTGTCCTTGGCCTCCCAATACCCACGCTCGATCGTGAATTCGTCGCGGAACGTCCCGTCAGGGCGGATCTGGTGGCCGTTGGCGTCGAGGGAGAGTTCGGGGATCAGGGTCCAGCCGACCTTGTGCCCGGTCTCGGCGAGAAGATTCTGAAAGGCGGATCGCACCGCGCCTTCGTGGTCGACAGCCTGGTCGGCGTACGTCGCGAGCGCGGCGTAGTAGCTCTTGACGGCCTTGTGGGTCGGTTTGACCTTGGAAACGGAGGCCATATGCCGAGACTACGGCCAATGTCACGCAACGTCAACGCGCGCAAAGAAGGGCGGACCTGATGGCCCGCCCTGGAATGTCAGCAGGAAAACCTGTCGGCTCAATCGCCGGTAATCAGTTTGATCACGTTGCCCTTCTGTGCGGGCTCGCCGGTAACTGAAGTAGCGTAAGAGACTTTCTCCTTCACCTGCACCAGCTTGATCTCGCCGACCTCGGTTTCTTCACCTTCGTCGAGAACCTGGCCGGTGTCCTCATCGATGATCGCTTCGCCGAGTCGGTAGAGCTTAAAGCGCATTCCCTCCTCGAGACCGTCACGGCTGCCCCCGAGAACCACGGCCTTGTCGTTCTTGACGGTAATGACCTTGCTCTTCCAGCCAAGTGTCTCGGCCTGCTTGTCGATTGCCGCAAGCGCATCCTTGATCAG
The DNA here is from genome assembly GCA_965371725.1 of uncultured Phycisphaerales bacterium. Lineage (GTDB taxonomy): Bacteria > Planctomycetota > Phycisphaerae > UBA1845 > UBA1845 > CBDUZO01. The sequence goes on from CBDUZO010000026.1 coordinate 23,955, forward strand.
GTCGCGGATGATGGCTCCGGTTGTATCACCTTCGCTCTTGTCGCCACTGAGACCCAATCCCTTGATGCGCAGTCCGCCACCCTTCTTCTTCTTGACCTGCTCAGCCGTAACCGTAGCCGTATCGAGGATCAGGCTCGTCTGCGTGTCGTAAATGCGAAAATCCATGGTCACACGGTAAACGGTTTTCTTACCGCCGAGTCTGACTCCGCCGAATGACCCACTTCCGCCCTTGGCTGATTCCTCTTCGGCGTCGGTAATGACGCCCTTGATCATCAACTGCGCGCCTTCCAGGTCACCGGTCGCGGGACCGGACCCCTTGCGCGTACGACCTTCGGTGCCCATATCCTGTTCGGCCAGGATTCCACCGATGTTCTCGCGCTCGACCACGCGATACCGGCCGGTCTTGTTCAGCTCGGTAATGAGCTGGGCCTGGATGGCCTCGCCGGATACCCACGAGACTGCGCCGGCCGTCGACGTAATCGGGGCGACTGCAATGCTCTTTTTGACCTCCGCCTCAGCTGCCGCAACGCAGCAGAGAACACCAAGGGCAGCCAATATCACCACGAAACACTTGCGCGACGCGCCTGCAGCTATCGAATGCCGCATTTCAAACCTCCTTCTTGTCACGGAGAAAACAAGCTCATACCCAAAGACGGGTTCGGGGGCGCCCACGCGACCCCGAAGCCTAAGACGATCCCGTTCGCATTTATCGGACAAATCCACGATGGGCTTTACACCTGGTGTGCCGGATTGTCAAGGAACGTGCAGGCGAAGATGGAATTCGCTCCCGGTGCAGCGCCCGCAGACGGACGTTCCGATGAAATCGAAACAGTCCATTGCCCCACGATTCGCACCACTGCAATGCACACGCGATGAAATTCCGGAGTCTGCTTCGGGGTGTCACGGTGGTGCGGAAGGCTCGTTGCCCGCTTTGGGCGTGAGACGATCGAGTTCCGCCTGTTGGGCGGCATGCGCCTCGTCAAACTCAGCCGGGCTCAGCCAATCGAAACGAAACACGCCGTTCTCGAAGAAGATGACAGCCCGCCCATCCCGCGCAAGGACCTGCCGAACCGGTTGAGTCCACACAACCATGACAGCGTGATCGGTGTGACGAAGGCGACGTGCCTCCAAGCGCGTAAGCCGCTTGAAGATACGCGACCCTATCTGTTGCCGCCCGGCGGGCTCGATATCGAGGTTCAGCGGAAGTGTCGGGCTCTCTCCGTATCGGCTGGAAAGCGCAGCCGCGTACCATTCCGCCTGGAACAGAGCCGCCCTTCGACGCCGCGCATCTCCGAGCAACAGGATGAACACCACGAGGACGATCGTGGCAACAGCGAGGACGAGCATGGAACGTCGAACCTGCCTCAGCCGACTAGCGGCCCCGAACGACGACTGTTTGAGATCATTCGTTTCGCGCGATTGTGTCGACTGCGCCATGAATCAGGCCCGATCGTGAGAATCCACACACGTGGCCGCCGCGCCGTCTACGAAAGGCCGGGCAAAGAGGAATGCTCGCGAACCCTATTCCTCGTCCTCGGGATTGATGGCCGTCTGATCCGCACTCGACGCGAGCGCCTCCAACGCGGCGATCGGATCAACCTCCTCATCCGACATGTACACGTGCTTGGACGTCCCGACCGGCGCGCCCGAGCCCGCCTGCTGCCGCTTGGAAAGCTTCGTTCGTATTTCCACGATTTCGTCTTCCGCCGGCTCGCCGTCAATCTGGACCGTGAAGACGACCGGACCGATCAGGATCTGATCGCCAGGCTCGAGGTCCTCCTCCGTGATACGCCGATTGTTCAGAAAGGTCCCGTTCGCCGCCCCAAGGTCTTTCAGGACGACAGCATCCTCGTCGACCGTCACCTCGGCGTGACGCCGCGACACCTCAGCCAGCGGAATTCGAATATCGCAATCGGTCTTCCGCCCGATCGCCGTGGCACCGAGTCGGAGCGGGAATTCACGCCGCTTCCCGTCCTCGCGGAACATGATGAGCTTTGCGTCCATTCCGGCGTTTCCCCAGCGGGGCGACTTCCCACGCGCACTGACCGCCAATTCCGCTGACACACCGCCGTGCAGCGGATCCGGCCCCAACCGCCCCAACTATATCCGACACCGCCGAAACGTTCAAATCGCAACAAGGCGTCTCGTCCACTCGACCCCGGCCGACACCACCGCCCTCATCCGGCGCGAAGTCCCGATAACCTACCGGCGCCCGCATGGTATGATGGGGTTGTCATGGCCAAGATCAGCCGGCGACAAACTCCACAGAGCCCGCCCACCGGGCTCTACGTACACATTCCCTTTTGTCGAACGAAATGCGGCTACTGCGACTTTTTCTCCGTCCCGCTGGGCTGCTGTGAAGCTGCGCCCCTTGTCCAGAGCATCCTATGTGAAACTGGGGTACGCCTGAGGGATGGATCGCACCACCCGAACACGCTTTTCATCGGGGGAGGCACTCCCACGATCCTCCCCGTTGACGATCTTGCCCACCTGCTGGCGGGTCTGGGGCGGATTCTGCCCACGGAGAGCCTCGCCGAGTTCACCGTCGAAGCCAACCCGGCCACGGTCGACGACCGGAAAGCCGCACTCCTGGTCAATGCCGGCGTGACCCGCGTCTCGATGGGGGCCCAGTCTTTCCTGGCGGCTGAGTTGGCCGTCCTTGAGCGAAGCCATTTGCCGGAAGACGTCAAGCCGTCAGTGGCTCTGCTACGACGACACGGTGTCCCGCAGGTCAATCTCGACCTCATCTTTGCCATGCCGGGGCAAACCCTCGACACCTGGGGGGCGTCGCTCCACCGGGCAATCGAGTTGGACCCGGATCACATCGCCTGCTACGCGTTGACGTACGAGCCGGGAACGCGACTCACCAATCAGGTCAACCGAGGTGAGGTTCATCCATGCGGCGAGGAGCTGGAAGCCGAGATGTTCGAGCTTGCCATCGACACGCTTGCCGACGCCGGATACGAGCAGTACGAGATAAGCAACTACGCCCGGCCCGGATGCGCGTGCAAACACAACCTCATCTACTGGCGAAACCAGCCCTACATCGGTGTCGGCCCCTCTGCCGCCGGATGCTACAACGATCAACGATACAAAAACGTCTCCGACGTCGCTGACTACGTTCGCATGATCGACGAGCACAACTGCGCCGAGGCGGAATCCGAAACGATCGACACGCGGAAGCTGATGATCGAAATGGTCATGATGCAGATTCGATTGACTGAGGGGCTCTCGGCGGACGCGTTCCACCGGCGAACCGGGGTTGACCCGCTCGTCGTATTTGATGCAACGCTGAAACGCATGGAAGACCTTGGCTTCGTGACAACCTCCAACACGCACATCGCCCTGACGCGCCCGGGCCGACTCGTAGCCGATACGGTCATACGCGAGCTCGCCGCCGCGTGCGAGGATTGAGAGCGCCCGTTGCCGGACTGCTGTTAGGATGCTATGCTCCCGGCGTGATCCTGATCATCGACAACTACGATTCGTTTACGTACAACCTCGTCCAGGCGGTTGGGGAGCTGCACCCCGACCGCGAGATGAAAGTCGTTCGCAACGACGCGGTGACGGTTGACGAAATCGAGTCGTGGACACCGCGGCACATCATCATATCCCCCGGCCCGTGTACGCCGAACGAAGCCGGGATCAGCGTCGAGGTTGTTCAACGCTTCGCCGGAGAGGTGCCGCTGCTCGGCGTTTGCCTGGGCCATCAGTGCATCGGACAGGCGTTCGGGGCGAACATCATTCGGGCTCCGCGCCTGATGCACGGTAAGACCAGCCCCATCCATCACACCGGAACGGGCATCTACTACGGACTCACCAACCCCTTCACCGCCACGCGCTATCATTCCCTGACGGTGGACAGGAAAACGCTCAGCGATGACATCGAGGTGACATCCTGGACCGACCGTGATGAGTTGATGGGCATCCGGCACAAGTCCATGCCGGTCGAAGGCGTGCAGTTCCACCCCGAAAGCTTCCTCACCGAACAGGGTAATCGCCTGCTCGCCAACTTCCTGCGAACCTGAGTTATACCAGATCCAGTTCAAGGATACCGATTCCCCATCACCGGGCCGCGGGCTTGAGCCCGCGCGGACGCGAAACTGCAGGGAGACGCCGGCAGATCTGGTGCGGCAAACCGGCACTGTCAAACTGCCCTTGGCATAAGCCAAGCGCAGCCGGAGCTTGGCGGGAGTATCGAGACATTCCTTGCGTAGCGTCCCCCTGCGAACCGAGCCAGGGTGGGCGAGACGAGTCCTGTGAGGTTGCACGTTGCTTCCATTCTGCTACTGTTTCTGGGATGAATGAGAACGGCTCGCTGAAGCACAACTCACAGCAGGAACGCGAGGGTCGCCCGAAGGTGCTTCGTGATCCAATCCATGATGTCATTTATCTGGGTCGCGACGATGAATTCATTCTCGACCTTATCGACACAAAGGAGTTTCAGCGGCTCCGCCGCATCAGGCAGCTTGGCCTGGCGCACTTGGTCTATCCTGGCGCGGAGCATACGCGATTCGCGCATTCCCTCGGCGTCTTCAACTTCGCCCGTCGTATGATCGAACGCCTTCAGGCAAAGTGCGCGAAGCAGGACGCGGAAGAGCTGGATGCCCACGCGAGGGATATCAAGGCCGCGGCACTCCTGCACGATATCGGGCACGGCCCCTTTTCGCATGTGTTTGAGCGTGTATTCCAGGATCAAGAGAAGAAACCAGCGAATCACGAGGAATGGACATGCCGCATCATTCTCGATGAATCAACAGAAGTGCATCAGAAGCTCACGGAACTGAAAATCGACGCGAACCGGGTCGCATCGCTCATTCGCGGAAACGTCTCAGGAGAATCCGAGTGCTTCACGCCACCGCTCCAACCGTATTGCGCCGACATCGTGAGCGGACAACTCGACGCGGACCGGATGGATTATCTTCTTCGCGACAGCCTCTTTACGGGATCTCGATACGGCCAGTACGACTCGGAGTGGATACTCAACGCTCTGGCCATAGGTGAGGTCCAATGGGAAACGGGCACGCTGAAGAAACTCTGCCTGGACGCAAGCAAGGGAACCGGCGCCATCGAAGGCCTGCTCTTCGCTCGCCTGCTCATGACGAAGTACGTATATGGCCACAAGACAACGCGTGCCTACGAGAATGAAATGATCAGCACGGTGCGGTTGGCCCAGCTCTTGGTGAACGACCTCCCCAAGGACACGCCGCAGCCGATCCGAACGGCGTTGGAGGACCCCGAGGGCCTGGATACGAAGCAGTACCTGATGCTCGACGATGAGGTCTTGTGGTGGGCTCTTCGTCGATGGGCGATTTGGAAACACTCATTGACCGGCAACCAAGGAGAATTCGCGAACGCGCTGAAGCGGCACTCGCTTAGACTGGTGCGAAGATGTCAACCGTGGCGAACCCGCGAGTTGACAGGGCCGGCATACATGCGGGCGCGTAGGCTCGTCGCCTCGCTTGAAAGTAGCCCCATGCGGTTTGAGTGCAGCGTGGACAACGTGGAGGCTCTCCCCTATAAAGACCTCCCGTACCAGATGGCGACCGAGGCAGATGACGAACAGGCGTTCTTCTCCGAGATCCATCTGATACGTAAGGACGGGACCGTGGGGCAATTGTCGCAACTTGCGGACACGCCAGTCCTCCAGGCGTTGACCAAAGACCAGTCGATGTTTCGGTTTCACTACGACCCGGCTTTTGACGAAGTTTTTACTGGACTCCTAGCTAAGTATGGGGTATGTTAGGGTGTGGAGGTGGAGCGATCGTGGTTGACCGAGCGATAGCAGTATTGGCTCTCGTTAAGGCACTCGGTGAGGTGAAGGGCCGCAAGCGCCTCCAGAAGATTGTCCACCTTCTCGGCGCGAAGGGTTTTAGGGACTTCCCGCAGGATTTCAGGCTCCACTACTTCGGCCCGTTCTCTCGAGAACTCGCGTCGGATCTGGACTTTCTCTGCGCTGCAAAACTCGTCACGGAGAAAAAATCGGATCACGTCTACACGTACCGTTTCGAGCCTGGCGAACTGGGCGAAACGGCAGAGGAGCTAATGGCCAGCGAATCGCAACCGGGACAGTGGGACGAGTTCGCACGGCGACTCGGCAAGGAACAGACGCCAATGTTGGAGGCCGCCTCCACGCTCGTGTATCTGGCACAGGCTGGCCGTAAGGACGATAGCCTCCGGGAAGAGTTCAAGACCCTGAAGCCTCACCTCGCGAGTCGCTTCGATGAAGCAATGGAGCTGGCTAAGCGGGAAGAACTGGTTTAAGAAAGCATGGACTAGATGCGCATTCAGAGCAAGTGTAGTATCACATGGCGGTTGTTTTCCGGGCGAAACCCGTAACGGAACACGACAGGTGAATAGAGCCCGCTCTGAGGGCTCTCGCAGCACGGATGCACGTCCTTACGAACGGCATTCCGCCTGTGCCTCTCGACGACCTACTCCCCCACCTTCATGCGTTCGAGGATTTCGTCGGCCAGACCGTACTCGAGCGTCTCCCGAGCATTGAGCCACTTGTTGCGGTCGCAGTCTTTCTCGACCTCTTCGATGCTCCTGCCCGTGCGGGCGGAGACAATGTCATAGAGCACCTTGCGCAAGCGGATGATCTCCTCCGCCTCAATGGACAGATCGGTCGCCGGTCCCTGCATGACCCCGCCGATCAGCGGTTGGTGCAGCAGCGTCCGAGCGTTTGGCAGGCAGTACCGCTTTCCCTTGGTCCCGCCGCAGAGAATGACCGCGGACATGCTGGCTGCCAGCCCGACATTGTACGTCGCCACACCGCATCGGAGGTATTGCATGGTGTCGTAGATGGCAAGCCCCGCGGAGACCGATCCGCCCGGGCTGTTGACGTAGAGGTGGATGTCAGCGCTGGTGTCCTCGTTCGAGAGGAAAAGCATCTGGGCGATGATCAGATTCGCGACCTCATCATCAATCCCACCGGTCAGGAAAATGATCCGATCCTTCAGCAGGCGCGAGAAGATATCCATCTCCCGATCGCCGCGGCCGGTGCTCTCGATCACGAACGGTACTCGCTGGTTGACGGTACTCATGAGTTCTTATGCTCCCCAAGATTCGGGCGCGCTAGTGCCGTTTCAACAAAGGTTGTTCCGCTTTCTTCCCCCCTTACCAAGGGGGGAGTGAGGGGGGTTCATGCGGACGGAGAAGAACCTCCCCCAACCCCTCCTTGTCAAGGAGGGGAGGAAGAAACACCATTACTTTTCTGGAAACGGGGACTACTATTCGTCGCTATTCCTTACTTCTTGCTCTTCGGGTCTTCATCGAGGATCTCATCGATGATCCCGTACTTGAGTGCCTCCTCCGCGTTGAGGTATCGATCGCGCTCGGTTTCCTCAGCCACCTGCTCGACCGATTTTCCGGTGCACTTCGCGATGATCTCATTGAGGCGCAACTTGTCTCGCAGGACCTCTTCGACCTGGATGCGGATATCCTCGGCCTGACCCGTGATCCCGCCGTAAGGCTGGTGCAGCATGACCTTCGCGTTGGGCAGGATGTAACGCTTGCCCTTGGTTCCGGCCATCAGGATGAGCGCCGCTCCGCTGGCCGCCTGACCGATGCAATAGGTCGCCACCTCCGAACCCATGAACTGCATCGTGTCGTAGACCGCCAGTGTCTGATCCACCAGCCCGCCCGGCGAGTTGATGTACAGGTTGACGTCCTGGTCCCGCCGGATCGATTGGAGATAGAGCAACTGCTGGATCACGATGCTGGCGGTCCGCTCGACAATCGGACCGGCCAGGAAGATGATGCGGTTCTCCAGCAGCATGTCCGTGAGCGACATCTCACGCGTACGCTGATAGGGTGGGTACTGGTTGAACGTGCCCAACGGGCCGTAAGGTTCATGCATCGCTCGTTCCTCTCGATACGAATCCGGCTGCAACGCCGCCGATTCCCCAACCTCCAGGGATTCCACCGCCGATTGATTCGGCTGCGGGTCCGTCCGTGCGAAGTCCGCCCGCCGGGACAACCCCGCTCAAGGTCCTCACGGTTGCGGCACGGTCTTCATTGTAATCGCCGGTTTCCCCCGCCGTTTTGCGCTTACGTGTAAGGGTTGTCGGCAAAACGCACAGGCCAGACCCGATCTTTTCGGGATCAGTCGGACTTGGCCTTCTTCTCGGTTTTCTTCTTCTTGGCGGTCTTCTTCTTCGGGCTCTTCTTCTTTTTCGGTCCTTCGGTCTCCGTAATCTCGGCGTCGCCCGCCAGGGATTCCAGAATCCGCTCGTCGCGGAGCTGGAGGTAGAGCATGGCCAGGCCCTCGCCCTTGCTCAGCTCGTCGCGAACACGGTCGAAACGCTTATTGGACTGACGTGCAATGTCCGCGATCGCCGCGTTGATCTGCTCCTCGGGAACCTCGATCTCGCGGTCCTCGGCGATCCTTTCAAGGATGAAATGAAGCTTCAGATCGCGCACCACCTGATCATGCGCCCTCGCCCGCATCTCATCCAGCGATTTCTTGATCTCGGCTTCGGGAACACCGGTCTGAAGCATCTCGATCATGCGGCGCGCGATCGTACGCTCCGCCTGACGCTGCGAGAGCCCCTCGGGTATGTCCAGCTCCGTACTCTCGACCAGGTAGTCCCCGATCTGTCCGTGGACGCCGCGCTTGAGCATGGTATCGACACTGGCCGTGAGCCCCGACTTGACCGCTTCCCGCAGTTCCTTCTCGCTTTCGAACCCGACAGCCGACAGAAACTCCTCGTCGATCGGAGGCACCTCCAACCGCTTGATCTCGGACAGGTTGAACTCGAACACCGCCTTCTTGCCGCGAATGTCGATGTTATCGTGGTCCTCGGGCACATCCGCCTCGAAAGTGACGGTCTCGCCGATTTTCTTACCGACCACGGCCTCACCGAACCCGGCAAGCTGCACACCCTTGACCCGCACGTCACGGGCAGCCAGATCAAAGCTGTCTTCGCTCGCAATGACCTCGTCCTCAACGGTCATCTTCATGCCGGCGTAGAGCATGTCATCCGGCTCGACCTCGCCGCCCTCGACCGGCGCGAACGCCCCGCGGGACATGCACATGCGCTTCAGCTCGGTCTCGACGTCTTCATCGTCGATCTCGATAACCGGTTTCTTAACGGGGATCTTGTCGAGCTTGGGAAGCTCGAACTCCGGCTTGAGTTCCACCTCACAGGAAAACGTGAGCGCCCCCTCCGCGGGCATCTTCATGTTGTCGACGGCCTTGTCGAAGGGGAGGAGCCTCTCGACCTCGACCGTTTGCGTCCGTTTGTCCTCGCCAACCCGCTCCTCCTTCACCTTCACCCAGAAAAACGGATCGCCCAGGGTCTTGAGGTCCTCCTTCTCGGTGGCTGCCTGATAACCGCTCGCAATAAGCTGCCCGATGAGTTGGACCCCGACGTCGGAGCCGAAACGCTTCTCCACCAGACGCATAGGGGCATGGCCACGGCGGAAACCGGGCACGTCCGCGTCGCGTTTCAGATCGGAAAACTCCTTGCCCATGCGCTCATCGAGGGTATCTCTCGGAACGGTCACCGTGAGTTTCATCCGCAGGGCGCCGATCTCCTCGCGATCGACGGTGATGGCCTCCTTCAGCTTGGCCATCTCCTGTTCCTCTTCGGAAGGCTCCTGCTCCTGGGAGGTTTCATCCTGGTCGGCCGTCAACTCTTCATCCGTCATAGGACTGCTCCTGTGCGTTTCAGCCGCGCCCGCCCCATCGACGCGGGCCACGGACACCCTTTCCGCAAGAACCTACCCGACCTCGACGGTCATGGCAACGGTTCCAAGCGGCGTTCGGACCTGCGCTGGTCCTCTCCCCTTTTCAAGCCGGGCCCACGGACGGTATCATGTACGCCCGAGGGATCGTCAGCAAAGCCCATTACGGAGAACCTCTCATGAGTACCATCACCGACCTGCTCGGACCGCAAGCGGAAACCCTTCTCAACTACAAGTGCGAGACCATTGACAAGTCCGCACTGACCCGGCCCGGCCCGGACTTCGTGGACCGGGTCATGGCCCTCACGGACAGACCCGTCCCGGTTCTGCGCAATATGCAGGCGATCTTCAACACGGGACGCCTCGCGGGAACAGGGTACGTCTCCATCCTGCCCGTCGATCAGGGTATCGAGCACTCAGCCGGGGCCTCATTCGCCCCCAACCCGATCTACTTCGACCCGGCAAGCATCGTCACGCTCGCGATCGAGGGCGGGTGCAACGCCGTCGCTTCAACGCTCGGAGTGCTCGGCTCCGTGGCCAGGAAGTACGCGCACAAGATTCCCTTCCTGCTCAAGCTCAACCACAACGAGCTGCTGACCTACCCCAACACGTTTGACCAGGTCATGTTCGCCGACGTTCACCAGGCGGCGGACATGGGTTGTGCAGCCGTGGGCGCGACGATCTACTTCGGATCGGAAGAGTCAAGCCGTCAGATCCAGGAGGTCAGCGAAGCCTTCCACATGGCCCATGAGCTCGGCATGGTCACGTTCCTCTGGTGCTATCTGCGCAACAGCGCGTTCAAGAAGGACGGCACCGACTACCACGCGTCCGCGGATCTGACCAACCAGGCCAACCACCTCGGCGTGACGATCGAGGCCGATGTCATCAAGCAGAAACAAGCCGAGAACAACGGTGGGTTCACAGCCATCAACTTCGGCAAGACCAGCAAGCTCGTCTACGATAAGCTGACCACGGACAACCCGATCGACTTGACGCGGTACCAGGTAGCCGGTTGCTACATGGGCCGCATGGGCCTGATCAACTCCGGCGGCGCGTCGGGTGATGACGACTTCCGCGACGCAGCCAGAACGGCCATCATCAACAAACGCGCCGGCGGGATGGGTATGATCTCCGGCCGCAAAGCCTTCCAACGCCCGATGAAGGAAGGCGTCAAGCTCCTTCACACGATCCAAGACGTCTACAAGGATAAGTCGATCACGGTAGCGTAGAGCGCGCTTGGGGTGAGTGTAGTTGAGAAGATGCTCTGTTCTCGGCCAAGACGCCAACGGACAAGACTGCGATTCAACGGCAGATCGACGCGACCGATCGGCGCATCGACCTACTTGTCTGCGAGCTCTACGGCCTCACCGAGGACAGAATCGCCATTAGCGGAGGAAAACCATGGCATATAACGCGACTGTCTGCAAGGTGATGATCGCCTCCCCAGGCGACGTTCAGGAGGAAAGGAACACAGCACGCGAGGTCATATGGAATTGGAACTACCTGCATTCCGAGCGTACAGGAATCGTCCTGATCCCGGTTGGTTGGGACACCCATTCCGCCCCGGCTATGGGCGATCGGCCACAGACGATTATCAATAAGAAGGTGCTTGAAGGCTGCGACCTCCTAATCGGTATATTCTGGACGCGCCTCGGCACACCGACGGGGCAGGAGGATAGCGGCACTGTCGAGGAAATCACAGAGCACCATCGGAACGGCAAACCGGTCATGCTGTACTTCTCCGAGGCTCATGTTCGTCTGAAAAGTGTGGAGTTGAGGCAATACGAACGCCTCCAAGTGTTCAAAAAGCAATGCGAGGCCGAAGGTCTTATTGCCTCCTACAGCGACGTGGGTCAGTTCAAAGATATGCTGACCATCCACTTGATCAGGATGGTCGACGATGACGAGTACTTCAAGAAGTTCCGCAACGGATCCGCCGATTCCGCGATTCTGGAAACGGTCGGTGATGCTGTTCCCGAACAACGACTTTCGAATGAAGCACGCGATCTGTTGCTTGAGGCTGTGGAAGATCCGCATGGGTCTGTGCTGAGGGTAATGACTTTTAGCGGGTTGACCGTTCAAGCCAACAATAAGAACATGGTGAGTGCTCCCAGGGACGGAAGATGCCAAGCAGTGTGGCAGGGTGCGATCGAAAAGCTCGTGGACAACGATCTTATCGCGGATAGGGGTTACGAGGGGGAGGTGTTTCGTGTTACACGGGAAGGGTACGAGTTGGCCGACCTGTTGAAGGGTGCGAAGTAGACAACCGCGCACAGTGCTTCAACTTGGACCTGGACGATACGGCCAGCAACCCCTGCGGCGAGTGGTACACGGATGACAATCCGTCGACGCTGGAGGGAATGTCGCCACCAGCATGGTAGCCAACGGCAGCCCCCAGGGCTCGCGGCGAGAAGCGAAACCTTGATGGCGCATCGTCCGATAACTATGTCAAGGGAATGTGCTGAGAAGCTCCGGATTGGCGGGTCAACCGCTGAATGGAGCCCGCCATTTACTAATAAGTCGTTGATTAGTATATCACTAGTAGTTCGTAACTCCTTTAACAGGAATGACTTAGGAGAAGAATGCGCAGAAACCCGTCGTTTTGCAGCCTTGTTTCGGCCAAGAATTGAGCACCGGCACGCGGACATACGCGATCCCCGAGAGGCACCCTGTGGGGAACATCAGAGGAAAATCTGTTCTTGTGCAGCGGCTGGCGTCAGCGAGGGAACGCTTCGATCACTCCGCCGTCCACGGGGAGCGTCGCGCCGGTGGTGGGTGTGGCGTTGCTTGCGAAGAAGACGACGGCCCGGCCCACGTGTCGCCCGAGCACGCGCGTCTTGAGCAGGTTCCGATCCCGGTAGTAATCGGGCAGGTCCTCCGGTTTCATGCCTCGGCTCTTCGCCCGCTCCGGCCCGACCTTGGACCACAGGCCTGACGGGTTCCGCTCATCACCGAAAACGGCGTCCGCGTTGATCATGTTGACACGGATGTCGTAAGGTGCCAGCTCGATGGCAGCCACCTTGCCGAGCTGATGGCCGGCAGCCTTGGAAGCGCTGTAAGCGCCGAAGTCTTTGCCCGGCCCGAAGACGTTCTTGCTGGCGTTGATGATGATGTGCCCGCCGAGCCCCTGCGACTTCAAAACGCGCGTTCCCTCCTTCATAAACAGCAGATAGCCCGTTGCGTTGACCTCCATCACGCGCCGAAAATCCTCGACGTCAAGCTCGTCCAGGGCAGCCACGTGGGCGATCCCCGCATTGGGCACGACGACATCCACACCCCCGAACGTCCGAACGACCTCGTCGAACCCACGTTTGACGCTTGCCTCGTCGGTCACGTCCATGATCACGCCGAGGGCTCGGTGTGGACCGTAACGTTGCTCGATGCGCCCCATCACCGTAGCGAGGCGTGACGCATCCAGATCAGCCAGGGCGACGTGAGCGCCGGCTTCGATGCAGACCTCCGCGATCGCCGCTCCGATAGCGCCTGCTCCACCGCTGATGATCACGATCTGCCGTTCGAGCAGCCGATCCTCGTTCGCATCGAGCTTGGCCTGCTGGAGCCCGCGGAACTCCATGTCATAGAGATCCTTGGGCGGAAGGGACACGAAAGACCCGATCGCCTGCGCGCTGGCCTTGGTCAATATCGTGTGCTCGGCGATGTCAGCCGTGATGCGCGCCTCCTCCTTGGATCGGCCCCAGCAGAGCATTCCCACGCCCGCAAGCCAGACGACACGCGGGCTCGGGTCGACGGACGCCCCATCTCCCCCGTGTTCCCTGACGTACGCCAGATAACGCTTCCGGTACGCCGCAACGGCTGATTCGAGCCGCTTCGTCAACGTGTCGAGATCATCCCAGGGCGCCTTCCCCACCTGCAGCGGCCAGGGCTTGGTGTGGATAAGATGATCAGCCGCTAGCGGCCCTGCCCCCGCCAGCGTCACAGCCTCGGCACTGTTTACGATACGGAGAACCTCATCGCCTGCGCGCCATTCCATCACGGATCGAAGGTAACGGCGATCCTCGTCCCCCGTCGGTATTGCCAGCGCGCCGCGCAGGATCGGAGCGACTCGTGCCACAAGATCGGATGGCTTGTCTTCGATGGAAAACGCCGGCGTCAGTTGTCCGACCTTCGGAGCCCGATCGATGAACTCCTCGCATGTCGTGACCAGGGCGATGTGGCGATCGTAGGACTCACGGGCGCTGTCGCCGAACGTAATCAACCCGTGGTGCAACAGGACAATTCCCTCGACCGTGGGATTGGCCTCATAGGCGTCGGCCACGGCCCTGGCAAGGTCGAAACCCGGCTTGACGTAAGGAACGATTGCCACCCGATCACCCAGAGCCCGGCGGACCAAGTCTCGATCCAACGGTTGATTGGCCAGTGCCAAAACGGCGTCGGCGTGTGAATGGTCGATAGTGCGGTGGGGCAGGAAAGCATGGAGCAGCGTCTCGATCGAGGGCGTCGGCGCGGAGGCGTCCAGCAGGTGCGTTCGGAACTGATTGACCATCTCCGCGTCATCGAGCGCTTCGAGCTTCCGCAGTCGGCGCAGGTATTCCAGGTCAATTGCCGGTATGCCTTCCGGTTCGAGGGTCGCAAGACGGCGCCCCGAGCCCTTCACGTGAATCACATCGACCCGGTCCCCCAGAAGGGTCTGATGTCCGCACTTGAACGAAACGTTGCCGCCGCCGTGCAATACCAGGTCCGGCTCCTCGCCGATCAGTCGCGCCGTGTACAGGCGCAGCGCGAAGCCCTCGCCGTCGTCAGCCGTTGCCATCGCGGCGCCGGCCGCTGTCCTCGCGGTGCAATCGCTCCAGCGTGCGACCGCCTCACCCGCTTGCTCTTCACTCCATCGGTTTCTCATGATGGTCTTGGGAACACCTGTTTGAACGGGCTGATTGTGGGCGATTGAAAGACGCCGCCGACGGACTCCATCGGGCGGGATCCGTCATCCGACGGCGCATTGAAGTTGCTCCCACGCATCGGCATCCGTCTTGCCCTCGTGCACGATGCTCCGCACCGCCTGGATCATCTGCACCGGCCAAGTGGATTGAAAGATGTTGCGTCCCATGTCGACCCCAACAGCGCCGGAAGAGATGGCGTCATGCGCGAGCCGCAACGCGTCACGCTCCTCGATCTTCTTGCCGCCGGCGATCACGATCGGGACCGGGCACCCTTCGACGACCTTCTCGAAACCCTCGCAATAGTAGGTCTTGACGACGTGCGCCCCGAGCTCAGCCGCAATCCGGCAGGCAAGACCGAGATAGCGTGCGTCACGGGCCATCTCCTTCCCAACCGCCGTCACCGCCAGGACCGGCACACCGTATCGATGCCCCTTGTCACAGAGCTTGGCCAGGTTCGTGAGGGTCTGTTTCTCGTGCGGCGAGCCCACGAAGATGGACAGCGCCAGGCACGATGCGTTCAGGCGGATGGCGTCCTCCATCGACACGGTGATATCCTCGTCGGACAGATCATCCTTGAGAATGCTCGTTCCGCCGGAGACGCGCAGCACGATCGGTGTTCCCTGGCCCGGATCGACGGCGGTCCGGAGAACACCACGCGTCACCATCAGCGCGTCGGCGTACGGTAACAGTGGTGCGACCGTTTCGCCGGGCTTGATCAACCCGCTCGTCGGCCCCTGGAAGTATCCATGATCCACCGCAAGCATGACGCAGCGGTTTGTCCGTGGTGCGATGATCCGCGCCAGGCGATTCCGCATTCCCCAATCCATGTCCGGACCTCCGGAAGTTCGGGATAGATTCACTGCTTGGGCAGCGAGCCGCGGACGGAACCTGTCCCGACTTTGTCGGGAGTCCGCGCGGATTCCCTGAGGAGCCTACACGGTCCGCCGGTTCCGCCCGGCTATAGGATAACAGAAGTCGCTACGAACATCCCGTCGGCCCATTGCCGGGATAAGGAACAGACTGGAAACCGGCGATCGCCGCGAGGATGTCGTCGATGTTGACCTGCCGGTCCGGGACGCCATTGTCGCTGACCGGCGCAAGGTCGAACCATATCATCGGCGCCTTGTCTTGGCTCTGGAAAGCCGCGATCTCCGCCAGGATGTCATCAATGTCAACCCTCCCCTGCGGCGGGAGACAAGCGGTAAGGCTGCAGGTCGAGACCACATCACCCCAGACGTCCGGCGTGTGAAGCTCAATTGCCTCACTGTAGTTGCCATCATCCGCTATGTTCTTGCCTACGCGGATCGCATCCACCCGATAGACCTCACCCGTGGCGATCGGGCAACCGGACACGTGGACGAGGTCCGGCCACGATCCGACGAAACCAAGGTCGGCGTAGACCGGGGCAGGCACGACATCCGCAAGCGTCAGACCGACCTCCTCGAAGGGAGCGCCGACCCAACCGACAACCGTACCGTCTGCCGTCCTGATACGGCGAGCGGTGTTCTCGATTTGGTCCGGGTTGGCAGCCACCGAGAGGTAACGATGCTTCGGTGCGTAACAGATCCCCGACACACACCGGGCCTGATTGGCGCAGTGTCCATCGTCGGTGCAAGTCTGGCCCAGGCTGTCTTCCGGAAGCAGCGGTTCCGGGATACTCCCGGCATCGCTCACCGTCACCGACACATAGTCGTGGAACGACGGGGTGTAGTCCACATAGTACCCGGAGTTGTCCCGCTCGGAGTACAACAGCAGCGTTAACATGTCCGCATCGTCAATGTAGCGGCCGAAGTCTGAGCGAATGTGCCCCTCGAGGTAGCCGTCCCTGTTGCCGGCCCAGTTGTCCATGAAGCGGTTCTGGCCGAACAACCCGTGGCCGTCGCTCCACGTACCCTCGACGTCGTCCCATACATAGAGCTCGATCTGGGTGCACCAGTCGCCGTAGCCCTCCCAACGAATCGCGATGTCGTCGATGTCCGCCGGGTCCTCGGCGATCGTGAACTCGAAAACGTGCGTTGATTCGTACCCGTTCGATGGGTCTGGCGAGATATAGCGGTCGGAGTCGCTGTCGCCGCCGGTTGCATCCGAGTGGGCCAGTCTTGTGTATGCGGTGCCGACAAGCGTATCCACTTCGCTGGCCACCGGGTCGTGCCGACCTTCGACGTAGGTATTCCAATTGCTCGTCTGGTAACCCCAGCCGAACCTGTTCACGCCGGCACCGCTCGTGAAGTCGTAGACGGTCTGCTGCGCCGCTGCAATCGCAAAAACGCCGGCGCTCACCGACTCCGCCTGATCGGTGTCGGACGACGTCGCGACGACTTTGACCAGCGCTTCGTCGGAGGAAACATCCGGCACCATCCAGTTATAGGAACCATCGTCGGAGGTCGTCACAATGTGAGTGTAGTTGTCCCCGCCGTCCGTGGAGTAATACAGATCGATCTGCGGAATCACCGCGTTGTCGGTGTCCGACGCCACCCACGTGATGGCATGGTTGGTTCCGCTGACGAGAAGCTCACCGCCCACGGGCGAGGTGACTTGAACCGCCGGAACCTCGGCCGTGTAACGCGGAACCTGCATGACAATGCAGTGAAACGCTCCCGAGGCCCAGATGATGTCATAGGCGTCGATCACCACAAGTTCCACGTCCGGACCTGCGGCCGCTTCCCAGGCTGCCAGCGCGTCCGCATCCTCGTCCAGATAGCTCGAGCTTCCCTCACCAAACGATATGACGAATATCCGATCGTTCACGCGAAAGGCATTCGTGTAGGTGAAGTGAGTCCAATAGCTGTTGTTGTAAGCGTTCCAGGCGGGCGTGCGGAATACTTCAAACCCCAGACCCTCCATATACGTAACGGCGTTATTCGTAATCGCGATGGCGGTCGCGTTGGACCCGGGCTTGAACTCTGAAATGATAACGGTGTCTTCGTCAACGATGTACATCCACATGTCGATGTGGCCGGTGCCGTCCACGCTGAAAGGCAGCTGCGACATGACGTGCAGCGTGTCGATGCCTTGATACTGGGCAAAGAGTTCGGCAATCAGGGCGGAGTCAAAGCCCTGAGAGGACGGATTATCCAGGTTGACCAGCGAAGTCGCAAACCCGGATCGATCGGGACCGGGCTGAAAGTTGCCACCCGAGTAGTACAACCCCATGTCATAGGTTGGCATCTCGAGATGATCATCGCCAAGCAGCGTCGGTATGAAGTTGTCGAGTGACCGATCAGGGTAGTAATGACTGTCAACAATCGCCAACGCACCACCCTGCCAGATGAAGTGCGGACCGTAGTCGCGCATCCACAGCGCGTTGGCGGGTTGGATGATGAACTCGACCTTGCTCATGTCTGCGCCGCCGGAAGTAAACAAGCTCGTCGCGGACGACCTCTGAGACGTGCTCGAGACCACGACGTAGGCGATCTCGTCATACTGAGGATCGGATGTCAGCGCAACCACCAGGTCGCGCACGACCGTGGGCCACTGGCTCGACACGTAGTAGAACACCACGCCGTGCGTCGGGCTGTATTCGGGCGGTGACTCGATCAGGCCCGTCGCGGGTACGTCCTTGGGCCTTGGCACGGCAATTGCGTAGGGATACAGCGATTGCCTGGAATCGTAGGGCGTCCCCCCAGCGCGCCAACGCGGCAGCAGCGGCGGAGGCACCTCCTGCCTCGATATCACGACATCCGCCGAGGAGACCGGTTCCGCCGAAACTTCCATCCCAGCGCCCAGTGAGAAGATTCCAATAAGCCCAAGTAAGAACGTTCGCCCGAACAGGCACATCATCCACCCTCCTAGAACAAGCTCTGGGTCATCCAACAGTGCGGTGTCCCCACCCCATAGCAGTTATCACTATAGCGAACAACACGCCAAGTTTGCAAGTGGATTACGTCAACGGATGCCATCGCAGTTGAAACGCTGATCCACGAAAAAAGACGGGCTTGCACGCGTACAGTCACAGCGCGACATGGCAGGCGTCACCGGCTGCCTACACAGCCACGAGTTCGAGCGAACCTCAGCAGTCATCCGCGACGAGCTTGTTTACATCAGACGTCGCCCGCCAACCACTCGCGGACGCGTTCTGTCCGGCCTTATACCGGTACGACTCCCGCGGTTGCGGCTGGCGTGGCCGACCGCAAGTGGACCGTCGATGATCTTGTCCAGCTGCTTGAGAACGAAGAACGGAAGCTGGCGAACGGTGGACAGAGCAATCGCCAAGACCGGAACTAGGCTGGGGTTATTCGGCCCATCCGATGCTTTTTTTCAAGTAAAGGAATGGCATCTTCTGGTGCTCGGGATTCCGTCCATTTATATACCCATCCTTCAAACGCCTCTTCTATCCATGCCATCGACATCAACCGGATAATGGGAATTATGACTAAGCCCGTTAACGTCTCTCTTAGCAAGTATCGCCCAATGCGCTGATTTGCTCCGCGCATCGCCCTTTCGATCATCGCGTTCACCTTCGGGTTTTCGCTCTTTGGGAATGCTTTCACTTCGCAAATCCCCATTCGGATTGCGTTAGCAAGAAAGGGAATGCTAAGCACGGGAGCGATTCTAGCTAAGGCGTTCAGGTGGTCGCGTGATGCCCTACATCCTGGATCACCAGAGCATTCGAGACGAACAGCCCCCATGAATAGTCCGTCGCGAAGATCGTAAATATCTTGGCGAAACCAAAGGACCCTGAGCTTGAGCCACCACGCATATGAAACGCCCACCGATATAAGGAATACGCCAAACAGAAATTGATAATGTTCCACGGTCATGGCCGGCTTGACCTCCTCGACGGATCTTGCCGCTTCTCCAACTCGACCCTGTCTTTGTGATGCTTTGAGATATACCTTTTGCGAAGCCAGATAACTATTCCAATACCACTGGAAGGCCCCGCCAGGGCTACCAGAACAGACAGAACCACAACAAGCCATGGGGGCTTGCTAGTCATCTTATAGGCTGTTACACAAACGATTGCGAGGCCCAGAACGACCGTGGCGCATATAATGGCCGTTTTGGCCACACTGCCGCGAGTTATGATCCGCGCGAGCTCGACTTCGGCCTTCTTTGCCATCGCAAACACCCGTCACGCCACGGCGGTTGCAGAAGATGTACGAACCAACATAAGGATCGCCATGAACGTTGTCAAGCCCAAAGTGAACCACTACCCTCGTAACGTCCAGTGGTCGACGCACGCCTACGACGCGACTAGCGGTCTGGATGCCTCCAAAAGAAAACCCCTGCAAACTACCGTAAGTCCTGTGTTTGCAAGGGGTTATGTAATCGAGGCCGACGGGAATCGAACCCGCAACCACCGGATCGACAGTCCGGTACTCTATCCAATTGAGCTACGGCCCCTTCAATCGAGCCCCTGCGATCCTATCGACAGGCGACACAGCCGGAACCACCGACCCCGGCTCCCATGCCGACGGATGTATGGAACTACCTGATACATACTCGCACGACCCCGGTCAAGTCAAGCGCCCGCGACCCCGAATCGACCACGGGGCAGGGCAATCGCATCTAAATCACCCGCCTGGCGGCGTTGACTCAGTACCCC
>CBDUZO010000027.1:0-43175 GCA_965371725.1 uncultured Phycisphaerales bacterium
TGTAGGTCAGCCCTTCAGGCTGTATCAGCGTACGACGCTTTCAGGCTGTATCAGCATACGGCGATGAAGCCGCCTAAACTGTCACGGACCCGTGCCGTTGTCCCTCTTTCCGTTACTTGCGCCACCGCCGATCACCTGTTATCCTGAACCATTTCCGGGAATCAAAGGACCCATCCGCCACCGCCATGACGGAACCACGGGACATGTTTGCTGACAGACGTCTGATCCTCGCTTCCGGAAGCCCGCGGCGGCGGCAGCTCATGCGCGAGCACGGCTTTGACGTCGAGATCATCCCGCCGCCGGTTGACGAGCCCGATGACCTCGGGCGCAAGCTTTCCCCCATCGAGCTGGCCAGGGAGCTGAGCCTCTTCAAGGCCCGCAGTGTTCGCAGCCTCATCGACGAGGGAACCATCATCGCGGGTGACACTATTGTGGCACTTGGTGACCGCATCTTCGGCAAGCCGGCGGACCGCGAAGACGCCCGCACGATCATCAAGTCCATCGCCGGCACGACCCACCACGTCATCACCGGAGTCACCCTGCTCGATGCGCCAAGCGACAGGTACCTGACACGACACGACACGACCGCGGTCACGATGAGACCGCTTCGCGATGAGGAGGTCCAAGCCTATCTCGACACCGGCGCCTGGGAGGGCAAAGCCGGTGCCTACGGCATCCAGGATCGCGGAGACGCTTTCGTCACGAGAACCGACGGAAGCTTCACCAATGTTGTGGGTTTTCCCATGGAACTCGTCACGCAGATGCTCGAGGAATGGGGCATCACGCCCGGCTGATAGCGCCGAACTCTCGCATCCCGACAGGCCCGTTACGGAAGGAGTGATTCGTAGGCCTCGCGGACAAGCTCCTGTGGCACATCACTTCGCACGACAGGCCGGCCAACCCCCTCCAACAACACGAACCTGGTCGCGCGATCACGGACCTTCTTGTCCACCCGAAGCGTCTCCATGACACGCTCCGTCTCGACGGGCTGTTCCACGCGAGTCGGGAGGCCAAAGCGGCCCAAGAGGGTTGCGACCCGTTCGACGAGGGTCTCCTCGATCAGGCCCAGACCGCGTGACAGGCGGCACGCCGCGAGCATGCCCAGGGCAACGCACTCCCCATGACGCAAGGCAAACCCGGTGCACGCCTCGATACCGTGGCCGATCGTGTGCCCGAAGTTCAGAACCATGCGTCGTCCGGTTCGCTCCAACGGATCTTCCCGCACCACAGCTGCCTTGACCTCCACGTTCCGGCGGATCAACTCCGTGATGACACCCTCATCGAGCGCCAAGATCCGGTCCACATTCGCCTCATGCCAACGAAGGAACTCCTCGGAGGAGATCAGCGCGTGCTTCACGGACTCAGCCAGCCCCGCCCGGACGTCTCGCCGATCGAGCGTCTGGAGACAGTCCGGATCGATCGTCACCAGGACCGGTTGATGGAATGCGCCGACGAGATTCTTCGCGCCCGAAATGTTGACGGCCGTCTTGCCACCGATGGACGCGTCAATGTCCGCTTCCAGTGTCGTGGGACAGATGGCGAAGCGGACCCCGCGCATCCAGGTGGCTGCAGCCAGCCCCGCCAGATCACTGATGACCCCACCGCCGAAGGCCAGAATCACGCCTTCACGGTCCAACTCGAACCGCGCCAGAGCCGCGTAGACCTCGCCGAGCCGTTCCAGGCTCTTTGACC
This sequence comes from uncultured Phycisphaerales bacterium, assembly GCA_965371725.1. Taxonomy (GTDB): domain Bacteria; phylum Planctomycetota; class Phycisphaerae; order UBA1845; family UBA1845; genus CBDUZO01. The sequence continues at coordinate 1,693 of CBDUZO010000027.1, forward strand.
CCTCGCCAGGTGGAATCACCACCTCGTCATGGTCCAGCCCGGCCGCCCTCAGTGACGCCGACAGCCGCTCGCCGTGGAGCCGCCAAACGTTGCGGTCTGTCACGACGAATACGCGCCCGACAGGCTCGGGCGCGAGCGCGTCGTGGAGCATCGGCCCAACCTCCGCCAGGCTTCCGACCCTGACCGCAATGTGCGTGGTCTGAGATTCGAACTCGATCCGTTGATCGAACATGGCGTTGATCCAGCCGCGCGAGCCGCATAACCCACGCGACCCGCACTTTATCACTTAAACTCCACCATTGCACCTTGCGTTTTGTACTCAAGTCCTATAAACTGTCACCGAACGGTCACGATTCAGATATCGGCCCGCGGCCCCTGCACCCGAACTCGCTTCCGGCCGTACAATACATAGGCCTCCGATAACGGCGTCTAGCGGCGAGACGCCTTACCTGCAGGCCCGCCAAGACAGATGTAAAAACTTATCTCTTAAGGACTTACAGCAGCTCACCGGCACGGGCCACAGTTGTGGGTCATACGGCCTGTACCGGTTATTCCGCGTTGACGTTTTCACGAAAGGCAGGTACAATTCCGCCTATGCCAAAAGCCACCCTCGACAAACCGAGTCGGGCGCCGAAGGCGAAACCTGCGGGCCAGAGCATCCGCACTTTTCGCTCTGCGGTTAACTATTTAGATTCTCTCACGAATTACGAGCGCGTTACGCGAGCCCAGTACACGCCGAGCAACTTCGGCCTCGCGCGGATGAACCGCTTGCTGGCAGCGCTCGGTAAGCCACACAAGGCGTTCAAATGCGCGCACATCGCAGGAACCAAGGGCAAGGGCAGCACGGCAACGATGCTCGCCACGATGCTGCAAGCCTGCGATATGAAAGTGGGGCTGTATACTTCACCTCACTTGCTGAACATTCGAGAACGCATCGCCATCAACGGGGTGATGATCAGCGAGAGCGCCTTCGCGAGGGCGGTGGCGGCTGTGGCTGCAATCACAGCCAAGGCTCGCGTACTGAAACCGACCTACTTCGAGGTGCTGACTGCCGCGGCGTTCCACCACTTCGCGGCCGAGGGCGTGGACATCGCCGTCGTCGAGACGGGTCTCGGCGGGCGTCTGGACGCCACTAACGCCATCACGCCGGAGGTGGTCGGGATCACGAGCATCAGCTATGACCACGTCGCGCAACTCGGTACGGACTTGGTGTCGATTGCCAGGGAGAAGGCCGGGATTATCAAGAAGGGCGTCCCGGTCGTGTGCGCGCCGCAGCCCCAGTCCGTCAAGGAGGCGCTTAAAAGCGTTGCGGACGAGGTGGAGGCGCCGTTGCGTTTCGCCAACGAGGACGTCCATTTCACCTACCGGTTCGAGTTCTCCCGCTCGGTCGGTCGTCACGCGCGCATCTGCCTGACAACGCCGACGAGCCGGTTCGAGCACCTGCACGTCCCACTCTTGGGGGTCCACCAGGCCGTAAACTGCGGCGTGGCGCTAACGATGCTCGACGTGCTCAAGTCGCGTGGTTTCCCCATCGACGATCAGCGGGCGATGGCAGGGCTGGCCAACATCAAGCTCCGCGGTCGGATGGACATGATCTGCGAGCAACCGCGCATTCTCGTCGACGCTGCCCACAACGCCGCCAGCATCGACGCCTTGATGCGCGCGGTCGGGCAGAACATCAGCTACGACTCCATGATCGTCATCTTCGGCTGCCATAAGGACAAGGACATCAACGGAATGATCCGCCGGATCCAGCTCGGCGCCGATAAGATGATCTTCGTCTCCACCGGTACGCCACGGTCAGCCGATCCCCATGAGCTGGCGGCGCTCTACACCGAGCACTCGGGAAAGATGGCCCAGGTCGCCGACTCGCTCGAAGGAGCCATGCGCATCGCGCAGGGGGCGATCACGCGGGAAGACGTGATCTGCATCACCGGGTCGTTCTACCTGATCGCCGAAGCCATGCGCAAGTTCGGCAACAACCGGTCCGGGAAGAGCCGCGCTTAGCGCAAGACCCTCCATCGTACCGGCTGCGTTCCCCGTCCATCCACACGGGCGGTTCTTGCCTCGTGGCCGGTGGAGCGGCGGCCGATGATAGGGGAGAAGGCTCGAACTGTCTGACGTCGCGACACAAACAATGACTGAGCAAGCCAGAAGCGCAACCTTCCGCAACGGACGCATCGAGCTGGATGAACCCGCAGACTGGCCCGAGGGCGCGAGGCTGACGGTCGTACCGGTCGAGCAAACCGATGAGAGCATACGGATCGAGGGCCACGTCATCATCGTCGGTTTCGGGTTGGCCGGTCGCTACGTGGCGGACCTGCTCGACAGCGCGAACGTATCCTACGTCGTCGTCGAGAAGAACCCGGCAACCGTCGAGACCCAACGCGCTTTGGGGCGGACCGTCGTGGAAGGCGATGCCACCAGCGGCGACACGCTCACGGCAGCCGGTCTGCACAATGCAGCCATCATCGCATTGACCATTCCCGATGAAGATGCGGTCCTGAAAGCCACGTCGCTCGCCCGCCGCTTGCGCCCGGATGTTTACATCGTCGCGCGGACGAATTACTCATCGAAGGGTATGCGGGCTTCGCAACTCGGCGCCGACGAAGTGATCAAGGCCGAACAGGCCGTCGCGCTCCAGTTCTATGAAAAGCTCAGCCGCAGGATCGGGACGGCGCCTACAGCGAAACCGTGACCGCGCCACGATCTCCGCTTCCACGCACGAGGCGCGTCGAGGTTGGCTCAGCCGGCGCTCATAACCAGCAGGATCATGCCACCGATGTAGGTCACGGCGATCAGGATCGAGTCGAAACCGAAGCGGCGGAACATCTTGACCGAACTCTGATAGGTCAGCCCGCCCAGCGTGATCGCGGTTAGCAGTATCGCTGTCAGCCCCGCAATCACGTTCTGCGTCGGGTCGAAACCGCCCGCGCCCATCAGCAGAGGCTCCCCCTTGGCAAGCGAGGTTACCTTCAGCATCGGGATGACGAACATGTTGAACATGTTCGAGCCGAAAATGTTGCCGAGCGCGAGGTTGAGGTTGCCGAGCCTGACGGCTGCGATACTCGTGGTGATCTCCGGTAGCGAGGTGGCCAGCGCGAGCAGGCCGGCCCCAACGAAGCTGGCCCCGAGCGGACGCCCGAGCCACCCGATTTCATGCGTGCTGAGCACGTCGCAAATCCGGGCCAACCACCAGGAGGCCATCACGATCACGACCGCCATGATCACGAGCTGCCCATACCGCCACCTCCCGAAGGGCTGCCGGCGGCGCGACTCATCCCGCGGGTTGCACCGGCGATCGAAGCGGTAGGTCAGCCTCATGCAGCCGAGGTAACCGATGAGAATCGTCGCGGCCCAGGCATATTCGCACACCTGGGCCACTGCGGGCCTGGCGACGAACTTGTGCCCCAGAACGACCCCGAGCAAAGCCACACCGATCAACAGGAGCCCGAACGAACTGGTCAGAACGTGTGACCGATCGACGTCACGCAGGACCGACCCGCCGCCGATCAGGACGTTGAGCCAGACGATCAGCGTGAGGTTGAAGGAGCAGCTCCCGAAGAGGGCCGCCAGGGCCATCCCGGGGTTCCCGATGGCTGTGGCTGTGCAACCGGAAACGACCTCCGGCAGGCTCGTCACCGTCGCCAGCAGGATCAACCCCACCCACCCGCTGCCAAGATTGAGCCGATTGGCCAGCAGATCAGCCAGGCGGGTGAGGCGTGCGCCGGCGAGGATCACCACCAGGGCCACCAGGATGAACTCTCCCGCCAGGGCCCAAGTGGACAGCGAATCACCGAAATACCACGCGGTCAGCAAGCCGGAGCCGTCCTTTCACCAATGGCCGTCAATCGTTCCGGGGCAGGGCGAGGATTATATCGGTGCGCGGGCAGGCCAACCAATTCCAAATCCGGTGCGCATTTGGAACCGCAAGCGCCGTAGCGACCGGGGTAGCAGCGTGGCGGTGCTGCAACCACGAATCGAACACATTGACGATACCGGCCCGCCGGGTACACTCCGTTCCATCGAGCCGGCTCGGCGCGGTAGGCGTGTCCGGGCTGCCGGCTCCCCTGACAAGAGCTGGAGTTACCCGATGAAAAACGGTCGTCACCTTCGTCTCACGATGATACTGGGCAGCGGGCTCGTATTGCTGCAGGGTGCAGGTTGTACTTTCGAGGAGGTCCTCAATATCCTCCAAACGGGCCTGTTAGGGGTCACAGCTGCTGGGGCCGTCGCAATCATCCAGAATATCTGACGGGCCCGCGGCGTGAGCGGTTGGACTCCCGGTCACAGGGCGTCCCCGGCCCGCCCCGCACGGGAAGCCGACGGCGTTGGGCGTCCCGGGCTCAGCGGATTGGGCCACGGTCCAGGGCGCGATCCTTTGGCCCGGCGGCGGTCGGATGCGGCCCGAAATACAGGTACGGTCCGCGATGCTGGTGCTCCGGCGAGTCGCTACGTTGACGCCGCGCCACCCTTCCCTATACTGATTTCGACTGACAAACGGCTGCGACACGGATGCTCGCACCGGCCGATACGGGTTGAGCCGGGCGTGATGCGCCCAATGCGGGGCCTCTACCGCCGGCGGTTGAACCTTCGACTATGGAATCCCGACCCACGGAGCGGGCGACGGGTGGTGCCCGCGCCGCTCGAACGTGGGTTTTCCCTGTTTCTACGCGCGGGAGGAATCGATGCAAACAAGTGGATCCTATTCACGCGTGCGATGCGTGATGATCGCCCTGGTTCTGATCGGCCTGCTCGGTTGGTGGCCCACACCGGCCGCGAAGGCTCAGGATGATTCCGCCTCCGGTACGACGATCGCCGACAACGCGACCGTCGAATCGCTGTTCGTCGACTTCTTGCACTACGCCCGGTTGGGGCGGTTTGCGATGGCCGACGCGTACGCCCGCGCCCTGCTGACGCATCCCGACCTGGACCCCGTCGAGGTGCTCGATCTGGCAAGCCGGGACGCCAAGGCCGTCCAGACGCTCATGATCATCATCGAGAACTCGTCAATCGGGGAGAACGCCGCGCGGGTACTCGAGCTGATCGAGCAAGGTGAGATCGAGAAGCGCAAATCGCCGGACCGGATTCAGGCCAATATCAAGATGCTGGCGGGTGACCCGCAGCAGGAGTACCGTGCGATCCGGCACTTGGCTGAGTCCGGCGAGTATGCCATTCCACCGATCATCGCAACACTGCTGGATCCTGAGCGTCGGGACATCACGCCGCGTGTGATCACCGCCCTTCCAAAAATCGGCAAGGCGGCTGTCACGCCCCTGGCCACGGCGCTTTCCGTGCGGGACGATGATGTCCGATTAAACCTGATCCACGCCCTCGGCGGGCTCGGCTACCCTCAGGCGATTCCGCACCTGCGAAAAGCCATCGCCAACGCGGACGCGCCCACCGAGACGAAGGCCGCGGCGACTCAGGCCATTCAGCGGATCGAAGCATTCAACGGTCGGACATTCCCCGGTTCGCCCGACGAGCTGTTCTTCCGCCTCGCCGAGAAGTACTACAACGAAGACGCCTCGGTCCGGGCTGACCCCCGTCTCGACAAGGCAAACGTGTGGTATTGGGATGACACGGCGCAGGCACTGACGGCGACGGTCGTGGCCCGGCCCATCTTCGGGCCGGTGATGGCCATGCGTTGCTGTGAGGAGGCGTTGCTGCTTCGGGATGATAACGCCCAGGCGATTGCGTTATGGCTTGCAGCCAACATCCGACGTGAAGGCCGCCTCGGCATGAACGTCGAGAGCGGTGACCCGGATGAGACCGGCGATCCCGACGCCACCAGGCCGTCCGTTTTTCCAAGATCACTTTACTTCACGCTCGCCGCCGGGCCGCGCTATGCTCACCTGGTGCTCGAACGGGCCGTGGCCGGACGCGACGCGGCGGTTGCGCTCGGCGCGATCGAGGCGTTGCGGATCACGGCCGGCGAATCGTCACTTGTCGGTACTGAGGATTACAAGCAACCCCTGGTTGAGGCGCTGAGCTTCCCTGATTTACTCGTGCGGATTCGTGCGGCGCTTGCCCTTGGGGCGGCGCTTCCGAAAACGGACTTCGCCGATTCGCAGTTCGTCACGCCGGTGCTTGCCAAGGCCGTAACACTTACCGGCCGCGAGCAAGTGCTCGTGGTCGACGGCGACAAGAGCAATCTCAACCGCGTGATGAATGTGATGCGCGAGGGCGGGCGAGATGTGATCGGTGACGCCAACTTCTATCGTGCGCTGGAGCGGGCGCGGACCGAGTTTCACGGGCTGACCGCGCTCTTCGTGTCCGCCGGCATCAGCGAACCGGCGATTGCCCAGGCCTTGTCACAGTTCCGCGGCGAATTCACGTATGCCCGCACACCGGTCGTGCTTCTGGTCGGGCCGCAGCACGAGTTGCTTGCCGACCAACTTGCATCCGGCGACGAGTGTGTCGAGCCGGTCAACGCGAGTGCCGACGGTGCGGCGCTCGAAGCGGCGCTCGAGCGGGTTCGCGGGCAGAGCGGTCAGGCGCCGCTCGACACGCGTCTGGCTTCGTCGCTGGCCCTGCAAGCGACAAGGACGCTACGGAATATCGCGGTGGACGGTCGAACCGTCTACGACCTGAGCGTCGCGGAGCCTGCCCTGATCGCCGCGATGTCGTCCGATGACGAGGAGCTCCAGATCGCCGCCGCCTCGGTCCTCGCGCTAGGGCGAACCGCAGGGGCTCAGCAGAGCATTGCGAGGATCATGCTCGATGCAGGTCAGTCGAAGTCACTCCGTGTGGCTTTGTTCAATTCGCTGGCGGAGTCCGCCAAGCGTAATGGAAACTTGCTGGAGGAGCGGGCACTGGCGGAACTGGTCGACATTGCGCACAACGAACCCGATCTGACCATTCGCACCGCCGCCGGCGAGGCGTTGGGCGCGCTGAACCTCGCAACCAGCAAGGCCAGTGAGATCATCCGCAGCTACTACGGCGGGTAGGCGCTATCATCCGGGCAAGGCGGGACCGCGCGGAACGGCCGTAAGGGGATGTGGCTGCGTGGTGGCAAGCCCGCGCTGCTCAGTGAATTCCGATGAGCGACGACGCTAGGCATGCATCGGCCACGCTTTGGGCTCGCGGCGGCAAGCGCGTCTTTGATGTGATCGCAGCCGTGGTTCTTCTTGTCCTCCTTTCGCCGCTGCTGTTGTGCGCGGCCATCCTGGTGAAACTCACAAGTCCGGGGCCGCTTCTTTTCTCGCAACGGCGCGCCGGTGGAGGCGGTCTGCCCTTCACATTGCACAAGTTCAGAACCATGCGCGCCGATCGCACGCCGGACCCGAAGGAGCTCGTACCACTCGACCACGCCGACATCACGCGCGTCGGACGGTTCTTGCGGCGGTTCAAAGTCGACGAACTGCCACAGCTTCTGAACGTTCTGCAGGGCGAGATGTCGCTGGTCGGCCCGCGTCCGACGCTGCCGGACCAAGTGGAGGCTTACGACGAGTTCCGACGCCAACGACTTCTCGCCCGACCGGGCATTACGGGTCTGGCACAAACACACGGGAACACCGCCATCTCCTGGGACCAGCGCATCCTCTTCGACATCGCCTACGTGCGCCGCTGCAGCTTCGTTATGGACATGGGCATCTTGATCAGAACCTGCCGGTCGATTTCCGCGGGCGAGCCGGCCAACCCGGTACCGTTCAGCCAAACACGCTACGCCCGCTACCTTACGCCGCCGGGTGGGTATGAGTGACGTCGCTCATCGGATGAGTTTGACCGGGAAGACACGCGCCCTCCTGTAAAATGGGGAACGCAGGTGGGTAATGCGATACACAATAGTGGAGACTGCTCCAATGCTAGCATGCTCGCATGGTTCACGGCCCGATACCCGGCGCGTGCCGATCAGTTCCGCCTCTGCGCGCGGCGCGGCTTTGCCATTACCGGCAACAGATCCGGCGAATACCCGTAGTGTGGATGTCTGGTGTGAGCGGGTCGAGTGAGCTGGACAGCCAAGACCGCCGGGTTACATGACCCATCGGTCCGGCCTTGCCTGCTCGGCTTTCCGGCCGGATCGGATCTCAGCGAACGAGCAGAACTCCACGCCGATCTCGTGGGTCATCCCCTCCAGGTGCCGGCAACGCCGCACGATGCACTCTTTGACGACTGGGTCACCCGTCGGGGTGCGTACCGGTAGCTCGATCGTCACGAGCGTGCCCACCGGGATCACGTAATTATGCAGGAAAGCCATGCCATGCTGTGAGACGTTCCTGGTCCAGACGCGATGCGTGGTGGCCCTGCTGCCAGCTATTAGCGGTGCGACAATGATCGCAAGCCCACGCGACGCGCGACGCTCGGAGCGCCGCCTGCAATCAGGCGCCTCCTGCACTCCGGCATCCAACGCGTTGAGGAGCTGCTCCATTTGCTCCTTGGTCAACCTGGTTCGGGTGTCTGCGTTTGCCCCCGACATGCAAACGACTCCGATCTCTTGGTATGGGCGGGGGGCGACGAAGCACACAGCCCCACTGCCCCCGCTGCCGCGGTTAAAGTCACACCGGCTCGCCACGTTTGGCAGGACTCGGCGGAGTACTTCAGCTTCGTGTGTCATCGGATTCGACCGGGAATCGGATAAACTTGAAACTCCAACTGGATGGATAAAAATGTGGCGTACTCGTTACATCCGCCCCCATCGCGCGAAAGCCTCGCTTGCTATGGGCGGACCACTCCCGATCACAGTTCGCTTATCGGGCCATTAGCTCGCCTCAGCCAGGGCACCGGAACATGCCCGCGTCCCGCGTTATGGGGCGATATATCTCGATTGCCTCTCGTGCGAGCAACCCGCGCGACGGCACAAGACACTGGAGCAAACTCTGCTTTTGTGTAGCGACCGACCCCCCTCTTTCCCCCCTTGTCAAGGGGGGATGAAAGGGGGGTTCCGCTACACGATTCCCGAAAACGCTCTAATCCAACCACTGTTTCTTGTCGCGCAGCTTCATGGGGGCGTATTGTTCGGTGAGGTAGCTGAGGTCCTTGCTGATCATGGCCTCGACTTCCATCTTAAAGCCGTTCGAGAGCATCTTCTTGATCTCTCGTTGCCACGGTCGCTTGGCTGCAAACCAGGGATAGTTGGCGATCTGCTTGGCGCGTTTGACATCGTTCGCATCGAGCGCGATCTTGACATCATCGCTCATGTCGCACCGATCGTAGTCGAAGCTCGAGACGCCGATGAACTTGGCATCGGGGACAGCCATCCGCCTGGATTCATAGGCCAGGTTGATCGAGCCATGCTTGATGACGGAGTAGATGTAATATCCCCACGGGTCGTTATCGAGCAGGACGAAGACGGGCAGCTTCAATTCCTCGTGCATCCGCCTCAGCAATCGCCGCATCCCGCGAGCCGGCTGCCCGCCGCCGTGCGAGATGATGCAGTTGTGTGTCTGCCAGAAGCGATCCTCATGAAAGCGCCGCCAGACGGTGTCTTTTTCGACGTGCAGGATGAACTTGGCCGAGCACTTCTTGAATTGAATCACATCGGCTTCGACGATACTCGGCACGGCGTATCCGGCGCTGCCCATCGCCGAGCAATCGAGCGTGCTCCCGTCGTCGACGAGCGTGATCGGCCCGACCATGTTCCCGCGGTTGCTGGCGAAGACGTGAAGCTGCTCACGGAGCGAGTCAATAGCGACTTCCAGGTCCTCGATGATCGGGTCGGACTCGCTCTGGTCGTCGAAGGTTTTCTCGTTGGTTCCCTTGATCGTATGCTTGGCGAGATAGTAGATCTGACGGATGCTCGCGGTCTTGCCCATCTCGATGAGTTCTTTGCACTTCGACGCGACGAGCATCGTCTGCATGAACCGCTTGGCCTGACCGTAGTTGAAGAAGTTGCGCGTCTGCTTGCCGTCTCCCATTTCGACGTGGCGCGTGTGTTCGTTGTAGGAAACATTACTCAGCGAGCGAGTGGGGATGAGCACAGCCGGGTCCTGCTTTCGGTCGGCCATCGTCACGATGGACCTGGCCAACTCCTCCAGCCTCGGCCCGGCAGCGCCGTGACCGTCTCTCGGCGATCGGCGGGGTTTGGATCGTGCTGTTTTCTTCCCCGTAGCTTTCTTTTGGGTCGCTTTGATCTTCTTAGCCATTGCGCCGCCTTCTTCCCTTCTGAGCCTTCCTAACGAGCCGCGGACATAAACCCGCGCGGACTGAAGTCCGCGGCCCTCTTACTTCCTGCGTTTCTTCCTACCCTTCCTGGTCTTCACTTTGGCGCGTTTGGGTTTTCTCCTGGTAGCCTGGGGTTCCGGGTCGGTGAAGAGGGCTTGCGGGCTTGGACGGGGTTCATCCTGCTCGACCACGATCGTGTCCGCCAGACCCAGGTCGTTGCCCGGGCGCCCTTTCTTGATTACCTTGCCGTGCTCGTCGAACTCGACGTCGGCTTGCGCGGTGTAGACCTTCGACAGGTCAATCAATGATCTGCGGAAGTCATCCTTGTTGATCCGCGTGATGGCGTGCGTCGCGTTGACCACCTCGTCGATATAGCGCGTGAAGACATCGCGCCGCTTGCTGTGCGCCACCTTCTTGCGTTTGCGCCGAAGCAACATGCCCAACCGCCGGCTGCACTCGGCGATCCCAAGCCTGACTTCCTTGCGTATCTCGTCGTAATCGGCGACGGCCTCCTTGCCCTCCGAGATGAACGGGACCCACACACTGGCCATGTGGATGAAGATGACCATCGGAGCCGTCGGCAAGGAGCCGCCCGACTGCGAGATGCCATAATTGTTCCACTTCGTATCCACGACCGCCTTGAACATAGCGCAGGAACTCTGTTGATAGAGCAGCGGCACACGGTTGGCAAAGCGGATGACCCGGGCCTGCCGATGGCCCTTGCCGTTTTCATCACCGTCGCGATGATCCGAACCAAGCTCACCGCCGTAGGCCAACCCGACCTCGATTTGGAAGGGATTTCCACGATAGACACTCGGCGGGCGCGTGCTGGCGGTGTAGAACTCCGCTTTGATGCCCTTGAGCAACCCGGTCAGGATTGCCTCCGCGCCCATCGGGGCGAGGCAGTTGGTCGACGGCGCCTTGAGCTTCGTCGCCTGAAGGACGTTGTACAGTCGCTCCGCCACCTGCGGCGTTACGGAGCTGACCCACGTGACCGCCGTAATGCCAACCTCTTGGCACACTCTCTTCGCCACCGTGCCGCTGACGCGCGAGAACTCACCACTGAGAAACGCCCCGACTTTCTTGGCTTTGGTCTCCTTGAGCATCTTCATCAGCGTACCCAGCTCGATGCCGTAGGGGTGCGGTTTGATCTCCGTCGTTTCCTTGGGCAACGTCTCCGTACCTCGTGGATGCTCGACGGTCTCGGCACCGGGCGGGTGATAGAGGAAGCGGGCATGCGGGTTGGCGATCGCCGTCAGTTCGAGATACTCGTCGACACTCTGGCGGCCCTTGTTGTGGCTGGCTTCCAACTCGATCGTCACTTCCGTACCGTGAGGCCAGTCAACCTCGACCACCTCCTCCGCGATGATGTCGGGGCGATTTTTCCTGGTATCGATGGCCAGCTTGTACATGTGTGCCTGTGAGCGGCTGGAGGTTCGACTGATGATGCGGATTGGTTTGCCCGTGGTGATCAGCCCATACATGCCGGCTGCACTGATTCCGATTCCCTGCTGGCCACGGGACATCTTGAGGCGGTGGAACTTGGACCCGTAAAGCAGCTTGCCGAAGACGGGGGGTATCTGGCTCTTGACGATTCCCGGCCCGTTGTCATGGACGGACACGCTGAACCGGTCCTGGCCAGTCTGTCGGACTGTGATCTCGAGGTCGGGGAGGATGCCGGCTTCCTCGCAAGCGTCAAGACTGTTGTCGACCGCCTCCTTGACCGTGGTGAGCAGAGCCTTTCGCTTGTTGTCAAAGCCGAGAAGATGGCGATTCTTGGCAAAAAATTCCGAAACGGATATCTCGCGTTGCTGCTTGGCCATCGACTCAGCCGTGGTCCGGCCGCGCGCGGGAGTGGCGCGCGTGGCTCCCGGAATGGGAGGCGACGGCTTCCGGGTCGCTAATCGACGGCTTGATGGCTTCTTTTCCGGCACGTCTGTGTCCAACTCCGGCGGGGGGAACATGAGGGCCAATTGGCCCTCCGGTGATGACGCTACTGTGGCGGGGGGTTCGGTTGCCATCCGTGGCTCTCCGGCAATACCCGGGTGCTCCCTGGAACAAGTTCTTTTTTGATGTAGCGTCCGAATCCCGAAGTCTCCCGAAGATTCCTGGCCGCCGGACGCTACGAGACCACTGAAAGCGCTTCAGAACGAGCCCATCTTAGCAACGCTGCAACGTCCTTCAACAGTGACATCGCGGGACTTCGTCCGGACGCGTGTCGGCGGGCGGGCTTTGGCGCGATCAGGGCACACAGTCCACCCAGGCGACCGCCGAACACATCGCCCCAACGCGCTCGGGACACGGCCCGACAAAACACTCCCGCAGGACTGGCGGTCGAGTAGTTTCCTGGTATAATCAACCCCTGCGCCACCCAGCATGGATGGCGCTCATAACCCCTTGTGTCGCATGAGTTTATGGCTCTTGCTGGCGGACCTTTCACGATTCAAGGTTCGCGATGCTACGCGACTCCTGTAGTCCGGCACTGAGCATGGCAACCAACCTTCAAACGCGCTGGGATGATATTCTCGCTCAGGTCCGCCTGAACCAACCGCACCTTGTCCGAGGCTGGTTCACCGACATCGAGTTGATGGGCGTGGACGGGGGCGTACTGGTAATTCGAGCGCGCAACGGCGCCCAGAAGCGGTACCTCCAGCAGCACTGCCGTTCGGCGTTCGTGGAGGCTTCCCAGGCTGCCACCGGCCGTCTGATCACTGTCGAGTTCGAGGCGGTGGACGATCAGGATGATGCGCCCGCGCCCGACCCTTCGTTTCCCGCGGCCTGGGAGGAGCTGTCCGTCAACCCGGATTATACCTTCGACAACTTCGTAACCGGCCCCTGCAACCGCCTCGCTCACGCCGCGGCGCTCGCCATCGCAGACGAACCGGGTCGAGCCTACAATCCCTTCTTTGTCTATGGTACGGTGGGTTTAGGGAAGACCCACCTGCTTCAAGCGATCTACCACGCGATCCGCGAGCGGAAGCCGGGGGTAAAGTGTCTTTACCTTTCGTGTGAGACCTTCATCAACCACTTCATCGAGGCCGTCGAGAGCGGGGCGCTGCACCAGTTCCGCTATCGCTACCGCCATGTTGACCTGCTGGTCATCGATGATATCCAGTTCCTCGCCGAGCGCGAGCGAAGCCAGGAGGAGTTCTTTCACACGTTCAACACGCTTCACCAATCGCAGCGGCAGATCATCCTATCGGCTGACTGTTCGCCATCGGAGATTCCAAGCCTGGAAGAGCGCCTGGTCAGCCGCTTCGGCTCCGGCCTGGTGGCCCTGCTGGATCGCCCGTGCTACGAGACCCGTATGGCCATCCTTCGCAAGAAGGCAAAGCTGCGCTGTATCGAGGTTCCGGAGGACGTGATTGCCTTCGCGGCGAACCGGGTTAATGCGAACAACCGTGAGCTGGAAGGCGCCTTGATCAAGATTGACGCACTAAGCCAGACGCAATCGGGCGTCATCACGCTCGATCTGGCCCGCGAAGCGCTGGGCACGCCGACCAGCCAGCCGGTCAAGATCCCCGTAATCCTGGAGGTGGTCGCGCGACGGTTTGACCTGAAGGTATCCGATCTCCAGGGCAAGCGGCGCTCGAAGTCCATCACACACCCGCGTCACGTGTGCATGTACCTAGCCCGAAAGCTCACCGCACAGAGCCTCGAGGAGATCGGGGGCTACTTCGGTGGGCGCGATCACACGACGGTGCTGCACGCGAGCCGGGCGGTCACACTGGCTGCGGAGCAGGACTCGATGCTGGCGGCCACGCTTGACGAGATCACCTCGGAGGTCAAGAATGTGCGGTATTAGCCACGTAAGTAGTAGTGGCGTTCTTGTCGGTTCACCGGCTTTAAGCAACCGGTCCCCGGCGGGCCTGCGCGGCGGTGTGCGATTCCCTGCCGGTTCTCACGGCATTGGCCACAACCTTCGCACAGCCGGTTGGGCTTCGACGGCGAGGCAGGATCCGCTATTACAGGTGCTTACGTGTTTCGCTGTCCGTTATCACACGGTTGTAACGTCACCTATGATGACTATGAGACTTATATATTAGGTACCTAATAGAGGGCGCGTAACTGTTTAAACTTCAAAGAGGCATCGAGTTCGCATGAAACTTCGATTCAACCGACAAGAGATGGCGGATGCTCTCTCGGCTTTATGTCTGGTGGCAGCTGCACGTACCACGAAGGAAATCCTGAAGTGTGTTCGGGTGGAAGCCCAAGCCGACGTGCTGTTGTTGGCGGCCACGGATCTGGAGTTGAGCTTGCGCTGCGCGATCGCGCAGGTCGAGGTTGATGATCCCGGCGAAACGCTGGTGGTGGCTGATACGCTGGCGAAGATCGTGCGGGAGTGCACGGATGAAGTGCTCACCCTGGACACCGACGAGAGCATGCTGCACATTCGTGGCGCTGGAAGTCACTTTCAAATCGTCACGCAGGACGCGGCCGAGTTCCCACCGGTGCCCGTGATGGAGGGCGACCCCGGTTTCACGATCGAGGACGGCCAGCTTACCCGGTTGATTGAGTGGACCGCGTTCGCGGCTGCAAGAGAGAGTACGCGCTATGCGATCAACGGTGTGCTGTGGGAGCTTGAGGGTGAGAAGCTGACAATGAGCGCAACCGATGGGCGCCGCTTGTCCGTCGGCAGGGCGCAGGTCCAAATCGGGGATTCGAACTCCGCCACCAGCGCGATCGTTCCGGGCAAGGCCCTTTCCGTTATCAGTCGGCTTTCCGTCGCGGATGACGCGATGGTCGGCGTGAAGATCACGGGCAATCAGTTGCTGCTTACCGTTGGCGGATCGCTGGTGGGGACATCGCTCCTGGAAGGTCGGTTCCCGAAGTACCAGGACGTGATTCCGACGGATTGTGACCGGAAGGCTCGCTTGAACTCTCTGGAGTTTCTTGGGGCGCTGAAACAGGCGGCGTTGTTGACCAACGAGGAGTCCAAGGGTGTCCGTCTGGCGTTTACCGAGGGGGTGCTCACCCTGTCAAGCCGCGCACCCGAGCAGGGAGAGGCTACGATCTCGATCCCCGCTGAGTACTCGGGTGAGCCCGTGGAGATCGGGTTTAATCCGGTCTTTCTGTTGGATATGTTACGTGTGGTCCGCACGGATGAGGTCACAATCGAGCTCAAGGACGCGAACCGCCCCGGTGTGGTCCGGGTGGACGGTGATTTTGTCTATGTCGTGATGCCGGTCAGTCTTTCGTCGGCATAGAACCGGTGGGTTGTAGTGGCTGATGATGACCGCTTGAAGTGGGTTCAGAGGAATCGAACCCGGCGTGATCGGGTACAGCAAGCCGGGACGCTCTTGGCGCGGTTGGTGAAGCGCGTAGCGGTTGATGGTGCGTCGTCGGGAATCGCAGCCGCCCTGGCAGGCGTGGTTGACGAGGAGTTTCGGAAGCATTGTCGGATCGGCGGCGTGCGCTCGGGGACGCTCATGATCAGCGTGGACGAAGCTTCCTTGGCCTACACGATGCGCATGCAATGGCTGGCTCCTCTGTCCAAGGCACTGTCGGCCCGTGCGGGGATCGGGCCGATCGACCGGATCGCGTTCGAGTTCGGGCATGCCGGGGTGCGTGTGCCGGCGCGCGAAGATCAACCGGTGCGGGATTGACAACGGTTTACGTGTTTGTTTGCCTTTTTTTGGGCCGCTCGAATGACCGGAGCGGTATTCGTGGTGCATGAGTGAAGCAACTGTGACAGATTGCGTCTACGACGAGTCGAGCATTACGGTTCTCGAGGGTCTCAAGGCTGTCCGGAAGAACCCGGGCATGTACATCGGCGGCGTGGGGGTGGCCGGGCTTCATCACCTGGCCCATGAAGTCATCGACAACGCCGTCGACGAGGCACTGGGAGGCTACTGCGACACGATTCTGGTGCATTTGGGTGCGGACGGTAGCTGTAAGGTGGTTGACAATGGGCGGGGCATCCCGGTCGGTCCCCTGACGCACGAGAACCCGAAGTTGAACGGCCGGCCCGCGCTCGAGGTCGTCATGACCGTCCTGAACTCCGGCGCGAAGTTCGGTGACAACAGCTACAAGGTCTCCGGCGGCTTGCACGGACTCGGAATCAGCGTAGTCAACGCCCTGAGCGAGCGGCTTCAGGTTGATGTTCACCGCGAGGGCAAGAAGTGGTCGATGACCTTTCAGCGCGGAAACGTTACAAAGGAGCTGGAGGCGGTCGAGGACTCGGATAAAACAGGTACGAGCATCGAGTTCAGACCGGACACGGAGGTCTTCCAGGATTCTGAGTTCAAGTACGAGGCGCTCTACAACCGCGTGCGGGAGCTGGCGTATCTGAACGATCGTCTCCGGATCAGGTTAATCGATGACCGCAGCGGGAAGGAGCACGAGTTCTACTACGAGGACGGGTTGAAGGACTTCTGTGCCCACCTCGCGGGTGGCGCGGAGCGGCTTCATAAGGACGTGATCTTGATCAAGGGGGCGGACGAGGAAGCCGGGATGAGCTGCCAGGTCGTCCTGCTCTTCACCGACAGCTACACCGAGAACCTCGTCTGCTTCGCCAACAACGTGCACAACGTGCACGGCGGCACACACATGTCGGCCCTGAAAACCTCGGTTTCGCGCGTCGCCAGCAGTTACGCCCGCAAGAACAATTTGATCAAGGGTAGCACGAACGTAACGGGGGATGATTGGCGCGAGGGGCTGACGGCCATCGCCTCCGTCAAGCTGCGTGAGCCGAAGTTCGAGGCGCAGACGAAGGTCAAGCTGCTAAACCCCGAGGTCGAGACGTTCCTCCAGCAGTTGCTGAACGAGCGGCTGGGTAACTACTTCGAGGAGCATCCCGCCGAGGCGAAACGCATGGTCCAAAAGGGCGTTCAAGCCGCTCAAGCCCGGGAAGCTGCCCGGCGCGCGCGCGAGCTGTCGCGCAAGAGCGTGCTCAGCAACGCCGGATTGCCGGGAAAGCTTTGGGACTGCCGGAGCAAGGACCCCGAGCAAACCGAGCTGTACCTTGTCGAGGGCGATTCCGCCGGCGGGATCGCCAAGCAGGGGCGAGACTCTTTTACGCAGGCGATCCTGCCGCTCAAGGGGAAAATCCTCAACGTCGAGAAAGCGCGCATCGACAAGATGCTGGCCCATGAGGAGATCACGAAGCTCATCTCGGCTGTGGGGTGCAGCATCGGGAAGGAGGAGTTTGACTCGAGCAAGTGCCGCTACGGCCGCATCATCATCATGACCGACGCGGACGTGGACGGCTCACACATCCGAACCCTTCTTTTGACGTTCCTGTTCAGGCACATGAGGCCGCTGGTGGAGAATGGTCGAATCTACGTCGCGCAGCCGCCACTTTATCAGGTCAAGAAGGGCAAGCATGTCGAGTATGTGCTGGACGATCGGGCGCTGAACGAGAAGCTGGCGGAACTTGGCATCGTCGGGGCTGCGCTGATCGTTCGTCCTAAGGGCGGCGATGAGAGTATTATCGAAGGTGACGGGCTGCGTGAGCTGTGTGGTCATCTGGATGCGCTGGACGCGCAGTCGAAGGTGCTCGCGAGGCGTGGGATCGGGCTTGGGGCGCTGATCCGGCACGAGCGCCACAGTGGGCATGGCCTACCGAAAATGCTGGCGTGCGTGTATCGGCCCGACCAGGAATCCCCTGAGCGAATCTACTTGTATACCGAGGAGGACTTAGCGGCGCTGCGCGAGCGCGAATCGGGCGTCCATGGCGAAGCGGAGGTTATGGAGGCGAGGCACGTGCTGCTGGCGCAGGCGGAGAACGGTCGGGGTAACAATGATGCCGATCTGCCGCCGCACCGTATCGTGCGATACGAGCTGGCTGAGTGCCGCGCGCTCGATGAGACCATCGCCAGGATTGAGGCCTTCGGTTTGCCGATCGATGATCTATTTCTTCAGCGCGAGGAACTCGTTACGGGCGAGCTCCCGCCGGCGAAGTATCTGCTGAGACAGGAGAGCGGCGATCTCGTCGAGCTGGACAACCTCGCCGCAGTCGCGCCGGGCGTGCGTGATCTGGGCCGGGCGGGCCTGGCGATCAAGCGATTCAAGGGCCTGGGCGAGATGAACGCCGACGAACTCTGGGAGACCACGATGGACGCCAGGCATCGCACGCTGCTTCGCGTGGTCATCTCCGAGGATATGGAAGACCTCGAGCAAGCCAACCTCGACGCGCGCGAAGCCGACCGTATCTTTCGCCTGCTCATGGGCGACAACGTCGAGCAACGCCGCCGCTTTATCGAAGACAACGCAGCCAACGTCAAGAATCTCGATATCTGACGCGCCGCGCCCGGGCACCGGGCAAGCTCCACATCGACACAACGATGGTCATTCTCGCGGGCAGCCTGCAGCGCCCGCGCTCGTGGACCCTTGCGCCTCACGCCAGCGGGTTGAGGGTCATGCCTGTGGCGAGTTTGGGGTAGAAGTAGGTGCTTTTTTGGGGCATCAGGCCGCCGGCTTCGCTGACCGCGCGGAGGTGCGCCATGGGCGTGGCTTTCACCAGCAGCGCGACGCCCGACTCATCCCGTGCCGCCCTCTTGGCATCGTCGGCCGACTTGACCCATCGGACTGTCGGAGTCTTGCCGCCGAGCTTCCGCGTGAGCAGTTCGTCGATCAGATACCGATGCAGGTAGGCGTAGTCGAGGTCGTACCAGGGTTCGCACTGATCCGGCTCAAGTGTCTTGAGCTTGGCACGATCCGTGAACCGCAGGGCGGCCTCCTTCCCGGTCGAGCCCTCGTGCAGAACGATGTCGGCTTCCTCGCCCGAGGCCGGAGCCGTCCCGGCAGACAGAGCGTCCGTCAGCGTCGCGAGGTCGATGTCGGTGATCGTCCGGTTGTACGGGAGGATCAGGCAACCCGGATCATCCATGCTCGCCAGGACGAACATCACATAATTGGCGGGGTGGTCCGCCGGCAGGGAGCCGCCTTGCCGTGACGTGAGCCAATCGCGGTAGAGCAGGGCCGTGCCGTAGCGGTGGTGGCCGTCGGCAATGTAGATTTTCTTGTCGGCCATCTCCCGCGCGACGCCGGCGATGACATCCGTGTCGGAGACGACCCAAAGCTGGTTTGCGACGCCGTCGATATCCGCCGTCACGGTTGGTGCGGTAGAGGCCGTGGCTGCAAAAGCCTTGCCGATTCGATCCTCCGGGTCGGCGTACAGGCCGAAGATGGGAGAGAGTTGACACTTCGTGGCCTTCATCAGTGCGAGCCGATCTTCCTTCGGCCCGCCGAAAGTCTTCTCATGCGGGAGGACCGTGCCTTCCGAGAAAGGTGCGAGCCGCACGCGGGCGATGTATTTCCTGCGCGTGTAGGACTTGCCCTCACACGTGAAGCGCTGGTGATAGAGGTAGAGTGCGGGTCTTTCCTCGCGGATGAGCGTGCCCTCGTCGAGCCAGGCGGCGAGCGTCCTGGCGGCGTTGTCATAGACCTCCGCCGGTCCCGCGGACTTGGGGGGGATGTGTGGCAGGTCGATGGCCACGATGTTGTGATCGCTCCTTCCGAGCAGGGAGTCCTTGTCGGTCTGGTCGAGCACGTCGTACGGCGGGGCGATCAGCTTGGACACATCGCCAAGGGTGTTCGTCTGGTCGAAACGGATGGCGCTGAACGGTGTAATCTCCGGCATCTTGGGCTCCTTTGGGCTTGCTCCACGCTCCCGTAGGGGAAGCAGGGTAACAACGGCGCGAAGGTGGTGCAAGTGCTCTTCAAAGGGCCCCGGCAGCGACGTCGTAGGCTAGAACAAGTTCTATTTTGATGTAGCGTCCGAATCCCGAAGTCTCCCGGAGATTCTTCGCCGTCGGACGCTTGCGAGATCACTGAAAGCGTTCTGGTTTCGATCGCCCCTGCGCGGTGAACGTGCCGATAAAGCCAGAGCGAACTTATGGACAACCGCGCCGCAGTCGCAGGGAGATTAAGCCTTGGGTCGTGTCGTGGTCATGACGGGTGGGGGGATCAAGGGGGCGGTGGCGGCAGCCTGCTGCGGTCGCGGCGAGGAGTTCGTCTTCTTTCACGTCAATTACGGTCAGCCGTCCGCCAACGCCGAGCGGAACGCGATCCAGGCTTTGTGTGCCTCCCTGCCGGTAGCCCACCTGGTCGGCGTCGATATGCCCCACGTCGGGCAGATCAGCAAGCGGCTGGAAGAGCAGCGAGAACCCGTAGCTCCCGCCGGTGAGCGGGATCGGTCCGAGGCGCATGCGTCGACGCCGGCGCTCCAGGGGTTGATGCCGGTGTTCATCCTGGCGGCGGGTCAATGTGCGATGCAGGTTGGGGCGTTAAGGGTTGTGGTCGGTTTGTCGCAGCACGTCAGCGCAGAGCACCTCGGCCTGCCGACGGCGGACGGTCGACCGGACAGACCACGGGAGCTTCTCCACGCTCTTTCGTTCGTATTTGAGATCATCGCACCGCAAGGACCGGGCGCCCTGATCGAGTATCCGCTGATCGACCGCACCTACGAGGAAATAATCAAGCTGGCGGACCACTTTACCGTCCCGCTCGAGCATACATGGAGCTGTGGGCGGTCGGGGCCAAGGCCGTGCGGGCGGTGTGCCAGGTGTGCAGCCAGGGCGGAGGCGTTTGCCGCAGCCCGGCTTGGTGACCCCCTATCAAGCACCGTGCCCAACAGTGTGTGATCCACTGCGCGCGGACGCGGGGCCACAGAGGAGGGGTGGATGATCCTCGAGGGCGCGTGCAGTGCCGAGTCGTGTCACTCCCGGCCGTCGGCCCCCCGTCGAACCCACAGGTTGTAGTTTTCCACGGCGCCGCGCGGTTCGTACGCGCCGAGGGTATCGAGAAGCTCCCCGTAGCACGCTTCTTTGCACCACGGGTCGAAGTAGGGTGATGGGCCGTCGGGGATGAGGATCGTATGAGCCTTTCCGGCGTTGAGGCCGGCGAGGATCTCCTGCATCTGGTCCTGCGATCGTGGAAACGCGAACCGGCAAGCGGATCGCCGTGAGGCGTGGACGTAGATGCCTGCATCGTAGGACCAGGCGTAGATTCGATCATCCTTGGGGACCATCTGGTCGAGTCGTTGTCCGATCTTCCGGAGGCGGGTGCGCTGGGCGTCCCCCGTCACGAGCGTGTCGTATGAGGTGGCCAGGCCGTACGCGTAGTGGCTCACAAGCGGTCCGCCCAGCAGCAGCAACAGAGCGAGTGACATGATCGCCACCGCGGCACGATGGCCGCGCCGAAGCCGCAGGAAAACCTCCTCGATGTGCAGGAACCCAAGGGCGGCCAGCCACAGCATGGGCGGAAACGCCGCCTGCCAGTAACGCATCGATCGGCTCGGGCCCAGTAAGGCGAGCAAGACCTGCCCCACCCACCAAAGCAACAGTACGAACACCGCGGCGCGTGACACCTGGTTGACACGACCACCTCGGAATGTGGCGACGGTTCCGACAAGGGCCAGGAATAGGCCGAGTTGAAGGGGCTCGAGCCCGTCGCGCTGCCGAATCCATGATGTGGCGGCATCGAGCAGGGCGGACCCGGTGAAGAGCCCCGTATTGAAGTCGAAGATTGCCTCCCGGGCCGGCGTGAGCGTGCCGCGATGCGCCAGCACGCCGACCACCACCGCGAGCCCGAGTGCAAAGCCCGTCCACGTCAGCGCGGCCGACATTGCCCAACGGCCTCGATCCGGCCGATGGAACACAGCCATCGTGAGTGTCACGATCGTGACGCTCAACAATCCGACACACGCCGTCTGCTTCACGGTGAGCGCTGCCGCAAAGAGCACGCCTGCGATCAGACCCGCCACGGCGCAACCACGAGCCCCGGGGGCGACCAGTGCCACAAGCCACACCGAACCGGCGCAGAGTTCGAGACAGGAAGAGTAGAAGTCCGGGTTGATCGACGCGCCATCGTAGAGCCTCAGTGTGAAGACGACCGAACCCAGAAGCACGGTCAAGGCGGATGTGAGCGGGCTGAGGGTGCGGTGCAGGGCCCACCCGGCGACGATCAGGGCAAGAACCAGTGTGACCCCGGGCAGCACCCATGCCCCTATCTGTCGCCCGCCCGTCAGCAGGATTCCCAATGCGTTGATCCAGGCGATACCCGGTGGCTTGTTCTCCCAACAGTCGACGTACATGCGCCCGCCGTCGTGGACGCATTGGCCGAGGTTGATGAGCTGATACTGGTCGTTCCGAAGATCGGCTGCGTAGCTGCTCCACGTGCCGGCGGCGATGAGCACGAGGCTGGCGATCCACGCCAGGAGGATCAACACCCGTGCGAGGGAGAATGGTTTCTTTGGGCGCTTCGGGTTCTCTGTCATTGTCCAGGTGCCGTCGGTTTACGGTCCCTCCAGTGCACGTGTCGCTATTTTTATCGAGCGGCGGCGAGGGCGACGCGTGTGGGCCGCTAGAGCGAGAGTATACCACGACTGTGGCGTTGGGTGCGGTAGGGTCCATCGTGTGGCGGGGGTACGGCGAAACCGTGCCGTTGCGGCTTGACATCGTCCTTGGGTCCGTGGAAAGTGGGCCTATCATGGCCAAGCGGGACTCCGATCGACAGCTCGAGGCGGACCTGATGACGATCCTGCAGCCGTGCTTTGCCGGCATTACCGTTTCGGTGGGGCACAGCGAGCGGTGGGATCGCACGAGCGCCACGTTCCGCTGGCCGGGGTTCGCCGATCTGCTGCCCGAAGAGCGGTTTCACCGGCTGATCCGGGTGATTCCCGAGGATGTCCGCCGGACGCGGATGGGCGGGGTCGTATGGGTGGAGTTGGCCGGCGATGAGACGATCGATCAATACCTGAAGCTGCCGCGAAGCGAGGACCTGGGCGCGAAGGAGCGAGACATCTTCGCCCGGCTTAATCGTGTCGGTTTCTTTGCGGCATTGGCTGCGCTGCTCGGTCCTACGCCGGAGGCGCGCTGCGAGGGTGATTTCTCCAGGTCTGTCACCGTGCTGTCGAGGAAAAACGTCTCCGACGAGCACGTCCGTCAGGCGAAGCTCCTTTTCATCCGGCACGGCGTGTACTGCGACTGTCAGGTCCTGCCATTGGCGAAGCACGCACCGGCGGACAAGCGCGCGGAGGTCCTGTAGCCGCCGGTCCAATCGCACCACCGAATCACTGTGACGTCGAATGCTCGAATTCTCCGTAACGTGTCAGGACGGTTCGGCCCGTAGCGGGATGCTCACGACACCGCACGGGCGAGTGGAAACACCCGTCTTCATGCCGGTCGGGACTGCCGGGTCGATTAAGGGTGTGACACCGACGCAACTTCGTGGGACCGGGACCGAGATGATTCTGGCGAACACCTATCATCTTCAGCTTCGGCCGACGGCTGACATCGTGGCTGAGCTCGGCGGGCTGCACCGCTTCATGGGTTGGGACGGCCCGATTCTCACGGACAGCGGCGGATACCAGGTGTTCTCCCTGACCGGGATCAACAAGATCACCGATGATGGTGTCGCGTTTCGTTCGCACATCGACGGCGCGCCGATGCGCCTTGATCCGAAGATCGCGACCGAAGTGCAGAACAAGCTCGGCGCCGATGTGATCATGGTCTTCGATGATTGCCCGCCGCTGCCGTGTGAGCGGGCGCGGCTGGAGACAGCCGTTGCGCGGACGATCCGTTGGGCTGCGCGGTGCAGGCAGGTCCATGCACGGTCTGATCAGGCGCTGTTCGGGATCGTTCAGGGCGGACTTGACATCGAGCTTCGCAAGCGGTGCGCCGAGGCGCTGATCGAGATCGGGTTCGACGGGTATGCCGTCGGCGGCCTGTCCGTTGGTGAGACGCATGAGCAGATGACGTCCGTGCTCGGCCCGATCACAGACGCCCTGCCGTCCGACCGTCCCAGGTATCTGATGGGCGTCGGAACGCCGCGTGACATTCTGGCTGCGGTGCGGACGGGGGTGGACATGTTCGATTGCGTGCTTCCGACACGGAACGGCCGCAACAGTTGGGCGTTTACAGCCGCCGGACCGCTGAAGATGCGGAATGAGAGGTACCGCGGCGACGATCAGCCGCTGGAGGCGGGGTGCGATTGCGAGACTTGCAAAAGGTTTTCCCGAGGTTACATTCGTCACCTCTTTAACGCCGGTGAGATGCTGGGTCCGACGCTGACGTCGATCCACAACCTCCGGTTTTATCAGAGATTCATGTCGCGGATTCGTGATTTGATCCGCGACGGCCGGCTCGGCGGGATCGTGCACGAGTATCCGATTACGGCCGTAGACGCGCCGATGTCCGATCAGATTGAGGAAGACCTATGAACCTTCTTATGGCAGTTCTCGCCCAGACGCAGCAGGCGCCGTCGACGCCGCCGACGGGTCAACCGTCAGCCGGTCCGTCGTTCTTCATCCTTGCCTTGATGTTTGCGATGGTGGCGTTCATCTTTCTCAGCTCGCGAACTCAGAAGAAGCGCGAGAAGCGCGAGCGCAATGAGTTGCACGCCACGCTGGCCAAGAACCACCGCGTCCTGACCGTTGGCGGCGTGATCGGTACCGTCGTCTCCGTCAAGGATAGCGAGGTCGTGCTCAAGGTCGATGAGTCCACCAACACGAAGATGACCTTTCTCAAGACGGCCATCCAGCGCATCGTCGAAGACGAGCCCACAACACTCGGGAAGCCGTAGACAACACGAAGCGATCCTAAGACTGCGGGATAGGTGGGACCGACTTTCCGGTCGGTGGGCGCCCCATCCTTTTCGTTGGGAAAGGGTGGCGGACAGGCCCGTTCGATCGGTTTGCTCTCCTGTTTGCCTCCCACCGCAGATGGCGAGGTCAACATCGATGACATCCTCGCGGGGATCGCGGCGTTTCAATCGAACAACAACGACCCGTTGACCTGGTTCGACATTGCCCCCGCGTTTGGAGACGGTGTTCCGAACCAGATGGTCGACATCGACGACATCCTCGCGAATATCCAGGGCTTCCAGTCCAAAGCGTATCCCGGCCTTGGGCCGTTGGATTGCCCGTAGCGGCGCGTGTTTCTGTTCAAACGAAGAGTACCCCGGGCCGTCCTTCGGGGCGGCCCGTTCTAACGGCCGAGCGGGTCACACAGGAACGCCACGAGAACCTCAAGGGCATCGTGGCCGACGCGGACTTGGATGCGACGCTCGTCCGGGTATCAGGCTTATGTTGCACTGGGATTCGACCGGTGCGGCGGGCTTCCTCGTCCGAGCTTCGGGGATTCTGTTGGATCGGAAATCTCGTCAGCTCCACCCAGATACATCAAGCGTGCCAGTCCGGTGTTGGGGGGCACGCTGGCAGGTGTAGGATCAGCTCGCCGGAGCACTTGTAGTCCGCGGCTAACACGGTACATTATGGTGCCTTTGTGTCACCGCTTGAGTAGCCCGGAGATCCAAAGACGCGTCTTGAAAGGAGCAGGGAAGATGGCCACTGGGAATCTCACAACTCTCGCTGTTCTCGCGCTGAGTCTTGCCTTCGTTTCTGGAGCCAGCGCCAACACAATTCACGTGGACGACGATGCGCTAAACGACCCAGGACCCGGTGATCCAGCCGTGAGCGATCCATTGGAGGACGGTTCGGCCGAACATCCGTTCGACGCCATCCAGGAGGGGATCGACCAGGCTGTCGACGGTGACGAGGTAGTCGTCGCGGATGGGCTCTACACGGGCGATGGCAACTTTTACGTCGTCGACTTCGATGGTAAGGCGATCACACTTCGTTCTGCGAACGGCCCCGAGACTTGCGTGGTCGATTGCGAGGGCCACGAGCACGGCCTCTTGTTCTGGAACGGCGAGACCACGTCCTCCGTTTTGGACGGGTTCACGATCCGGAATTGCCATGGGGGTAACGGGGGGGCGGTGAGCTGCTGGAACAGCAGCCCAACGATCACCAACTGCTCCATTACCGGAAACTCGGCAGGTGAGGGTGGTGCCGGCATCGACTGCTACGACAACAGCAGCCCGATGATCGCCAACTGCGTTATTACCGGAAACACGGGGGGGTGGGGGGGCGGTGGCATTGCTTGTGGGTCCAGCACGACGATCACCAACTGCACGATTACGAGAAACACGGTGATAGAAGGAGGCAGTGGCATTGCTTGTGGGCCCAGCACGACGATCACCAACTGCATTGTGTGGGGCAACGCGCCGAACCAAATTGCCGGCAGCCCTACGGTAAGGTACTGCGACGTGCAAGGCGGCTGGGCAGGCGACGGGAACATCAACGCTGATCCGCTGTTCGTGCCCGGACCGGCTGGCTGCTTCTATCTGAGTCAGACGGGTGCGGGACAGGCTGTCGATAGCCCATGTGTCGACACGGGGAGCGACACGGCTGTGAATCTCGGGCTTGATACGTTGACCACGCGGTCTGACGAAGTGACCGACACCGGCATCGTCGATATGGGCTATCACTACCCGGTAACGGGGCTGCCGCTTCTCATGGGTGACTACGATCGAGACCTCGATGTTGACTTGGCTGATTTCGCGGAGCTTCAGAACTGTTTCACCGGTGAGGGTCCGAGCGAAGTAAGCCCCTGCTGTCGCATCTTCGACTTTGAGCCGGACGACGATGTGGATCTCGACGACTACGCATTGTTCCAAGGTGCGTTTGCCGAGACGTGCGGCAATGGCGTGATCGAACAGGGCGAACAGTGCGAACCGCCGAACACCGACACCTGCGATGAGTACTGCCAGACGATCGGTGGAAGCGTCGCCAACGACTCGTGCAGCAGTCCGACGATGGTTGTGGACGGCACCACGATCAGTATCACCAACCAAGGCGCGACGACGGACGGACCGGACGAGCCGACAGCCTGCGACTTCTTTGGATACACGCACGTCGAATCCGACGTCTGGTACTGCTATACAGCCACCTGCACCGACCTCGTGACCGTGAGCCTTTGCGGTAGCAGTTATGACACCAAGGTGGCTGTCTACCATGCGTGCGAGTGTCCCACGCAGGCCGCCTTTGCTTGCAGCGATGACAACTGTGGGATCGGCTCTGGTTCCCGCGTGCAGTTCATGGGGATTGCAGGGGAGGATTATCTGATTCGCGTTGGCGGGTTCGACGGGGCGCAGGGAGACGGGTTTATGACAATTCTCTGCGGGACGCCGCCCTCTTGCACCGACGGGGAAGGTGATTGCTTCGCAGACAATGGGTCTCCTGCGTGCGATGATGAGGAGTGCTGTGAAGCCGTCTGTGCCGTCGATCAATACTGCTGCGACGTGACGTGGGATGACTGGTGCGCCGGCGAGGCGGAGGGTCTCTGCGGCGGCATCTATCCTGCCTGCGTCGATGGGACCGGCGACTGCTTCACGGCCCACGGCACCGCCGGCTGTGATGATGAGACCTGCTGCCAGAGTGTGTGCCTCTTCGATCCCTACTGCTGCCTGATGGAGTGGGACGACACGTGCGTGGCCGAGGCGAATGAGCGATGTGGCGATTTCCTGATCTGCGGGTTGTCCACCGAAAGCTGCCTCGTGCCGCATCGCGATCCCGGCTGTAGCGATGGGGACTGCTGCCGGGAAGTCTGCTCACAGATTCCGGATTGCTGTCTGGTCGAGTGGACGCCCGAGTGCGTGGACGCGGCCAACGCCGCGCCGGACGTCTGTCGCTGACGGCGGAGGTGATAACGCATCAACCGTGGGCGGAACGAGCCTGCGCGGATGTAGGACCTGGTCTCCAGCCGGTCTATAGCGATTTCAGTGGTCTCGTAGCGTCCGACAGCCAAGAATCTCCGGGAAACTTCGGGATTCGGGCACTACATCAGAATAGAACTTGTTCCAGCCGCGCCGAGCCTGACGAGTGGACGTACGTGCTTGCCCACTGCCTGCTCCATCTTGGTTTCGAGCACTTCCGCGAGCGAGGCGACCCGCGTGCCTGGAACGCCGCGTGCGATTACTTTGTAGCCCGCTTCCTTGCCGATCTCAAGTTGGGTCGCCCGCCCGCGACCCTCCCGGTTTTCGGTCAAGCCCCCGCTCGCGACGAGGAGAGCCTGTACGAGCAGTTCCGCGAGGCCGGCATACCAGATCATCTGGTTGGCTACGGAACCGCGGGGCCAAAGGCGAGCGATATGATCTATCAGCCTCCCAGACCGGTATCCCAGCTTCGGGTCCGCAAGAAGCTCTGGGCTGAGTGGTTCAGCGAAGGGATTGCCATGGCCGTCAGCCAGGCGGTCGAGGTGGCCGCTGGGAATCTGGCGAGACTCAGCGGCGGATGGCAGCTCAGGACCAACGTACAGAGGGCGAGGTCGTGGTTCATCAGCAGCTACCCTCTGCTGGGAGCGTTGGCGGGCGCTTTCGAGTTGGTCGAGGATGCACAAGTCTGTATCCGCCTCGGCATTTCGGTTGCCGCCGTGGACGCCGAGTCCAAGGAGGTCTACGTAAATCCGGCGGCCGGGCTGACCTTGGACGAAGCCCGTTTCGTCATTGCCCACGAGCTTCTGCATGTTGGATTGCGTCATGACGCGCGCCGCCGAGGCCGTGACCGGTTCCTGTGGAATGTGGCCTGCGACTATGTGATCAACGGCTGGCTCGCCGAAATGCAGGTCGGAGACATTCCTCGCTTTGGCGGATTGCACGACGAGGACCTGAAGGGTTTGTCGGCCGAGGCGGTCTACGATCTCGTCGTGACTGATCTACGCCGCGGCCGAAAACTCGCGACCTTGGCAGGATACGGTCGCTGCGACATTCTCGAACCACGTACACCCGATTGGTGGGCGGCTTGCGCCGGGATCTCGCTCGACGACTTCTATCGCAGCTGTCTGATGCGCGGTCTGTCCTACCATGAGAAAGAGGGACGCGGATTCCTGCCAGCCGGGCTTGTCGAGGAGATACGGGCGCTGAATCAACCGGCGATTCCATGGGAAGTGGAGCTCTCCCAGTGGTTCGACGGGTATTTCTCGCCGCTGGAAAAACGCCGTACCTATGCCCGCCCAAGCAGGCGGCAGTCGGCAACACCCGACATTCCGCGGCCGCGCTGGGTACCGATCGAGGGCGCGGAAGACGGGCGCACGTTCGGTGTCGTCCTCGACACTTCCGGTTCCATGGATCGGACGCTGCTCGCCAAGGCACTCGGGGCGGTGGCCAGCTATGCGATCAGCCGAGACGTGCCCGCGGTCCGCGTCGTCTTCTGCGACGCCGCTGCGTACGACCAGGGATACATGCCGCCTGACGCCATTGCCCAACGTGTCAAAGTCCGCGGCCGCGGCGGGACGATTCTCCAGCCCGGTGTGAACCTACTGGAGAAGGCCGAGGACTTTCCCAAGAAAGGCCCGATCCTCATCATCACCGATGGCTGGTGCGATCGTGTGCGCGTTCGCCACGACCATGCGTTCCTCTTGCCTCAGAGCAGCAGTTTGCCGTTCGTGCCGAAAGGAAGGGTGTTTCGGTTCAAGTGAGTGAGCGGCAATCGGTTGATCGTCAACAGGCGGTACTCCGCGAGGAAGATCAGAAGCTCCCGGTCGTTCTTGTTCAGCTTGTTCGCCATGACCTACAACGCCGGAGCCGTCACGGGAGGTATGTGTCGGCCAAAAGCCCCCCGGGCGATCGCGCCCGTCCGACCTGCCGTAAGTATCTATATCTAATACTGTTATGCGATCGAATGCCGAGCCCTCCGCCAATGGAATCGCCGTCGATCTCGTCGGTGCCACCGTTCTTCCGGGGTCGCTTGACGATGGCAGCAGCGGGTGTGGCGCGGGCGGAGACGCCAGTGGTCGACCGGTGTTGGTTGGACGCGCTGGACGATGAATGCTCACATCGGATATGCTCTGTAGCTACAAGCGCCAACGGGCAGCGAATGTGGGAGTGCCCCCAATCTGTTGACGGAGCTTTGCAGGGCTCGGAGCGACTTCAATGATGCCGCGAATATTGCCTGACGATGACATTTCCTTCTTGCACGAAGAGGAAAACTGGTGCTACGGGCCGACTGTGGACTTGTTGATGTTCTACGGGACAACGGCCTGTCCCGATTCGGTTCGCACAGCTCTTTTCAGCACACCCAACGTGATCGGGCCGTTTGCGGAGATACGCGATATCCCGGCGCGCACAGCTTATCGCCCCAGCGACGCACACGTCTCGTGGAGCGCCTATCTAGTTGCGTGTGATTCACAAGGTAGAATAGCGTCATTCGGCGGCTACTCGTATGTCCTCGCGCGTGGCGGTGGAGTGGAACTCATGCTCTGCGTGTACCCGAGCCAAGTTGAGAGAGTCTGTGGCGCGTATCCCTGGTGCTACGACCGAACGTGGGTGACGCCTCCGGTGATCGACTTCCATCGGGTGTTGGTGCGGCTTGCGCGTGACATTCACGAGAGGCAACCATTTCGCCTCGCGACAATCACGGACGAGGCAAACGCATGGCACCGCGATGATATTGAGGGAATCGCCATTCGAAAGGAGGTCGCCGACAGGGCCGGCTGGAACACCCTGCGAACGATAGACGGGATGGCAGTTCTCGCGGCCGTGGAAAGCGGGTGTCCACCCGCTGGTTAGGCGCCCCGCGCACTTCACGATTCCACTTGGCATCATGAGGTGCGACGAACACCGTTTTCTCGCACTCATACGTCTTTCCATGATCAGATACTGCTTCTAGCCACAAGACTCACTTTATGGCCAGTACACGACCGGCTAATGGCCTCGGTCTTTCTGGAGTGTGGTGACTTCGTGATCGTGACGAGCAGGACCGCCCGCGTGAAGACGGCGCCGCCGTTTCGAGGGCCCTGATGCTCAGCCGACCCATCCAAACAACGCTTCCACAGTGCTTCGATCGGGCGCTCGCCCCAAACCACCGCATGAGTGCCAAGCCCAGATGGGTGCAACTGGTCTTGGGCAGTAGCCCCGTTGCGCCATCTGTCGTGCCATCCACAGGTAAGCAGGCCTCCAATTCACGGGAACGCCCCGCCATCTCGCTCGCACACGCCCACGCTGCTGGAGCGATTCCCTAAAGGCTTCAGACTGTATCGTCCAGAGGATCATTCCTGAACATTGTCCAGCTGTGATCTGTCCTGGCAATAGGACCGGGGCAAGTGCTGCTGCCACTACGCGATGAACCTCTGTGGTAGAGCCACGACCCCGCATTCCCGACGCCTGGAATCGAACCAGGGTCACCTGGTCCACAGCCAGGTGTTCTGCCGCTAAACTACGTCGGGGCAGCAAGACGGACAAGGCCCGGTCGTTCAGCAATGTGCGGAGGTGGATTCGAACCACCGGCGCTCGGCTCTTCAGGCCGACGCTCTACCACTGAGCTATCCGCACGCAAACGGAAGACGGTGGACACGATCCACAAGCCCGCGGGCTCCGCCCGCTTTCAAGGCAAGGGCCGCCCCAAACGGCGATTTCATCTTCCAAGCTCACGATAGGGACGAGGGGAATTGAACCCCTGACTCGAGCTTGAAGGGCTCGCGTGCTACCACTACACCACGCCCCCACAATGGAAGGATGAAGCATGAACACAGGTTCATTCGTCCGCGCATCAGCCTGTCCTCCTGGCCAAACGACCCGTGGGGGAGTTGAACCCCGGTACGACCGTGACAGGGTCGCGTGTTTCCGCTACACCAACGGGCCACACTCAGGGCGGGTGGGCTCGAACCACCGACCTCTCCCGTCCGAGGGGAGCGACCTGCCAGACTGGCCTACGCCCTGTAATTCAACTCAGGGTAGGAGGATTCGAACCTCCGGCCTCGCGGTCCCAAGCCGCGCGCTCTGCCTACTGAGCTACACCCTGCCGATTTGATGCCTTCATCCTTCTGCTTTCATCCTTCATCCTTGTTGATGAGACTGGGACCGGATTCGAACCGGCAATCTGCGGAGCTGCGATCCGCCGCCTTACCAGTTTGGCTACCCAGTCAGCGCAACAAAAAAACCGGACAACCCATCGGATCGCCCGGCTTGCTGATGCCTACTTCTCGTGTCAGAACCTACGCACGCAGCCTCCCCGGGCGATCCGTTGGATCGCTTTCGTGCTCACATGAGCAAAATCGGGTTGGCCAGGTTACGTTCAACATCGTGCTTATAATATACACGCCAACCATGGCTTGGTCAAGTGACTTTTGTACGACTTTGCCTTTTCCCTGCGCCGCCGACCTGCGTCCGAGGTGATAAAGGTCGCGGAGGTCTCGGCCCCTCTACCGAGTGAGCCGAAGACGCTACGTTCAGGCGTGGCAGAGCTTCACGGTTCGGTATCCTACCCGGACCTCGTACTCGACTGTTGCTTCGCTGAGGATTCCCCTGGGGTTTGGCGTGATCACGTAGTGACCAAGTTTCTTGAACTTTCTCCTTGACTTGGCGTTATAGTGAGGTATGTTTAGTAGTTCAGTTAGTCTCTAGCGACAGAAGGAATCGCAACGTGCAAAGGTTCGACCGACATTGGCATCCCGCGGTGGCCAACCCCATGACACATGGGGGCGGAACCGCTCTGGGAAGCGGGTCGGTTTCCAAAGCCGATGCCTTCGCGCTGGGGAGTTCGATTCTCCACGCCCCTGTACTACTTTACGCAACGATAGGTCAAGGCAGGATGTGCCTGAACTTGCCGGTCGTCGCCGCCAAGTAGCCCAGCATCGCTCCGAGTTTTAAAGCGTTTAGGCTGTTTGGCGGCGAATGAGCGCCTGTACTGTGCGTGCACATACGGCGGGTGATACCGCTGCAGTCTGTGTGCGCGCACGTGTATGGAATGATGGAGAATCAGTCTTCCGGAAGAAAGGCTGACAAGCCTTGCGCCGGAGGTGCGCGCGTGAGCATAACAGTCGGTCCATTGTAACGTGACCGCTGCAGCTCCTGTATTCGTGTGGAGGTGGGCGGTCGAGGGATCTTCACTGATAAGACGGATCGGTCGCCGCAGGAGATATGTAGCTTGCCCTATCGCCTATCGAACGAAGCGGCGGTAGCCCAACGGCAGAGGCATCGGACTTAAATTCCGAGCAGTGCGGGTTCGAATCCCGCCCGCCGCAGCAAGAGGCCAAGTAGCCCAACGGCAGAGGCAGACGGTTCAGAACCGTCTCAGTGTAGGTTCGAATCCTACCTTGGCCATTTGGCGCCAGGCGCTCGTGGCGAAAGGGAAGACGCACCGCCTTGAGTGGGCGGCGGGGAGACCCGTGAAGGTTCGAATCCTTCCGAGCGCAGTGCGGGATAGAGCGGTTGTGAGCTCGTCGGTTTCATGATAGCGGATTCCGAATCCGTGTAGCGATCGATGTCACAGAACGCCCGGGCGCGATGACCGATTGACGGCCACGTGAAAAAGAGCTTGCTCTAGCCGGAGGTCGAGGGTTCGAATCCCTCTCCCGCTATTCGTGGCAACGTGACCAGAGTGGTCGTCGTGGTGTAGCGGCAGCACATGACCTTGCCATGGTCATAGCGCGGGTTCGAGTCCCGCCGACGACTTGACTGGCGACGTGGAGGTAGGGTTCGCGCTTGACGACCACGGACAGCCGCGCGTGTATAGCAAGCAGGTGCGCGAGCGAGCACCACACAAGCTGCCGGCGTAGTTCAATGGGTAGAACGCCGCTCTTGTATGGCGGAGGCTGTGGGATCGTGGCCCACCGCCGGCTGTGATGTCGCTGTGGTGTAGCGGGAACACACCAGGCTTCCAACCTGGGATCGAGGGTTCAATCCCCTCCGGCGACTTGTGTGCTGACGTAGCTCAATCGGCAGAGCGGCTGCCCCGTAAGCAGCAGGTTGCAGGATCGTTGCCTGCCGTCAGCTTTGGACTCGCGTGGGCCGTTAGCTCAGCGGTAGAGCGGAACGCTTATAACGTTCAGGCGGTAGGTTCGACTCCTACACGGCCCAGACAACAGAAGGAGCAGTGAAGATGAAACGTATCGCCAAATGTAAGCGAACGGATGGTTTGTCTACACGGGTCGGTAGCTTAACCGGCAAAGCGCGCGGCTCTTAACCGCGGAGCTAAGGGTTCGACTCCCTTCCGACCCATTCGTCGCGGGCCGGAAGCTCAATTGGCCGAGCAGCGGGCTTTTAACCCGCAGGTTGTGGGTTCAACTCCCACCCGGCCTACTGAAAACCAACGCGGGGCCGTAGCCTAATCCGGGAAGGCACCTGGTTTGCACCCAGGATATTACTGGTTCGAGTCCAGTCGGCTCCATAGGAGTGACGGTCGAAAGGTGCGTAGCTCAGTTGGCCAGAGCAGCTTCTTACAAAGAGAAGATCGCTGGTTCGATTCCAGCCTCGCCTAGTCGGAAAGGCTCGAAGCTCAATGGGATGAGCACCTGTCTACGAAACAGGAGGCTGAAGGTTCGAATCCTTCCGGGCCTATGGGAAGGGCCGGTGGCGCAACGGACAGCGCGGGAGCCTTCTAAGCTCACGGTTGTAGGTTCGACTCCTACTCGGCCCGTCGCCCCGTAGCTCAAAGGAAGAGCGCCGGCGTCCGAAGCCGGGGGCTGCAGGTTCGAGTCCTGCCGGGGTGGTCGGAGCAGCGGTAGCCCAACGGCAGAGGCAGCCGGCTCAAACCCGGCCAAGTGTAGGTTCGACTCCTACCCGCTGTAGTGTGAGGCAGTGGGCACGCGCCTGTAGCTCAGTGGTGGAGCGCACCCCTGATAAGGGTGAGGCCGATGGTTCAATCCCATCCGGGCGCATGAGGCGACGGTGCGATTTGTATGAGGGTCTGCCTGAGGAAGCATTTGCCGGATGAGCAGGAAGTCGGATAGCTCAGTGGCAGAGCAGGCGTTTCATGAGCGCTGTGTCGGTGGTTCGATTCCACCTCCGACTATGAGCGGGGCGGAAGCTCAACGGATGAGCGGCGGCTTCCTAAGCCGACGGCTGCGGGTTCGAGTCCTGCGCGCCCCAGATGGAGTGCTCGACAGCTTGCCCCATATGCCCGGTAGTGGCAAGTAGCTCAATGGCGGAGCGCCTCACTGTTAATGAGGAGGCTGTGGGTTCGAGTCCCACCTTGCCAGTCGGGGTGGTGCTCCTCACGGCGACCCGTAAAGCCGTTGTCGTAAAACAAGTGGGGTGGTCGACGAGTGGTTCGATTCCTCCGCCGCCCAGTGAGAAGAGAGAGTGAATGAGATGGTCACGCAGCGACAAGATAGCATGGTTCGTGTCGAAGACGCAGTTGACCGCATGCATGCACGCTTGCGCCTGCTGTCAGTATTGGCGACCTGCGCATATGAGGCTCTAAGCTGGTGGTTTGGGGGCCTATGATGTTGTTGAGTCTTCAGTATTGGATGGTGACAAGGGCTCCGCGGCCGGCATGCCGGAAGGCTAACGCCACGATTGTGGTTGGACTCCGGCGCGCCGGTTTCAGGGGTTATTAGATTGGGTTTGGCCGATGTGCCGGTATTGTGCCGGCGGCGCACTTTGCATCCAGTGGATTTCGCAACGTGTGTTCCGTGAACGGCATCGGAAGCAATATCGGTTCTTGGATGCTCGAGGCACGAGCGCAGACTGAAGAAGTCTGTCACTTGATGGTGACGCAGGTTCGATTCCTGCCCAGACTACGACGGATAGCTCAATGGGTAGAGCACGCGTCCAAGAAACGCGATGTCGCGGGTTCGAATCCCGCTCCGAACCGGCAACTGTGAAGTTGCCAACAACAAGCAGGTTGTGGGAGTGATTCAGCGCTTGGCCGGTCGATGAGGGCGCAGCTCCGGACCCAGCATGGATTCCGGAGCGAAGGCATGGGGTCAGAGACGTCATGCACCCTCATCGACACCGCGCGCGTGGCTTTGCAGTCGAGTGGATACCGGCGAACCACATTGCCAACACCTTGATCGGTTGTATGCCGGCGGCATCAGCCGGATAAGGTCGCGGCGATCACTGGTTCGTCTCAAGCTCGACTCCGCCGCAAACGCGGGGCTGATCGTGGGAATCACCCTTCAACTTGCGGATTCGAGGTTTCTCGCTCCGTGCGGGGCGATGGTGATAAATCGAGGTCAGATTCGAGACACATACAGAAAGGAGGTGACTCGAACATGTTGGGACTCACAAGGATTAAGTCTTACGAGAGGGGTCTGCGGTTCCGCTACGGCGAATTCGTCAGCCTCCTGGGTCCGGGCAAGTACCGTCTCTGGAGCAGGCTGTGCAGCGCCACGCGCGATCGCATTGACGTGGTGAACATGCTTTCGACCAGGTTCGAACACCCGATCCTGGACGTGCTGATCCAGAACCGGGCGTTGCGGGACGCGTTGACGATCGTCGAGCTTGCGGACAATGAACGTGCGCTGATCTGGAAGGATGGCCGACTGGCCTACATCCTTGGCCCGGGTCGTCACGCCTTCTGGAACGAGCCGTACAAGCTCGACGTGGAGGTCTTCGACACGAACACGCTGCGCTTCGAGCACGCCAAGATGGAGGCCATCGTGTCCTTCCCGGGCAGCTCGAAGTGGTTGGTCGGCGTGGACGTGGCTGAGTATGAAGACACGCTGTTGATCAAGGACGGCGAGATCGTCGAGAAGCTCGGCAAGGGCCGTCATGTGTTCTGGGCCAACGTCGGTCGTGTGACCTGGAAGGTCATTGACCGCCGTGAGCAGGTCGCCGACGTCGCCGGTCAGGAGATCATGACCAACGACAAGGTGACGCTGCGCGTCAACCTGCTGGTGACCTACCAGGTGGTTGACTCGATCAAGGCGGTCACCGTCGTCAACGACCATGCTCAGGCGTTGTACCGCGAGGCGCAGCTCGCACTGCGAGCCGCAGTCGGTACGCGGCCGCTGGATGCGTTGCTGGCGGACAAGGAATCCGTCGGCGGCGAGGTCAAGAACGCACTCGCATCGCGTGCGAGCGAGTTCGGTGTGGCCGTGCGCAGCGTCGGCCTGAAGGACATCATCCTGCCGGGTGAGATGAAGGTGATTCTGAACCAGGTCATCGAGGCGGAGAAGCAGGCCGAGGCCAACCTGATCCGCCGTCGGGAAGAGACGGCCGCAGCGCGAAGCCAGGCCAACACGGCGAAGCTGCTCGCGGAGAACCCGACCCTGGCCCGGATGAAGGAGCTGGAGGTCCTTGCGGAGATTCTGAGCGGTACGCGGTCAACGTTCGTGTTCGGCAACGGCGACCTGTCCGACCAGATCCGCGGTCTGACAGCCGGCGCGTCTGACAAGGATGCGTGATCCTCGTTGTCAATCATGTTGATGTGGGGGTGCCCGCCCGCTCGGGTGGGCATCCCCCTGGTGGGCGGAAGGTTGCTCATGTATCATGATGTATGCTCGGTAGGTCTGGACGCAGATGGATAGGACGTAGGGTCCCCGCTCGCGGACCCCGGACAGACGGGTGGGCGACGGCTTGCTGGAGTCCTGCCATGAAAAGGAGGCGACCTCGCGGCGAGAGGAACAGATTCCGTGAGGAACCTGGTGGGGGCGCTTGCTGTCGAGGTTCGAATCCACGCACGATGGCGGCAATGGCCTTAGCGAATGGGAAACATCCGTCAGAAGCGAGCTCTCAATGGTTTGAGAGATCGAGAGTTCCACGAACGGGGGTCTGCCAGTGGCGGCGACTCGAGAACTTGTGGATGGTGCGTGGCGCCTTGACCCGGGCTCGTCGCGTGAACGGTCGTATGAGATCACGTTTGGCGACAAGTCGAATTCTGTCGGACGCGGCGCCAGCTCGCTCACGTTTCCCCTCACGAAACCCTGTCTGTCATTCCGGCAACCCTGAAAGGTCTTTCGGCTATGAAGTACTTCACTGAGAGGTGGCAATGCGGGGACATGGGGGATTCCGAGTTCCTCGCCACCGAGCGGGCGTATCGCGAACGAGTCGACGCTATCACGTCGAGATTACCGACAGATTTCCTGCGACTGGACCAGGAGGTCTCGCTCCACGATGCTGTCTTCAGAGGTGCAGTGCTGAACACGACGAGCAAGCGGCTTGAACTTCACGTGCACTGTGTCGGCCTCGGTGGCTACCCTCCCGTCAACCTGGACTTGCGGTACGACAACGCGGGACTTGCCGATGATGATGTACGGATTCTCTCAGGTCTGATAGAGGATCCTGAAACCGAGCTCCAGTATAACGAGCTCGACATGATTGATGAGTCAACATTTGAGCATCGGATCTGTTTCGAGCCGCGGTATCAGCAGCTTGCGATTCGCTTCGCCGGTTTCTCCCTTTGGAAACAAGAAATGCGCTTTGAAGCGCTGGCAAAGGAATCAGAGTCGTTGGGAGGCCGAGAGGCCGATGAAACCAGCTCCCTGCAGCTGACAGGCCCCGAGGACGTCCTTACTCGGATCGAGGCACTGAAAGGAGAGGATGTAGAAAGCCGAAGAAGGGCGGTTGTGGTGCTAGGATCACTCGGCGCTGAGGCGAGCGATGCGATCCCGGACCTCATCTCGCTGCTGAAGAACGAGCGTGTGGGGCCGACCGCCGCCCACGCGCTCGCAAAAATCGGCACGGAAGCCAAAGAGGTCGTTCCTGCCTTGATCGAATCGCTCAGGGATTCGAGCTTCGTAGCACGCGACAATGCCATCCAAGCCTTGGCCGAGATCGGCTCCCAGTACATAGACATGCTCACGGAAGCGTTGACGCACGCAGACAGATGGATCCGTGAAGGTAGCGCCCGCGCGCTGGGCAGAATCGGGCCGGCGACCACGGTAGCTGAAACTGCACTCGTCGATGCCCTAAAGGACGCAGACAGCCGCGTCCGCAGTCACGCTGCTTTGGCCATCGCTTGGATTGGCTCGGATCTATCAGCTATTCTACGAGCTTTGGCCGATGAGCATCCAGGTGTCCGCTGCGATGCTATCGAGGCGCTGTTCCGAATGGGACCAAGAGCTAAGAAGGCGGTCCCCGCACTCGTCCGAGCTCTAAGGGATGCAGAATCGAACGTTCGCGCGAAGGCTGCCCATGTGCTTCTGTGGGGTGCCGGTCTGGTAACAGCGACAAAGGAGGACGTTCCTTGTCTCATCGAAGCGTTGAGCGATATGGACTGGCACGTTCGGGCAGCCGCCATCAAGTGCCTGATGAGGGCGGAGTCGAAGACAAAGGAAGCGCTACCTGCTCTCATCGGAGCTCTGAACGACGAGAATCCGGACGTGCGCTGGCTCGCAGCAGGAGCCCTTGACAGACTCGGTCGCGACGCCAAGGAGGTTGTGCCTGCTCTCATTAGAGCACTGGACGATGGAGTTTCATGGGTTCGTTGGCGCGCCGTCTGCTCCCTCGGCTCCATCGGTACAGGGGCCAAGCAGGCGGTCCCTCGTCTCATCACCGCATTGAGGGACAACGACTCCACCGTCCGCCTAAACGCGAGTGAGGCCTTGAGTAGAATAGCGCCTGGTGCTGAGGAGACGGTGCCAGCTCTCGTAGAAGGATTGGTGGACGAGGACGGAGCAGTCCGTGCGGATGCGGCTCGTGCCCTTGGTGAGATCGGGGCAAGGGCCAAGGACACGGTGCCTCGCTTAATCGAGGCGCTGAACGACGGAGAAAAATGCGTTCGCCTGAATGCCATTTCTGCTCTTGGTGATATCGGCCCGCTGGCCAAGAAGGCCGTCCCTCTCCTCACCACAGGAATGAAAGCGCAGGACGCGGACACTCGCAGGTATACTGCCGCAACTCTCGGAGAGATTGGAGCAGCGGCTGAAGAGAGCGTCCCCACTCTGGTTGAGGCGTTGCACGACGAGCACCCATACGTTCGGTGCTGCGCCGCCGAGGCACTTGGCGAGATCGGATCGGCAGCCAAGGACACTCTTCACGCGCTTGTCGAAGCATTGAAGGGTGCGAACTGGCACGTTCGGGCGTCTGCTGCCCTCGCGCTTGGGATGATCGGCGCAAAGGACACAGAGGTTGTCCGTGCTCTCATCGAAGCGCTGAAGGACAAGGAGGACGCGCTCATTCGTGAGCACGCGGCATTGTCTCTCGGAAAGATCGGACGTCCGGCGAAGGAGGCCATCCGTCCGCTTGTCGATAGGGCACTCAGTGACACGGACGAGGACGTGCGTGCAACTGCGGCCGATGCCCTTAGGACAATTGCGCCCGAGGACAAAGGGGTTGTGCCCGCCCTAATCGAAGCACTGAAGGATAAGAGCCCAGAGGTCCGCTGCCACGCTATTGAGGCCCTTGGCGTCATTGGGCCGGCGGCAAAGCAATCAGCGCCCGTGCTCAGCCAAGCACTAAAAGACAAGGACAAGAATATCAGTTCGGCGGCCGCGGCGGCTCTGAAGACAATCCAAGGTTGACTCACTAATTATGACACTGCCCTTCCTCCGCAACGGGCGCTCGGATAGAACGACGATAAACTCCTTCTGGCAGAGTCCGGTGCGGATGCCGCAGATCAGGCGGAATGACAATGGACGGAAATTCGAGTACACGCTGGTCTGCGCGCCATATGATGTTCTGCCGCGCCGGCGCTCCTGAACCGCGTATCCTCGAGATAGGCCCGACCGTGAGCAATGCCAACCCCGACAACCTGAACATGATCCCCTCGGTCGGCACACGGATCGTTACCAAGGTCACAACCACGCCACTCGGCGGCGGTCAGAAGTGCCCTGTAGGCATCGTAGGCGTGATCGTGTCCGCGCCGGCTGACAGCCAGCACGCGTAGCTCCTAACAGGATCCACAACGAGCCCGAACAGGATTCCCACGAGGACCGTGACACAAACAACCGGCCATATCATTGGGACCGCGTGCGCCAACACTCTGAACACGTGGCTTGGGCGGACCTTGTAACGCCGCATGGTCTGTTGGAAGAGCATGAGCGCGGCAAGGATCAGAGCCCAGTAGATGAACATGGACGCCATGACAAGGCAGGTGTCCATGTTACCGATACTCGTGAGGAACAACATTGGGGCGTCGGCCAGCTGCAGCGCTCGACCACCAACCTGAAAGCCCCACACGTAGTAGCTCACGACATCGAGAATCCCGCTCATGAACGTCATGGCGAGAAACGCGGCGATGACCATCGCGATGAGCGGTTTGGCTTGCGGTGGGTCGTGGAGATCGAATCTCCTCCACAGCTTGTCGGGCCAGACAGTAAGAAGCCACGTCCGCGCCAACGAGCGAACCGGCTTCGAGCGCCATCGATACTCAAAGACCTCCTTCTGACGGCGTCGGTAGTCCAGGAGCACCTCCGGCCACGTGAATCCTTCGCCACATTCGGGACAGCGCGTCTTGACCAAGCCGCAAAGATGGTAACCGCAGTGTAAGCACGTCAGTTCCTCCAGCGGTACAGCCTCAGCCCAGTCGAACTCCAGGCTGCAGGGACTGGTGAAGTTGGGGCATCGTGCGGGCCTCCTGAAACAGCCAAAACGGTATGTACCGTTTTGCGCTTGGTTCTCGGGCCGCACTACCCCACACAGGTAGGTAGTCGCCCCTGAAAAAGCCTGATCGTTCTATAATCGCAGTGTTTTTCGTCGTTGTTGTGGCGTGGAAATTGCAGGGTTTCTGGCTGATTGGCACGGAAACCTTGCAATTTCGGAAGCGGCATGGAGGCCCTATGAAGCCAAAACCACAACCTCGCGATACGTTTGAACTGTTCCAGGCCCACTTCGATCAGATGCTCGATCCGGGGCACGAGTTGGTGATTCTGGCTAACAAAATGGTTCTCCTCCCAAAAAGTTACTGACGTAACCCCTTGAAAGACAAGGACATC
>CBDUZO010000028.1:0-42258 GCA_965371725.1 uncultured Phycisphaerales bacterium
GCAGGATTACCTGCTCAAGGTCCTCGCAGGAGCAAATTAGATGCGATTGCCCTGCTCCTTCCCCCCTTCGTAAGGGGGGAAGGAAGCGGAACAACCTTTGTTGAAACGGCGCTGAGTATGAGCAGGGTCATCACGACAAGCCCCCACTCCGACACGGCGGGAATCGTCCTACCGCACTCGTTCGGAACACCAAGCACATCGACGGTCCACTCCCGGCTTTCGGTCATCCACGTCCGGCGGATGGCTTCATC
The DNA here is from genome assembly GCA_965371725.1 of uncultured Phycisphaerales bacterium. GTDB lineage: Bacteria > Planctomycetota > Phycisphaerae > UBA1845 > UBA1845 > CBDUZO01. Next base: position 252 of record CBDUZO010000028.1, read on the forward strand.
GCGGACGCGGGACGTGTTGTCCACGACGGTCACGGACACGTCATGAAGACCCGGCGTCAGCGATGCGACGTCCACGTTGAAGGTCGTACCCGTGGCACCGGGCACCTCCTCGCCATCAACGGACCATTGAACGTCGAGACCGCCGTCCGCCGGCTCCAGGGGGACGACGAAGAAAGTCGTGCAGGCGGATAGAGGCTCCGCCGAGGCGGGTGTGGCGTCGTCAATGGGTGAGACAACCTTATAGATGTTGATCACGAACTGCTCGACGTTGACTTCCTCGAACGGAGGGCCCAGGGACCGCATCTTCGAGTTGTACGTGGGGCGATAGACGTCGTACTGGTGATAGTACGCGCCTTCGTAGGTATCGACGTTCGGCAGGTCCATCCAAAGATGCCACTTCGTTGACATGGTGATCTGGGCGACAGCGTCGTGGATGCTGATGTTGGGTTCGCCGGGCTCGGGACCGTTGTAGGTCGTCCCGTCGCCGTAGTGATACTCATCCGCCAGGTTCGCGAACGAATGACCGAACTCGTGCAGGGCAATCTCGACGGAGGACCCGCTGTTGCCGGCGAGCGTTGCGAGATCATTACTCGAGTAGCCCGCGCCCCCGTAGCGCGTCGAGTTGGCCAGGGCAAAAACCTGGTCGACGTCCGGCGCGTTGGCGGCGGCGGAGAGGGCTTTGCCCACATGGATACAGAGCAGACGGGGAATCCCCGCGCAGTTGTACGTCATATCGAGCGCGGTATCGCGATACACACCGTTATCCGGCTCATCCACACCGGATTCGTTCGACACGACGTCGACACGGTGTACGTTGAAATACGTGGCATAAGCGTCGAGCGGCTCTTCGGCGAAGAAGGAAACCAGAACATTGTTCACATGCTGGGCATAATCGGTAAGTTCCGGTTCCGTGTAGCCGTCCCCGAGCATCACGACGTCAATGCGGTTTGACGAAGGTCCGTTGTCGACGATGGTCGTGACGGGCCACTCGTCGCGCGAGGTCGGTTCGTCCAAACCGAAGGTGATGCGATCAACGGGATCGTTCGGATCGATCATGATCTTGCCGCCCATGAGCTTGCCGTCTTCCACGTAGTCGTAGTAGAGAGGAAGCTCCTGGGCTTGCGCGCATACTGCGCACAGCAACAACGCCGGAATTACATGCTTCATCGGTGGGTTCCCTCCACTCCAACGGGTAGGTCTCGCGCCCTCCCGCGCACGGCGCGCCCCGCGCGACACGATCCGCCGGCGGCCTTAGTGGCTGAACCGCCATGCCATCGATACCGCCCGGAAAGTATCGCTTCGAAACAAGGTACCGGATGCCTGTGATTTGTCAAGGGGGCCGCTTCCGCGCCGGCCGACGGCGCACCTTGTGCGTACATCACGGGCGACGAAAAATGCCGCAGGCGTTCCACACGTGTTGCCCGTTCATTGGGCAGGCCACAAGGGCCGATCCCAGTCGGGTCGGGTGTCACTTTCCGGAAGGCAGTCCGTCGGAGGAGCGCTCGGTGAACGCCCCTCCGGCGGACGTGGGAAGGGAAGGAGGCAGGGACAATCGTCTCACTCCACGCACCTGCCTTTACGCGGCGCGCGGCCTCTTCCAGAGGTAGTAAACAGGTTGTGATCCGACCAGGCTGCGAAAGGCCTGGGCCAGGAACTCCGGCGACTGCCGTTCCACGCGGTCCTCGTGTCCGGCGGTGATGGCTGCGTACCAGTCGTGAACGACGCGAGCCACGATCCTGCGAACCTTCCGCTTGCGGCACACGTGCAAGGGGAACTCGCGGCCCGTTGGATCAATATCGAGGTCCCTGAGAGCATCGAGTGCTTCCAGGCAATTCCGCGGAACGTTGTATTGGCCGATCCGCTCCATTCCGGCCTTTTGGAACACCGGGTTGAATTCCCCCATCGAGGCGAGACATTCGACGTACTCCGTGCCAACCAGTGGCAGCGTCTTGCGCACCAGGTAATAGCCAAGCCCGCACCCTCGTACGTCAGGATGGATCACCAATCGACGGAGAATGCGAAGCCTGCGATTCAGGCGCTTGGGGTTTCGCGTGAAGAGGCCGTCGGTGGCCTGGTTGCGCAGGGCCAACTCGAGCGGAGCATGGGCATAGACGACGATCCCGAGCGGATCGCCGTCCTTCCCATCACGCATGACGAAGACTCTGTCAACGAATCCGAGCTCATCCGTGGCGCGGTAGTGCATGGCTGCGAACGAATTGTATTCACGCCTCGAACTACGCTCGATTCGGAGCCGACGCCTGAAGCTGATCGGCCCTTGCGCGCGCGTCGTTTGCGGTTCCACCCGTGCCGCACCGGCGCCGAGAAGCCGAACGATCGTATGCGGAGCCAGATCGGCAATGAGGTCCTCGTTGCTGCAAGCGAGGACGACCGCGAGGTTCCGACGTGTCACGAGCTTGTGCAAGTTGTAGCTGATCGCCTTGGCCGCCCGCCGATGAAGCGTCGAGCAGAACTCGTCGCAGATCAGCGGCGCGACCCCACCGGCGCGGGTCTGGAGGGCGATGGCCCGAGCAAGCCTTGCTCGAAATCTCTCCCCTTCGGACAGTTCGTCGAAACGGCGAACCCACAAGCGCGCCTCGCCGAGCCCGCACGCCGTCAGGATCGAGATGGCCTCGTCCAGCGTGGCCCACGGCGCCACCCGATCGACAATCGCCGCCTTGCCCGGAAAGCTGACCCTTTCGACCGCGCACGTACCGGCGAATTGTTCATCGATCCGGGCCAACACCGTTGACTTGCCGCTGCCCGACGGCCCCGTGACCAGGACGATGCGTCCAGGCGCCAGTGTGAACTCCGCCGGCTCGACGATGGTCGTCGGTATGCCGAAAAGAGGCAGCCCGAACCGTAGGCCGACCGCGGCTGTCCGTGCCGACGGGCGGCCAAGACACGGTTCTCGAACGCACCCGAGCTTCACCACCCGCTCGACACGATCCCCCAAGGCATCATCCCCCCGCACCCCGCGATCCTTCCCCGCGACACCCGTTGACATCCACTTATCCCCCAAGGCCTGAACCCTAACAACCTCCTAACCATACCACATGAATTATTGGGAGTCAATGTGAAAATCAATTTTTATTGGCCAAGTGCTGCCTGCCAGGTGATGGCCTGGGGCAGGCCGGTCCGTGTGGGTTGCGTGGGAATTCCCCAGGACGATGCTGGTAACGCCGATTGCAGCGTGGAACGGGTCATCTCGTGGACCGATGCCGCGTTGCCGCATCACGCTCGAATTATTGCGCCAGATTGCAAAACCCTCTCCAGGGCCGCGACGGTGAAGACGAGGGGGTAGAGTTGTTCAAAATACCAGAGGCTGGCAAAGTAGAGGCCGATCGGAGTCGGTTCAAAGCAGGTCCCGCCGTCCGTGTGTTCGATGAGCCAGGCGTAGCCGCCTTTGATGGCGTCGTTGACCGCTAGAGCGTTTTCGGGAATCGTGTAGCGGCCCCCTTTCATCCCCCCTTGACAAGGGGGGAAAGAGGGGGGTCGGTCGCTACACAAAAACAGACTTTGCTCTAGGGCGGGCGCGTTGCGGACATCGGCCAACGCCTCGACAGCCAGCGCGGTCTCCTCGATCGTCGAGGGTGTCGACCTATCCCCACCCCAACCGCCGTCGGCATTCTGAGCGGAAAGGGTCCAGTTCTCGGCGGACCGAAGCGCTTGTGACCACCGCGTGCCAAGCGTGGTGTTGACTCGAACCGCATGTCCGGCGAGCAGGACACGCGTCGTGCCGTACAGCGGGTTCTCCTGCCTCGTGCTCTGCTGATTTCCAAACCACAGCGGAACCCACGTTCCATCGATGCGTTGCGTGCGAAGGAGGTACTCGACGGCTCTGTGCATGGCGCCTCCGATGCGGTTGCGCAGATCGTCCGGAAGGAGTTCGCTCCAGGCACCCCAGGCGCGCAGCGTATGTGCGGTGAGGTCCGGCGTGCTTCGATCGAAGGGCAGCTTTCCCCAGCCGCGACAGAAGGTTGGCACGCCGCCGTCCTTGTTCTGCACGTCGAGCAGCCATCGAACTCCACACCGCGCCGCATGTTGCACCTGCTCGGGCGCTGCCTGGTCGGGCGCACTCGCACCGGCCAGGTTGTGCAGGGCGAGCAAGGCGCCGGCTGTATCGTCTGCATCGGGCACGCCGCCGCCGAGGTCGGTCCAGGCCCAGCCGCCCGGCGCGCTATGCGTGTAGGGGTGTTCCGTTTTGTGCTGCTGGTCGAGCAACCATGTGCGGACGCGATCCCGATCATCGGTCGAAGTGCAATCCGCCAGCCCGCCGACAGCCAGTGCATTGACTGACAACGTCGTGACCCATGTGGCAAGGTTCGTGTCGATCGGCCAGCTCCCATCGCGCCGGGCCGAGGCTGCAAGAAACGCACGCCCCCGCTCGACCACCGGATGATCCACCTGCCCGGCTGAGACCAGGCTCATGACCACGAAAGCGGTCAGGGGGATCGCTTCGAGAAACCCACCCGATTCCGGCTGAATGGATTGGAGCACACGCAATGTCCTTCCGCGCATCGCAAAACGCAAGCATCGAGTGATGGGGTTGAATGGGGGGCGATGGTGATATCGAACCTGCCCAATGGCGACCAGTGCGGGTAAGGCGTAACTGACGACGGGCAGGCCGAGCCGGCGGTACCAGGTGTGCGGGCAAGCTGCCAGTTCGAACGGGTACGCCGGGACGAAACGCCACGCCGCGGGCCCCGCCCCAAACCGTCCTGCCAGCGCGCACATCGTCAGAATGGGCGTCGAGAACGTGCGATCGTTTCCGTAAACTTTGTTGATCGCCTGTGCAATGTTTGCCGGCGTCAGGTCACCGGCTCGGCGCGTCAGCCACGCTTCCACCCGTTGCGCCGCGGGCCGGTGCTTGTGCGTGGTAGGCTCGTCCATCCCCAGCGCCGCCCAGCAGAGCGCCGTGGTGCTGATGTTGCTCGGGCTGTCGACCGTATCTCCCCATCCGCCGTCGTCGTTTTGATGTTCCGCCAGCCAGGCAAGGCCTTGATCGGCCAGCTCGCGCATTCGCTGCGAGTGTCTCGCACGATCGAGCAACGCCAGGGCACAGGCAGCCGTTGCGGTCGCCAGGGCACTGCTGGATAACCGACCCTCCCAATGCCCCGCCTCCGTTCGTGCAGCGAGCAAGGCGCGCCTGGCTGACAGGAGTGTTTGTTCGATGCTCTTTCGATCGATGGGCATTGTCATGAACTCAGATGACCGAGTGCGAGCAGACCATAGTACGTGTATTCGCAATCCTCGGTGTCATCAGCCCAGTGTCCACGAAACGCTCGTCCGGTCCACAGGCTGTCAAGGAAGTCCAGGCACGTGCTTTTGGCCTCATCCAGTGACACATCAAGCCGGACAAGGGCGTGCAACGCCGTGGCTGTCGAGAGCAGATCCGGGATCGGGGCGTTCGGGTTGGCCAGGAAGCCGCCGCGCCTATCACACCGTGCCACAAGCCAGTCACCAACGGCCTGCGATACCGGTAGCTCCAACTCCGTAAGAAGGATGGCGGCGGCGGCTGTTGTGTTCGTCGCGGCGAACTTCAGGCCGTGCTCGTTGCCGAACCCGCCGTCGCCGATCTGAAGCGCCCTCACGCAGCGACCCAGCCCGGCGGGATCGGGGAGCTCATGATCCAAGTCCTCATACGCACCCAGCGCGAGAAAGCCGTGATAGACCGTTCCGGATTCGCCGCCGGGTTTCGTGCCGTATCCGCCATCGGTGCTGCGATATTCTTCGATGCGTTGGAGGATGCTCCGTGCGGTGTCGATGGAGCCGGCGGGCATGGAGGCCCAACAGCGGGCAAGGCAACAGCGATGGATGAAATCCAACTCCGCGCCGCCGCCGAATCCGCGCAGGTAGGACATCGTTGCCTCGCCGGGAAGCTCGATCCCCAGGGCCTGCAAGCCCTCGAGCACAAAGACCGTATAGTACAAGTCGCTACGACCGGAGCGGTCCTTCCCACCGCCATCCGCATGGAGCTGCCCCAGCAGGAACTCGACGACGCTGTCGGAAGCCTCACGCAGCAGGTTCGGTGCCAACCGCGCGGCCTGCAACATATCGAGCCTCAAGCTCACGGCAGTATCCTTGGATTTGTTCGTCGCCGAAGATCTTCCCAATCACACGCCGCAACAGCCCCTTGAGCGTGTGGCTCTCGAGCGGGCGGAGGGATCGGGTTGCCTGCGCGATGTACGCCTCCAGAAGGCCTTCGACCGTTTCGATCACGTCGTGCCTGACGACCAGGCGCCCTACCCGGTCGACAATGTCATCGTATTGGCACTTCCTGCGCCATAGCGAAGTTGTCAGCTTCCTCTCGGCGCCTTCGTCGGCCCGCTTGTGGGCGATCGCAAGCACGACCGACGGTCGCAAGTCCCGCAGGTCGTTCGAGTCAGCCAGCCCCGCGAAGTCCTCCAGATCGTCGCGGATCTGATAGGCGATGCCCAGCGCTTCGCTGTAGAGGCCCAGCACGTCGTGAACACGGTCGTCTGCGCCTCCGTGAAGGGCCCCCAGGCGAAGCGCGACCTCGAACGCGGGCGAGGTCTTCTGGCGGAAGACGTCCAGCACCTCGAGCGTGGACATCGGTGCGGGGTCTCGGGCCCAGCAAAGTTCAGCCCCCTGGCCCCTACTCAGCGTCACATGGCCCACGGCCGCGGCCCGCAACATGGCCGCCTTGGCACTGTCGTCAATGTCAAGCTCTCCGATCAGACGGTATCCTTCACCAAGCAGAAAGTCGCCGATGTTCAGCGCCACCGGCGTGCCATGCTCGATGTGCAAGGCGCGACAGCCGTAGCGCGTCTCATCGCCGTCTTCGATGTCATCGTGGATCAGGGAAGCCTTGTGAAAGCACTCGACGGCGACGGCGAGCTTCTTCAGGTTCTCGTCGGGCTTCAATGGTTCATCAGAATCGTCGCACCGAAGCGACATGCAGACACAAGCCGTCAGATACGGGCGCCATCGCTTGCCGGCCCTGGCCAGCCAGTCGCGGGCAATCGCCTCGGTCTGATCGGTGACGGGCCCCAGAATACGATCGAGCGAACTGCGTCCGAACCAACTCTGCACACTGCGCTTGAGCCCGTCGAGATTGAGACGGTGCGTCTTGTCGGCTGATGTCAGGTGTATGGCATCCCGAACCCAGTCCAGATCCACGCTGGTGTTCGCGCAGCCGTCCTGCAACAGCGGGGTTGCCAAACCGGGAACGGCCCGCGCCTCCATGTGGGGAAAGCACTTCTCCAGAACGCTCATACAGCTTACGCCGATGACGGCGTCGATCCGTCCCGTCGCGATCATCTCGGTGACAACGGCCGATCCCTCAGCCACCAGAACAGCGTAACCGAGCTGCTCAGCCTCGGTCTGCAAGTCGTGAAGCGAGCACGATCCGCATCCCTGGCATACAAGGCCGAACTCATCGATCGGCGCGCGACATTGCCCATCGGCCCGCAGACACTGCGGCAGAAGGAGGAGACGACGGTCGTAGGGGATGCCGGCGACGGTCTCGCGCCAGGCTTCGTTGTTGACGATGATCGCGGTGAACTCCCGGTAGATGGGGTCGGCGCCGGCCGACGCGCAGACCCGCGCGGCATGTTCACGTAGCTCATCCAGCGCAAGCGGCGGGACGAGCTTCACGTCTTCGGCGTACTGTTGAGCAAGACGCCTGATGCGATCCCTGACCGATCGGTCGTTCGGGATATTGCGTTGCGCGGGGCGTCGCGGTCGTCTCGGGATTCTCGGCGGAAGCATCAGAGGAGGGCGTGCCGCAGCCCCGGACGTACGATTCCCATCGCGGTCAAGTTGGTATTGGGACGCACGCGTCTGTTTCGTGTTTGCCTTGCCGTCGTCCGTCGATGGTCGCGTCATTGTCCGGAAGCCTTTAGCACGTTGCAGCGCGCATCACGCATACGCCCCGAATCCAAAGAACCAGTATTTCTTCGTGAGCCGGTAAAGCCAGTTCTGCTCGGGCAGCTCACAACCCGGATTGTGCTGGCTGTTGAGGGGGCTCATCGCCATGAGTTCACACAGCGCCGTCTTCCGAGCGGTCGTGTCCTTCGCGCCGAGGCGCTCCATGAGGGACTTGAGCACGTCGGGACGCTCCAGCAGGATACAGCCGCGGGTCGTGGCCGCCACCGTCTTGCGAAACCCGTCCAGAAAGGCGGACTCGGTAACGGTCTTGAAGACGTCGCCGCCATTGTCACCGATGGTCTCGCCCGCGAACTGCACGATGGGGCACGGCTCGATGTCACCCCACGGGCTGATGTGGTGACTGATTCCCACCGCCGCCGGACACAGTGCCATACCTTTGTCATCCCAGTAGGCGTCGATCACGCCGATCGGCTTGCTGTTTCTTATCTTCATGGCGAAACGACGCACGCCGAGCACCTGGTCCCGGTGAAGGGCGAGCTCGGGTGACGGGTCCGGCCCCACCGGCCGATACGTCGTATACCATACATAGTGAATGCCGCGCCGAATCAGTGTGTCGACCCAGTCCTCATTGACCAGGTCATCGTAGTTGTTCCGGCACACGCTCGTGGTCACCCCGGTGATCAGCCGATTACGCACGCAGGTGTCCAAACCGGCCAACGACCTGTGGAACACACCCTCGCGCCCCCGGCGCTCATCGCTGACCACTTCGTTTCCCTCGATGCTGATCAGCGGCGTGGCGTTGCCGACGCGACGCAACTCGGCGGCCACTTCATCCGTGATGAAGTGCCCGTTCGTGAAGATCTGGAAGTAACAATCCGGGTGCGATTCGAGCAACGCGATAAGATCGGCGTGCAGGAACGGCTCGCCGCCGAGAATGCCGAAGAAGCTGTTGCCGTACGCCTTGGCGCGATGGATTAACCGGTTCAGGTCGGCGAGAGGGATCGACGTCTGTGGGGATGTCACGTCCACCCAGCAGCCCCGGCAGCGAAGGTTGCATCCGTTGGTGATCGAGATGTAGAGGAACGGTGGGAAGAATACGCCCTTCTTCAACCGCTTCTTGAAGCGCTGCACCGATCGTATGCCCTTGTACGTGAAGTTATACCCGAACTTCCAGAGCAAACGGGCATCGGTTGTACGCCACATTCGATGGGCAAGCGATAAGATCATTCCGCTCGTGCGACTCCGAATCTCACCTGCGGCGTTTTCTGATTCTGCGCAGCGAGTCGCGGACCTGAAGTCCGCGCGGGTTTTCTGAAGAGAACACACTGTCCGCCGCCAAGACGCCGCCACACGAAAACAGTAACGGCTCTAGACATCCCACTCCTCCCTCGGCGCGGGCGGTTGACGGTCCTCCTCGGTTTTGCCGTGTTCTTCCCGTTCGGCGGGCGGTGCGGTTGCGCGCTCGGGTTGTACACCGGATCGATCGGCTGCTCCCAGATCGTGCATCACCTTATCGGGGATGCCCAATTCCTTCTGCGCTTCCTTCAGGCGCTCATGGGAAATGCGCGAAACGTCCGACGGTTTGGGCCCGGGCGAAAACCGTTTCCCGGCATCCCGGCTTCGCGTCCGGAGGGACGCTTGAATGTCTCCGCCCAAAAGCCCCGAGATATCCACCTGCACGGGCTCCGATCGGGCCTGCTCCTCCGTTACCTCGTCGCCGTTGACCGGTCCATTTTCGTACTTGGGGAACATGATCGCCACGTTGGGGCACACCCGCGAGCAGGCCGGGCACCCGGTCTTGCAGTTCTCCGGTTTCTGGACCTCGACCCGCCCATCAACACCCATACCGAATACCCCAAACAAACAAAAGCCCACGCACTGTTGGCAGTTGCCGCAACGATCGTAGTCGATCACCGGGAACCACGGTACCCACGTGCCGGGCTGTGGTACGCCGAGCTCCTTCCGGATCATGTTGATCCGTGCAGCAATGCCGTTGCTGTCAAGCGCGGACATGTCGATGAAGCGGAGTCGTGCCCGGTCGGCGGGTCCATCCGGGAGTTCCGGCGGGAGCTTATCGAACCGGCCCACCACGACGCACGCCGCTGCGTTTGTGGCTGCCGTCGTCAGGTCCCTCGCGCAGCAGGTCACCTGGTGACCCGCGCCGAGAAGGGTCGTGAGAAGGTCGCAGCGCTGATCGGCCTCGATAGGTGCGGTTCCCGGTCCTTCGTACAAAACGACACGTAGATGGCACTCTTCTGCCGAGGCAATTCCCGCTGCGTCGGAAGTCCGAGCGTCGGACCGCAGGCGCTCGAGGGTCTGCTCGGCGCTCTGCGTTCGCATGTTGAGCACTTCCGCTTGCCCATCCGTAAGCGGAGCGCCGCCGGCGTGAAAGAGCCATTTCACCGCCCGCGGAAAGCACGCGGCGATCCTTACGTTTCCCGCGCCGGCGAGACCCTTCATCGCAGGGTCCTTCCGGGCTGACATCTTGCACAGGTCCGGCACTGCGTCGAACTCGATCCCCAATCCGCACAGCCCGTGCAGAACCTCGCGCTTGCGCTGCGAGGGTAGGACGTCGGAGTATGTGCAGTCGCAGTACAAGACACGCATCGGTCAGTCCTTCACTCCAACGATCCTCAACGGGTCAAAACGCTCGCCATGCCGGCACCACCGGCAGTATACTGCCAGTGCGATTTCGCACATCCGCTGTTCCTGGCAGTTCGTTTGCCAGTGCCGCCTCCAAGCCGGCGCAGCGCGTCCCCGACCATCGATGATGATACTCGATCCTGCGGTTCGCCTCGTTCGCTCCCGCGCGCGTTTCGACAACTTTCGACATCGCGACGACGACGATCACGCCCCCAGGTTTGATTACGTGGGCCACGCTACCGGGCTACCCCCACAACTTCAGTCGCGGATCAACAGATCCGGCAACGTCACTCGGCGGAAGCTTCACCATCGTTATTCGGTGGGCTTTCCTTGCTGAGCATATAATCGTGAACGGCGTCAATGAGCTTCCAGGGATATTCCGAACTGTTGGCCTCGAGACTTCGTAGAGCGCGCATGGCCCGCGCGAACCAGTCCTTTTTCTCATTGGTGTAGTCGATCCCGTGCTGCACGAGCATGGATTCGAGCTCGCCGCGCGGGTTGATGAACAATCCATGACGCGCGCATACTCTAGACAGCTCGTCAAAGCGTTCACGGAGCTCCTCCGGGAGGGCGGCTCGCCCTCTTCGCTTTAGTTCTCGCCACTGCTTTGGCTTGCATATCGCGATCAGCTTTCCAAGCTCTATTCCAGTCTGGCTTAGTGTTAGTGTGCCCGCAACGGCCTCCGGTCGATTCGTAGCCAGGGACAGTTCCTTGGTTACGAAGGATCTAACACATCCACACAGCTCCTCAAGTTTATCGAGGAGTGCGGTCAGTACCTCGTCCGGCGGGGCCTCTTTGGCCGCCTTCGCGATTTCGTTGCGGATTCTCACCGCGCGATCAAGGTCTGGATTCGCAACCCCGAGCTCCTGAATCTGGTTACGGAATTCGGAAGCGTCATTCAATACGTCAAAATCGACGATTCCCGCACGGTGTACTCCCATGTCCTCGTACTTCTTCATGACTCGGGGGACTGTTTGCTTGTTGTCCGCATTCACGAAATGAAGGTCCATATCCGGACGAAGCTTTCGCGACACAGATTGATAGAACCTCGCATCTCTGTCACCCTCCACGACAACGGCGCCGGAGTAGAACACGCCGTCCAAGACTCGAGCAGAGCTGAGCAAGGGGTCAGTCATCAACTCCTTCACCTCACCCGGGTCAAGGACTGAAAACGCGTTCGTGTTTTGCGTTCTGTCGATCCGAATGATTCTGACATCGGCGTCCTTCATCAGAATGCCGCGGAGAACATCGGCGCTGTGCGTTGCGAGAATGATCTGTCGATCCTCGCGTGCCTGGTCAGCAATAAACTGCCCAATGCGAAAAGCTTGCGGTGGGTGCAGAAAAGCCTCTGGCTCATCGACCAACCAGACTGGGCGCCGGACAGTGGCAAACGCAGTCAGGATTCCGACGTAGGCCCTAATTCCATCTCCCTCATCATCGAGTCTCCGGTGGTTGGCCAGGATCGGGCGAGCATCACGCTCACTCGGGGGGAGACCAGAGAAGTCCTTGCCCACGCACAGCGTGTGGATTTGAGGCGTGGGCTGGTGAAGCGCGATTTCCACAGCAAATGCGTCCTTGGTCAGGCTCCGTATCCGCTTCTCAAGAGCGATTCTGCCGTTCCAAAGAAGCTGCAAGAGGTTTGAGACCTCGATCCCCCGGTTTGCAGTTTGAGATTCCTTGACTAAACGTAGGCGGTCCTCTGTTGTGAGAAAGGCGACTAGGTATACGCCGAACTCTTCAGGGAACATGGCGCGCAAACTGCTCTCACTTGCCGAGTCAAACCTCCCCGAATAACGGTCGAGTGACGAACCGCCCGTTACCCGGTGTGCGGTGCAGAGTGTTGGCGAAATGGTCGAAATGGAACCCTGATTATGCTGGTCAAGTACACGTTCAACGTCGTACGCCGTACGCAACTCATTCAGATTCTCTGGTAATGCAAAGGTCGCGTCTACCACGACGACTTTTTTGTCGGTCGGCCGACGAGTGGTTATGGCGAGAATGTCCTTCAGTGCACGGCTCTTGCCCGAATTGTTCGGACCAACGATCACGGTGAGATTCCCGGGGTCGAACTCCTTGCCATCGTTCAAGACGATTTTCGTTAACCTGTAGAGGTACTTCCCTTCCTCGCTGTGTCCGTTAGTGGAGTCTTGCCGCTCTTGATCCATGTGCCTTACCGTCTACCCCCACAACTTCAGTTGTTCCTTCTCGGTGGGTTTGCGGCGGGTGGGTTTGCTACTTTCCTTCGTGGATTTTCCGTTGCCTTTAACGCGTTTACCGTCGGCTGTGCGGATGGTACCGTTGGCGGTGTTGGCGACGCTGATCAGCGGGTCTTCGGCGCCGTCGAGCGGGTCGCCGGGTTTGATGCGTTGAAGGCGCGAGCAGGCTTGTTTCACATAGTCCTGCGAGAGGTCGAATCCGATGTAGCGGCGGCGCAGCTTCTTGGCCACCGCGACCGTCGTGCCGCTCCCGATGAACGGATCGAGCACCCGATCGCCTTCGTTCGAGCAGGATTCGATGATCCGGCCCAGCAGTCGCTCGGGCATCTGACAGCCATGAAAGCCCATCCGTTCCTTGAACGTTCCGCAGACGCGGGGGAAATACCATGTATCACTGTCCGCTTCGAACCCTTCGGGCAGATCCTGAGGCCGGAGAATCCAGGACGCATCCGGCGTCGGCCGCATGATCCAGGTGTCGTCGGGAACGCGGCCTTTCGGGTTCGCCCGCTTGTCGCCGTAGACGAGCTGCCGCGCCGATGGCACTCGGATAGCCGCGTCGTTGAACGTGAACCGCTTGGCGTCCTTGACAAAGTGGAACATGTGGGCGTGCGAGCGGCTGAACTTGGTCTTACAATGCACGCCGAAGGTGTAGTACCACACGACCCAACTCCGGCAGGTCAGGCCCAGCTCACGCGTGGCCATCACCTTCAGCTCGGCTGCGTACTCATCGCCGATCGCCAGCCAAAACGTCCCGTCGGGCTTGAGCACGCGGATGACGCCTTCGATCCACCGGCGGGACCATTCGAGATAGTCGTCAGCCGATCGCTTGTCGTCGTATTGGTCGTACTGATAACCGATGTTGAAGGGCGGGTCGGCGAAGGCGAGGTCGACCGAGCCTGCTTCGAGCTTGGCCAGTTCCTTGATGCAATCGCCGCAGATGACCCGATCCGATTGTTTGGCCACTGAGGCTTCCTCCGTGAGCTTACGCGCCGACGCTGTACCGGATGGATTTCTTACGCCGGCAGAGCACTCCTTGCCCCGTAGGGGCCGATGATGATAGCCCGGCGGCGTATCGCTGGCAACTCATTCCCACCCGGCGGCGCGCATGCCCCCCACGTTCCGACGTCGGTCGGCACGTATTTCGCGCCTTGCCATCCTAACACGATCCTAATATAATACCCTGGGACGTCAAGGCTCCTCGGGGTCGAAGGATGAACCTGCGCCGCGTGGACAATCCGCCGAACCCGTACCTGTCTCGGCACGCCGAGTGGCTCGAGCCGCCGCCCGGGGTCCGGATCGAGGTGTACGAGGAGACGGCTCGGTCGATCCTCTCGCACAACGACAGCCCGGACGTGCCGTTTTCCTGGTCGGTCAACCCTTATCGCGGCTGTGGGCACGGTTGCAGCTACTGCTATGCCCGGACCTATCACGAGTACCTCGGCTACGGCGCGGGTACCGATTTCGAGACGAAGTTGGTCGTCAAGTGCAACGCGCCCGACCTTCTTCGCGTCGCCCTCCGGAGGAAGCGTTGGAAGGGCGAGACGATCAACTTCTCCGGCATCACCGACGCCTATCAGCCGATCGAGGCGAGCTACCGTCTGACGCGACGGTGTTTGGAGGTCTGCCTGGCGTTTCGCAATCCGGCCGTCGTGGTGACCAAGAGCTTTCTCGTGGTTCGTGATGCGGAGCTGTTGGCTGAGTTGAGTCGGCGGGCTGCGTCGGCTGTGTACGTGAGCATTCCATTTGCGGATCATGAAACCGCCAGATTGTTCGAGCCTTACGCGCCATCCCCTTCGAGGCGCTTTGAGGCGATTCGCAGGCTTCGCGCCGCCGGCGTACCGGTCGGCGTGATCGTATCTCCCGTGATTCCGGGTCTGAACGATTCCCACATCCCGCGGATTCTCGAGCAGGCCGCCGACGCCGGTGCGCAGTCAGCCAGTTTCACCGCGCTGCGTCTTCCGGGCAGCGTGGAGGAGGTCTTCTGCAAGCGCCTGCGCGAGGCGATGCCACTTCGGGCCAAACGCGTGATCAACCGCCTTCGCGACATCCGCGGCGGCTGCGTTGATACGTCGCGCTTCGGCGAGCGCATGCGCGGATCGGGGCCGTACTGGGAAACCATCCGGAACCTGTTCCATATCTCGAAGAGGCGGTACGGACTGGGCGATACGTCCGCGCCCGATCCAACGCCGGCCAAGGTGTATCGGGAACCGCGGAAGGTCAAAGACGCCCAGCTTGCGTTCGACTTCGACGGTTGATACAGACCTTGTCCGGGTCGTTCATTGGTGTCGCGTTCCACCGTCAACCCACAACCGTGACCAGGCGACAATCCTCCGGATCCGCGCGGCGACATCCGCCAGTGTCCCACTTACGCCGCGTGAGAGAGTGCCATAGCATGGCACTATGAGTCGAGCAGGCGCTCGAGGTGCAGGCTCACGGAATCGCCAAGGGCTTCGAGGTTGTATCCGCCTTCGAGGATGCTTACGAGCTTGCCGCCGCAATGCTCGCGGGCCACGTCGACCATCGCGTCGGTCATCCAACCGTAGGAGTCCGTCTCGAGATCGAGCGGTGCGAGCGGATCAAGTCGGTGGGCGTCGAACCCGGCTGAGAGGAGGACGAACTGGGGTTTGAAGTCCGCGATCGCCGGGAGGATGGGATCCTCGAACGCACGCCGATACTCCTTGTCGCCGCTGGACGGCATCATGGGCAGGTTGAGGGTGAAGTCCTCACCCTCACCCAGGCCCCGCTCGGTTTCGTAGCCCGTGCCCGGATAGACGAAGCGCGGGTGGCCGTGCAGGCTGACGTACAGCACGCGCTGATCATCCTCGAACGTGTGCTGCGTTCCGTTGCCGTGGTGTACGTCCCAGTCCAGGATCAAAACGCGCGACAGGCCGTGATCGTCGAGCAAGCGTCTGGCGGCGAGGGCAATATTGTTGAACAGGCAGAAGCCCATCGAGCAATGACGTTCGGCATGGTGACCCGGCGGTCGCACCGCGCAGAAGGCGTTGTCAATCCGACCGGCCATCACGTCATCAACAGCCTGGATCACACCACCGGCGGCGAGCCGGGCGATGTCGTAGCTCACCGGACAGATACCACTGTCGGGTGTGTCGATCGAGGGCATGGCATCGCTGCACGCGCGGCGCAGGCGTTCGAGGTAGGCATGGTCATGGATGCGCTCGACGAATGTCATGTCGATCGGTGAGGCCTCGACAGGCTTGCACGCTTCATCCAGGCCCTTCTCATGAAGCACGGTTGCGATATGCGCGAGCCGCTCGGGCCGTTCCGGATGACCGGGGCCCGTAAGATGGTCCTGAAACCGCGCATTCTGTGCCAGACCGGTGTCAGCCATTGCAGGCCTTCCTCGGAGGATTCCGTTGCGGTAAATCCCAAGTGTCCACGCGCCGAGCAGGCGACAATCCGCTCCCGGGTGAACGGGAAGTCGGCGCCCGTGCCGCGTCGGGTCCACGCTGCTCCTGCATTTGACCAGCTCGGCGTCCTCACGGCAACAGCCGTCCGATCGCTAACGTCTTGTCGCACAAGAGTATAGGGCTTTTCGGCGTGGCCGGAGCCCTTTCCGGCGGGGTTGCGGGTCCGGCGGTCCGGCGGGGTTGACGGGCACGGGTTTCCTTTGGCACGTCCGAGCGAGCGTCCGCGCCGGGTCATTCTCACATCGTCCCTCGGGGACGGGAATCACGCCGCCGAACACGCGGGCCGCTGAAAAAGTGTAGCGCCGCCCCTCGTGGGCGGCGAAGCATCATTTAGGCGTCACCCACGAGGGGTGACGCTACACCGTTGTGGCGGAGCCCGCGTTCTGCAGGGGCGCTTGACACGACCGGCAAACCCTGGTACAAACCCCCCGTCAGGCACGGTGGTGAACCGCTGTTGCTGGGTAAGCCGTTCTTCCGATCGCTCGCTTCGTTCGCGCAGTCTCCGGTGTTCGAGCATCACATCCAAACGAACCTGACGCTGCTTGATCCGGAGTGGATTGACATCCTATCGCCGTTGGTCGGTCCCGGTGGTGTGGGTACGTCGGTGGACCCGTTCGATGACGTTCGCTTGCTTGGCAAACCCGGCGAGTACAACAGGCGGTGGCTTCGGGCGCTCTGGCTTCTCGATGACGCCGGCTGGTCCGTCGGATGCGTATACGTGCTTCATCGCGGTGGGCTGCTCCGTGCGCAGGATCTTTATTGGCTTTTCCGCAACCTGCGGGATAACTCCACCCTTTCCCTGCGGGTGAATACGCTACTGCGGGTCGGTCGCGGGAAGTACGCCGCGGTTGACGATCTGGCACTCGATCCGGGCGACTATGGTGATTTCCTTGTCGCCCTCGCGTGGGCGTGGGAATCCGATCAGCGGCGGCTCACCGTGAATCCCATCAAGGACTTCGTCGAGACGTGGCTTGGGCGCGGGCGGATGCGTGCTTGCGATCTTGCGGGAGCAGCCGGTTGTGTTGGTGCTCACCTCGGCGTCGACCCTTTAGGAAACGTCTACAACTGCGGTCGGGCTGTCGATGCCGATGGGATAGGTTTTGGGAACCTTCAGGACGTATCTCTGGCTGACTGCCTCCGGCATCCAGCCCGGCAACGCCTGCGTGATCGTGAGGGGAAGCTGCTCGATCGGAAGTGTGGTCGATGTTCCTATTGGCGATTGTGCCATGGCGGGTGTCTGTATGAATCCCACACGGATTCCGAGCTCACCCATCAACCCACTGCACTTTGCAGCGACTATCAGAGGTTCTTCCACTGGCTTGAAGATTCGATCGGCCCCATTCGTGATCCTGACGTGCCTACCGCCGGACGAGCGGATTCCATCACGACCACGCACCGCGAGACTCGGTCGCCGGACGTTATTGTGTGGAACACGCCGGCAAAGTGGGCAGACAGAGTCGGCCCGGGGCGCATCGTGATCCGGGTCCGGTCTGTTGACGACTTCAACGTGGCGGCGCAAGCCCTTGAGACGGGCAAGGACGTGACGCTGGAGTTGCCGGTCTCGCTGCTTGCGCCTTATCGGAAAACCCCCGAGACTCGTCGACTGCCAAACATCGAACGTCTTGTCGTCGACGGCTCGCATGATCGTGTGGAGCAAGCCTCCATTGCCCTCGCGGTGTCAACACAAGGTGCGATCTGGCTTGGCCCCTGCGCCCTCGATGATGCTCTCCGAATGGTTCGGTCGCTCAGTGACGCAGGTGCCCGCATCGTGCTCGATCGCCTGCGAGAGTGGAAGCACAAAACGCTAGGAGCCATCGTGGACGCTTTCCCGGGCGCACGGGGCATGGAGGCGCGCATCGAGCCCTTTCATTCGACCGCTTCTTCACCTGCGTCGCGGTGGGCTACCCTTCTCGTTGCGCTCGCTGTATTGTGAAGATCCGGCGTTGCACCGCTACGTGACAGACGCAGGAGCGGTGGCTGTCTCTCGGTGTCATGCAATGGCGGGCCTTCACGCGGGCTCCGTGCTCGGCGAGGGGGGTGATTCTGATACGGCGCAATGGACCTCGGCAAAGGAGCGCCGCTTCGAGACGCTGTGCGCTACGTGTGAAGTGTTCAAGTGTTGTCGTGGGTTTTGGGTTGAACCGGTGGCCACGCCTCACGGGTGTGATGCGTGGCGCTTCATGGTACAATACCTTGCACGGAGGATGCATCATGGAACCGACGGCGAATCCCATTCAGCAAGTTCTTGACCGGACGGAGACGATCACGTTCGACTGTTATGGCACATTGATCGATTGGCGCGCCGGGATCAGGTCCGCCCTGCGCATGGGTGCCCCATTCCTTCGCGGAGCGAAGGGTGTGGCGCGGACGGTTGTTCGAGATGTCTTCGGCTGCGCAATCCATCCCCCACCCTTTTTCAAACGAAAAGGACGGGGCACCCGTGCCGGTGCGGTGCATGTGGACAACTATGAATGATGATTCTTCCGACGAAGGGTAACAGGTTCCGTCGTGCCGGGCGGTCCATAATCGTTGTCGCGGTCGCGCTTGGTGTGGGCTGGTGGCTCTTTGCGGATACCTTTGCGCGGCACGGTCCCGCTAACGCGGATGGCCGATCAATCAGGTTTTCCCACTTCGGGACCTATCAGGACTACGAGCTGTGGCGCGGTGTGATTGCCGGGTTCGAGCGGGATCACCCGGGCGTGACGGTGCGCCAAGAGTATGTTGTCGGTCTTGCGAACCGATACAATACGAAAATGCGCCAGCAGATTCTGTCGCACACACTTCCCGACGTGGCGCTTATCCAGCTTGGCCCGTTCCACGAGCTGGCTGAGCACTTCGCCGATCTGTCAGCGCAACTGGATACCGCGGATGCCGAGCACTCTCTGCGAGCGGCTATCGAGCCGCTTGGGATGCGCGCGTTTCGCGTCGCCGATCGGCAGCGAGGCCTGCCGGTCTCGGGTGGAAGTCTCCTCATCTATGGGAACAGGAAGTGTTTCCGCCGCGCCGCCGAATTCCATCATGTGCCGGTGCGATTGCCGGATGATGATTGGACGATCGAGGAGTTTCGGCGCACGGCGAAACTGCTTACCTGTGATTTTGACGCGGATGGTGAAATGGATCAGTACGGTTTCTGGCATCCGCGCTGGGTCTACTATCTGCCATTCATGTGGGCGTTCGGCGCGGAACTGACGGACGCGCGCGTGGCGGAGTGGAGACTCGTTGGGCCTGAAGCGGAGGCGGCGTTTGCCTTCTATCGTGATCTCCTCCTCGAAGATCGTGTGTGTCCGCGCGACGATGAGGTCCCGCAGCTCTTCCAGGACACCGGGTTCATAACCGGGAAGGTTGCGATGTGCGTCAACGGTCCGTGGTTTCAGCCATTCCTCTCGCAGACGGCGTTGGCTGATTCGTACTTCGTGGTTCCCATCCCACGCGGGCCTGCCGGTCGTGTGACTAGGGTGACATGGGACGGCGTGGTCATGCCGCGAGACCTTCCGCCGGCGAGGGCCGCCGCCGCGTGGCGGTTCATGACCTACATCCTGTCGAAACCGGTCCAGGACCGCATGGGCGCCGCAGGACGAGCGCTGCCCGCGAGGCGAGAATCGATGGCTGCGTTCATCGGCGGGTCGGGTGACCCACGGCGACGTCACTTTGTGGATGCACTCCCCTACAGTCGCATGCAGCCGCTCTTTCCGCGGTTTGGTGAGGTGGATCGCGTGGTCAACGATTACGTCGGGCGGCTGCTCGATCCGGATCGGCCCATCGGCGCGGACGAGATGCTGAGCGCGCTGTCACAGGATCCGGTTATCCTCTCGTGCTTCCCCGGACCCGGTCGGAGTGGGGAATGAATACGGCGTGGAGAACTACCTTTCCATTCATCCTACCCTGGGCGATCGGGCTGTGCCTGCTGATCCTCCTTCCTATGATTGCCCTGTTTGCCCTGTCGTTGACGAACAGTTCCGGGCCCGCGTCGGGGAGTCCGTTCACATGGGTGGGGCTCGAACACTATCGTGCGCTCGCCTCCATTGATAATGATCATTCCCCATCACCGGGTGATCCGTGGTACTGGAGCGCGTTGGGCGGAAGGCCGCGGGATGTGAAGTTCTACCAATCGCTCTACAACAGCCTTTGCTATTCCCTTCTGGCGGTCCCACTTGGACTGCTTAGCTCACTTCTCGTGGCTCTGCTGCTGAATCGTGCGTTCAGGGGCGCATCCATCCTTCGGGCATGTGTCTACCTGCCGCATGTGCTGGGCGGCGTGGCGACACTCATCCTATGGAGTTGGCTTCTCAATCCGCAGTTTGGGGGAATCAACGGGCTCATTCGATACCTTTATGATCTTGCCGATCCCGTCGTTCGCCTGTTCTGCGAGAACGGGAGTCGTCACTGGCCGACACCCGGATGGCTCTATTCACCATTCTGGTGCAAACCCGCGGTGATCCTTATCCACGTCTGGACGATGGGTGGCGCCATGCTGATCTTCCTTGCTGCGCTGCGCCGTGTGCCGAAGACGCTCCACGAGGCGGCTGCGCTTGATGGAGCGGGCGGGTGGAGACGATTCCGACACATCACCTGGCCGCACATCACGCCGGTGGTCCTGTTCAACCTGATCGTGTCGCTGATCTTCACAGTGCAGACGTTCAATGAGCCGTACGTTCTCCAAAACCGGGCACAGGATAATGGGTTATTGTTCTATGTGTTGTACATATATCAGGCTGCCTTCGAGCCGCCCTATCGATTGGGGTACGCAGCCGCCCTGTCATGCGTGCTTCTGGTGGTGCTGGCGGTGTTGATCCTCCCGCTTGTATGGACGTCGCGGCGCTGGGTCTACTATGGGGATGTGGGCGGAGCAGGCTGAGGTTTGGGATATGAGAAGCAGTGTGGCGGCAAGGGTGGTGACATGCGTGGCGCTGGTAGCCGTCTGCGCATTCACGGTGCTACCGGTCGTGTGGGCGTTCCTGTCGTCACTGAAGCCCTTGGAGGATGTGTATGCCTTTCCACCGCGATTCGGTCTGCATAATCTCGACTGGGGAAACTACGCCGAGGCCCTGACGCGTTTGCCGATTCCGAGGTTTCTTCTGAACTCGCTCGTGATCACGACGGCGTCGGTCGCGGGAGCCGTATTGACGTCGTCGATGGCCGGGTTCGCCCTGGCGCGACTGCGGTTTCGGGGGCGCGGGCTGTGCTTCGTGCTCGTGATCGTCTCCATGTTGGTTCCGGTTCACGTGCTGCTGGTCCCGCGATTCCTGCTGTATGATCTTCTGGGATGGGTGAACACCTACAAGCCGTTGATCGTGCCTGCGTGGCTGGGGGGTGGGGCGTTCAACATTTTTCTTTTCAGACAGTTCTTTCGGGCAATCCCTCGCGAGTTTGACGACGCGGCGCGGCTCGACGGAGCGACGGCGTGGCAGACCTATCGGTACGTACTGCTCCCAATGGCCAGACCGGCCGTCGTGACAGCCGCCCTGTTGAGTTTTGTCTATCACTGGCAGGACTTCATGGACCCGCTGATCTACCTGTCGGATTTCAATACATATCCCATATCCCTCGGACTGCGGATGGTTCAGTCGATGGCCGGCACCTGGGCAAACCTGCTGATGGCAGCCAGCCTGATGGCTCTGGTCCCGGTGGTTGTCGTGTTCTTCCTGTGCCAGCACCACCTCATGCGCGGGCTGGGGGTTGTGGGAGAGTCCGAGGCGTAGCAGCCTGTTGAAGAACTCATGTCGGATCGCTCCGGTGTAGCGCCACCCCTTGTGGGTGGCGCCCAGTGTGGTTGCTCGTCGCCCACAAGGGGCGACGCTACATTCTTCAACGGGCTGGTAGGTATGGGGATACCGCCTCGCTGGGAAGCGGGGCAGACTGAAGACTGTCGTGTGAGGCGTGCTGGAATCATCAATCCCCGGTCGTGGTCAATCGGCAATTCACTAGAGCGAGGGTGCCCCATTGTTCACCGAAGGTGTACGGTGGGGGACACACGGGAATGCAGACCGGTCGTGGTCAATCGGCAATTCACTAGAGCGCATTCAGGGCAAGTGGTGCGTCACATGGCGGTTGTTGTCCGGGCGAAACCCGCAACCGGACGCTACAGTTGAATAGAGCTTGCTCTACCTGGAGACATGTACGATGAGGTTTCTGCCCGAGCCTCGGTGGCGGTGTTCCCAGAGGTAGATGCCCTGCCAGGTTCCCAGACCCAGGCGTCCATCGATGACCGGGACTGACAGCGTGGTGGCGGTGAGGGCTGCTTTGATGTGCGATGGCATGTCGTCGGATCCCTCGGCGGTGTGCGTGTAGAGCGGGTCATTCTCCAAGACGAGCCTGTTAAGCCAGGTCTCGAGATCGCGCCGCGCGGATGGATCGGCGTTCTCCTGGATCGTCAGGCTCGCGGACGTGTGCTGGACCATGACCGTGCACAGGCCCTCGGTCGCGCCGGACTCGTGGACCACGCGATCGATCTGCCTCGTGATCTCGTGCAAGCCCTGGCGTGTGGTTCGGATGGTGATCCGCTCTGTCATACCCGGCGACTCCGCTCGATGTTCTGAATCCGCATTGGGCGTATATCAACCGGGTGGGCGACGCTGTCAAGGCGCACCGGCAATGCTCGGTGGCAGGCGGATCGTGAAGACTGTTGACTCCCGTTCGAGTCATTCGTCACCCGCAGCCGCTTTGCCAGTACTGGGAGTCGTTTGATTATCGGGCAGCCAAACGGTGTACGCTTATTCGGCAACCGTTGCTTCTCCGGCTCCTTCACGTATTCGATACTGGTAACAGAGAGGAACTTGCTTGGCTCGCAGAGATATCGGACAGGGTGCAGCCGATGATCGCCGGGATTACGCCCAACACGCTTCTTGCCGCCGCGTTTCGACCCAACGCCCCTTACCATGTGCGCAGAACCGGTTTCGTCACCGGCGGCAGTGTGACGAGTCCTGCGTGCGAGCCGTGCGAGGCCGTCCAGCATCAGCCGGTCGACACGGTCGAGCTCTCAGTTGCTGCGAGACGCGCGGCCGATTGGCGCGATCCGACGGATGAGCAGCGATCGGATCGGGATTCCGACGGCTTCGCCCACACCGGACAGAGCGGAACAGGCCAGAATTATCAGCCTCACGCTCCCGCCCCGATTGGCTCCCGCCTCGATCTCGTTGCCTGAGGCATTCTCGCCGGCAGCTCGCACGCTGAAAGCCAATGCAATGTCAATCCCATTCAGCAGCCTGCTGGGCCGGTTTGCAGCACCGCAAGTTCCAAGGGCCTTGCAGCACCCGCGCGTTCTCTGCTGTGTCAACCCCGTTACGTCCGAGTCCTTGATCCTTGACCGGCCACTTGGACGATACATACTGACGATAGTGAAGCGGGAAGCCCGTATCGCGCGGGCACGCCCGCTCGTGACCACAAAACTCAGGAAGTCTTCAGGGAGGTTCCCATCATGCGACGTTATGCCATAGTTCTCTTGGTGGTTGTTTTGATCCCCGGTTGTGGTTTGTTGTCGCTACTACCCTGGTACACACCCGACGATGGCGACCCGACCGGGTCAGCCAAGCTAATGGGATTCGAGTCAAAGGAAGAGCTAAGCCAGTACTTCGCGGATCAGATCGGCTCACGAAACGAGCAGTTCGGTGCTCCCGGTGGCTTCGATTGGCGGAGCGAGGGCATCGCGCTCGATGCGGACGATGCCGGAGGCGCTGCCGGCGAAGCGACGGGTTCCGAAGACGTGGCAAACGCCCCGCCCTCCGCGGATTCCGGCGATTCCACGCAAGCCGAAGGCGGTGGCGGCGACTCGACCGACATCCAACACTCCGATACGACCATTCAGGAGGAAGGGGTCGACGAGGCCGACGTGGTCAAGACGGACGGCACGTACCTTTACATCATCAGTGACGACATCCTGAGGATCGTCCGCGCCTATCCGCCCGAGGAACTGGCCCTCGTGAGCGAGGTCGAACTCGAGGGTTGGGGGCGGGAGATCTACCTGCACGACGGCAAGATTGTGGCGATCACCGAGACGTACGGAGGGCCGGTGTTCGTCGACGGCGCGGTCTCCTTGGAGACCGAGGAAATGGAGAGCGATGTCGATGTCAGCGCGGCCCAGCTCGCTGTCGAGTACGTTTACGAAAGACCGAAGACCATCGTAACCGTCATCGACGCGTCCACACCGAGCGCACCGAACGTGCTGACGATAACGAAGCTCGACGGCTCGAGCGCATCGAGTCGGATGATCGACGGCGTGCTGCGACTCGTGTTGGCGAACTATCAGGATCACTACTACAACGTGCTTCCACTCCTCGGTCAGCCGGAGCTCGATCTTCAAAACGTCGAGGTCGAGACCCTGCTGCCGAGATTCGAGCAAACCGACGCGATGGGCGCCGTCACAAGCGGTGCGTCGCTTGGTTGGCAGGAAATGTACCGCCCCACCGATCCGGACGGGTTCGGCGTGGTGAGCGTGGTTACCATGGACGTGGACGGCAGCGGGGCGTTCAAGGCCGTCGGCGTCGTGGCGGAACCGGGGTTGATCTACTCATCACTCAATGCCCTCTACCTGACCGATACCGAGTGGGACTTCTCGGGCAGCACGCGCGCGACGACCGACATCTATAAGTTCAAGTATACCGAGGACGATGTCATACCGGTGGCATCCGGATCGGTGCCCGGTCGCGTGCTGAATCAGTATTCGATGGGGGAATACGAAGGCTATCTCCGCGTGGCCACGACGATCGACTCGGGCTTCTCCCTATTCAGCAGCGACGGGCCGGTCAACGCCGTCTTCGTACTGGGTGGGGTGGGTAACGAGCTCGAGGTCGTCGGGAGCGTCGAGGGCATTGCTCCGCGCGAGACGATCCAGGCAGCCCGCTTCGTGGGCGACCGGGGCTATGTCGTCACCTTCGAGCAGATCGACCCGCTGTTCACGCTTGATCTGTCCGACCCGACCGATCCGCGTATCGTCGGTGAGTTGAAGGTTCCCGGTTTCTCCACCTTTGTGGTGCCGATGGATGAGGATCATCTGCTGACCGTGGGGAGGTACATTCCCGAGGTGGGCGCGTGGTGGGGTTGGGGCGTGCAGCTTTCGATCTTCAACGTCTCCGATTTCGCCAACCCGTTCCTGGAGCACAACGTGGTGATCGGTGAGGGCGGCGAGGCCTCGTCCGACGCGCTGTGGGATCCCAAGGCGTTCACCTACTTCGCGGAGGGCGGTCTGGTGGCGCTTCCGGTGCAGATCTACGGCGAATCGATCTTCTTCTGGGACGAGGAGGACATCGTTGTGGGTAATGAAGGGGGAGTCGTGACCGTCTCCGATTCATCCCCAACCGAACCGGAGGAACCGGTCGACAGCGATGGCGATGATGATGACGAACCCGTTGAACCGGATGAGCCGATCATCGCGCCCGAACCCTACTGGCCGCAAGACGAGTTTGTGGGGTTGATCGTCTACAGCGTCAATGCCGATGACGGCTTTGCGGAGTTGGGACGAATCAGCACACGCTTCGAGGAGTCGGGTACCTATTGGTCCTCGTTCACACGCGGCGTCTTCATCGGCGAGGACGTGTACGCCGTGACCGACCACGGCGTGCGGGCGGCTCCGCTCAGCGACGTTAACAGTGCGCCGTATGAGCTGCCGCTGGAAGGCTCCGTTCCACTCGATACGGTTACGTCCACCGTAGAGGCTCTCGACAGCACGACCAGCGGCGGATAGGACCCACGCCGCCACGGCCAGCGCGTATAACGATCACCTGTAGCGGCTACGTCCCTACCATCCCCCCTTACCAAGGGGGGAAAGAGGGGGGTCGCGCGATACGTATGACCGTTAACCGCTATAGAACAAGTTCTATTTTGCTGTAGCGTCCGAATCCCGAAGTTCCCCCGGAGGTTCTTGGCCGTCGGACGCTACGAGACCACTAAAAGCGCTATAGGTTATCCCCTGTCGATCGTGTAAACGCGACGATCCTACTCCGACAGATGGTACACAGGGCACCCCCGACTTCATCCCGGCTTCGAGAGGGAGTCAGGAACGCGCCCGTGTGGCTCGACCGGAGGTAGCCCCTTATCTGTTCTGCATTTCGTTCTTCCCCGTGGCGCTTGGCGTTGTGGCTGAGGGTGGGTAAGATACATGGGTAGGCTCACGTCCGGTGAGGATCAGATGCGATGCCGTTTCATCTCTACAAGATCGTTCGTGTCGGCGATAAGCCGCGGTGGTACGGTATCCACGTGCGGTATGATGAGGATCACTGGGTCTCTACGTGTCGTGAGACGGATGCGGAGGGAGGAGACGTGGAGGGCGGTACGGTCCTGGCGTCGAAGTTCTGCGGAGTCAATGCCGAGGAGGTTCACCGTCGGATGGTTGACGTGCTCGAGAGTATGTACGACGAGGTGTCCCCGATGGTGCACGGGGGTGTGGGTTGATGCTTCGGGCGAGCCTGACCGCTTATCCCTGGGATCTGATTGACGAAGGCGTGGAAGCCGTCCTGGACCGCCTGCACGGCGAGATCGGCCTTACGGGTCTGTCGCTTTGGGTGGGTTCCCCGCCCGTGCAACAGCTTCGCTCGCGGCGTGTGGAACCCAGAGTGTTCTTCACGCGTGGTGGTCTGTTCTTCCAACCGTCAGACGCGCATTACATCGCGACGCGATGCAAGCCGATCATGTCAAGCTGGCTTGCGGGACGCGACCCGCTTGCGATCATTGCCGAGGCGTGCGCCGACCGCAAGATCGACCTTCGAGTCATCATCTCAGCCTCGCTGCCCGGTCGCCTTGCCCAGCGCCACACGGATACAGCCTGTAAGAACGTCTTCGGCGTCGCGTCACAGGCGAGCGTCTGCCTGGCGAACCCGGACGTGCAGGAGTACCTGTGCGGTCTGGCAGCGGACCTTTCGAGCAACTTCGATGTCGGCGGTGTGGCGCTTGCTGATTTCTCGCTGACGTGGCACGAGGCGCTGCGCTGTGATCTTCGCACGGGTGTGCCACTTGGTGACACCGAACGAGCGCTGCTTGGCGTGTGTTTCTGCGATTCCTGCCACAGGGCGTCGTCGGTGGCCGGCGTGGACGTAGACTCAGCCGCTCGCTCCATCCGGGAGATTCTCGAGAAGTGCCTCAAACACGGCGCAGCAGCGGACACCACCCTGGGCGATGTGCTGGCGGATGATGGGCCGCTGGCGGATGCAGGGCCGCTGGCGGATGCAGGGCCGCTTGCGGCTTACTTCCACTGGCGGGCCGACACGCTTTCCGAGTTGCTGCGGCGTATCAAGGACGCGTGCCGCCGTGAACTGCTGTTGATCCGCAACCATCCGCCACCTGTGAGTGAGCGATGGGACGGTCCCGATCCCGGTATTCCCGACGCTATGGTCACGTACATCGACCATCCGGATCAGTTGCAGACCGCGTTGGTGTCAGGGGCACGTCGTAGCGAGCTTGGCACACCCGAATCCTGGGCTGTCGGACCGAAGGCTCCACAACTGGTGAGCGCATTGTCCGAAGCCGCCCGCCTGGGTTTCACCGGCCTTGACGCCGGCAACTACGGTCTGTTGCCGGATGCGGCCTTCACGGCGATCAAACAGGCGATCCGGTTCGCCAAGCGCACCGGCGACGCGTGATCCGTCGTTCCGGCGATTGGCCGGTCGTACGGTGCGGATGATACCCGTTCTAGTAAGAATCTGCCGATACCGCCCGTTCTGAGCCGCGGGCTTTTAGCCCGCGCGGAGCTACGGATGACGATTGAGTCCGCCTCGGCGAATCGGCATTGTCAAACCAGATCTGGTATGATAAGCCCTTTAGAGCGTTTTCGGGAATCGCGTAGCGGGACCCCACTTTCATCCCCCCTTACCAAGGGGGGAAAGAGGGGGGTTGAGCGGCACACAGAATTCGGAAAATGCTTTTACCACCGCGCCGCTATCGCGATGTTCGCCTCTATCCTGCGCGGGATCTCCCCACCTGCAGAGCGGGGTCGCGACCATCGACGATGAGCGCCTCGCCGGACACAACCGGCGGAAACGCGCCGAAGTGCACCGCGGCGTCGAG
Source organism: uncultured Phycisphaerales bacterium (assembly GCA_965371725.1). Classification (GTDB taxonomy): domain Bacteria; phylum Planctomycetota; class Phycisphaerae; order UBA1845; family UBA1845; genus CBDUZO01. The sequence continues at coordinate 28,381 of CBDUZO010000028.1, forward strand.
ACGGTTCACGGCGATCATACCGTATTGCAGCCCGATCACTTGCTCGAGCAAGGTCGCCGTCAGGTCGGTCCGATGGATCGAGTTGGCACTGAAATCCGCGCCGCTACCTGGAACCTCGATTCGGATGACTTGCCCGCCGGCTGCCATCACATCGTGGTGAGCGTCGCTTGGGAATGCATCGGGATCGACAACGACTCGCACATCGTGGCGAAGACGTCGCCACGCGAACGCCGTGCGGTCGGTGAAGGCCGCGCCGTCCTCGACTCCGTACGTATAGCACCCATCGCCGTTGAAGGCGGTCCACAGTTGCGGAAGCCAGGTCGCGGTATGGCCGTAGTCGCCTCGACGGCCGGGGATGACGACGCGAACCCTGTTGACCGGGCACGACACGACATCAATCAGGGCGGCCATCTGCTCGTCCTCGGCCTCGAATGTCATGTCCGTGTCAGGTCGCTCGCGACTTCGCCGCCACCCCTCACGTGCCTCCCACGCCGCCGCCTGCGGAATCCAGGCCAGTCGAAACCGTGAGCCAAGCCGGTCCGCATACGGACAGGCGCAAGGCCCGATCTGAACGAGCTGCTTGAACCACAGGAGCGAACCGTACACACTCTCCACATCGCCCGATGTCAAGCCGCTGCGCACCATGATTACGGGCTTGGGTTTGAGCGGTTGACCGAAGGATCGGTCCTCCCGGCCGATGGTCACGAGCTGCTCGGTAACCTCCTCGATCGGTACGTCCGCGTCATGAACGCTGATAGGCGGAAACCGTTGCGGCATCTCGCGGACCGCTTCACGGAATCCACGTTCCGTTTCCTCCGGTGCGATGAACTGCCCCAACCCGGCCACGGACTGACCCAGTACGGACAGCAGAAAGTGCATGGCCACCACCGGCTCGCCGAAAGTCGAGCCGGCCGCCTCGACCGGTTCGATGTCGAGCACGAACAATCCGCCCCTCTCGGTAGGCTTGTGCAGGCAGATCGGTCTGTCGGACGTCGCGTCTTTATCGCACATGGAGACGAGAGGCGCCGTGAACCCGTGCCTTTCAAGGAAGAGCCTCGCCGCAACGCTCCTGCGAAACTGGTTCTGCGCGAAGCTGCCGACACGCCGACCCGACCAGGCATAGGGAAACGTGTCCTGAAGCGCAAACCCGCGCGTTACGTGGCTCGCGTGATAGACCTTCGCGTGGATCGGGTCGTCATCCTGTTCAATGCGACGCACGGAAACATTCCCGCGCGTCAGCGTGGCAAAGGCGGGCAACGAGATCACCACGATCCGATCGACAGCCAGCTTCATGAGTGCGGACAGGGATCGAACGGAAAGCGGCGGCGTTGGGTCAGGCAGCAGGAGTGCGTCGATCCCGGCGGGCCCGGTCCGAAGCTTTGCCGGGGCGAGCGTCTTGACGTTTCGTTCACCGAAATACCCGGCCAGCAACTGCCTGATCGGCCGCTCGGTCGCCCGGTTCGAGCAGATGCACACCGACCCGACCACGCGAGGTCGGTCCAGTGTCCACGGCGGCGGCGGGACTGCCAGAAGGTGCGACTCCAGGTCCGGCTCGATGATCCGGATGAACCGGACATCGTGGATGGTCACGGTTCCCCGAGCTTCGAGCAGACCGACCGAGATCCGCAACCGCCGGACATCATCCGGTGCTTGATAGTAAGTACGCACTGCCGTGGGAGCCGTTGCCCGGTGCAGACCGGGTGTGACAAGCCGCTTGCCGACCGATTGGCCCTCGGACACCGGTTCCACAGACACCGGTTCCACAGACACCACGCACCCGGCTGTTTCGTCAGCCGCCTCCACCTCGCACGTGACCGTGGCTTCGATGCAGTAGTACTCGTCCGGTTTGCACACCACGATCTGCGAGAACTCTGCCGTGCCGCCCGCCACCTCACTGACCACCGTGACCGGGCCCGGCTGCGAGTCCCGATCCGCCGACTCACGCCGCCATTGCACCTGCCCGCTCCGTGCGGTCCAGGTCCAGGCGCGGGGTTTCAGTTTGCCAAGCGAGAAATCGGGGTTCTTGATCTTGTTGACGTTATCAGCCACGCGTGCTCCTTCCGGTTCCGTGAACGGCCTCTGTCAGCTTGTGTATAGCCTGTTGCGGGGATGTTCGCAACCGCCCACACCCGGCGCGATCCTACATGGGTGCAGGCATCTTTTGGCACCTCGGCCTGCATGTTCAGCGGCGTGGTGCCGTCCCGGGTAGGTGCTTGGCCTCGTGCTCCTCGTCCCGTAGGGACGATGCGAGAATAGCCCAGCGATTTATCGCTGGGTGGACGATGTTGCGTGGGATAATAAAGTCCCGTAGGGACGATTGAACCGGCCTCTGACTTCATCCGTCCTAACCCGGTCGCCATCCGCGAGCTTTGCGCGTATGATGGACGTCCATGAGTGAGGCGATGGAAACTTGTTCCGATTCCCCCCCCGATCAGGCATCGCACGAGGTCACGACGGAGTCGGTGGTCGAAGCCGTTCTCTTCTCGACGGACGTTCCCCTGCCCGCGCCCAAGATCGCCCAGTTGCTGGGCACGGGCGATGCCAACGACGTCAAGCGGCACATCAAGGTCCTGAACGACCGGTACGAACAGAGCGGGGCGGCGTTCCGCATCGAGTCGATAGCGAAGGGCTTCCAGATGTTGACGCTTCCCGCCTATAACCACTGGATCAGCCAGCTCCACAAGGCTCGGGCCGAGTCACGCCTTTCGCCCGCCGCCCTCGAAACCCTCGCCATCGTCGCCTACAGACAGCCCGTCCTTCGCGCCACCATCGAGGCGATCCGCGGCGTGGCCGTCGGCGACATGCTGGTTCGCCTGCGCGAGATGAACCTGATCCGCATTGTCGGACGCGCGGAGGAGATCGGCCGACCGCTCCTTTACGGCACGACGCCGAAGTTCCTCGAGGTCTTCGGACTTGGTTCGCTGAAAGACCTTCCCACCGTCGACGAGGACAATCCCGAAGCCGTCCCACCGCTCAAACCGGCGTGACAAAACGTTGAAATACCGAAACGTCAACACGTCAAAACGTCGAAATGCCGGGACATCAAGAGCCCGTTGAAGAACGCAGCGCAGTTCTAATGGCGCTTCTTCCTCCCCTCCTTGACAAGGAGGGGTTGGGGGAGGTTCTTCTCCGTCCGCATGAACCCCATCCTTCCCCCTTCCATGAGAACTCGCTTGGGTGGCCCACCTCCTCTGGACATGAGCCACCCGACCGACGAAACCGTGCATCCTGTCACTTCAGCCCGCAAAACCGCGTGACGTAGAGTCAAGCTTTTCCACGGGCCTGGGGCTCCCCGGCGAGCGGGTGGTGCGCTTCCTGACCGGAATTGGATGTGCCTTCTTGCACCGCGTAGCCGATGCCGAAAGCCATATCCATTGATGGCGAATTGGCCCTTTTCTGCGGAAGAGCTATTTGTTATAATGGCCGGGTGCGTAAGCTCCGCGGCGTTCGTCACCTATCCTTGTGGAGGGAACATCATGCACTCATTCGTAGCAACTCTTGCGACGGTCTTCATCCTTACAGGCGTTGCCCGCTCACCGGGGCAGACCATTCTCCACGTCGACCCCAACGCCACCGGCCCGGTCCACGACGGGTCAAGTTGGTGTCTGGCCTATACCGAGCTGTACGACGCCCTGGCCGTAGCCACACAGGACACGACCATCCGCGTGGCCGACGGAACGTACAAGCCGGATATCGGAAGCGTGTCCGACCCACGTGACGCGACTTTTGCGTTGCTCAGCGGTGTCACAATCGAAGGCGGTTACGCCGGTTGCGGAGCGCCCGACCCGAACGAGCGCGACGTTGCGGTCTACCAGGCGATCCTCAGCGGCGATCTCAACGGCGACGACGGCCCGGACTTCGCAAACAACGAGGAGAACGTTTTTCGCGTAGTCACCGCTTCCGTCGTCTACGAAACGGCTGTCCTGGACGGGTTCACCATAACCGCCGGGAACGCGAACGGGTCCGGTGTGACCTCCGGCGGCGGGATGTACACTTGGAACGCCAACCCGACATTGATCCACTGCACGTTCAGCGGGAACTCGGCGGAGGACGGGGCTGGGATGCACAACTCCTTCGCCTACCCGACGCTGGCCGACTGCACATTCAGTGGGAACGCGGCCTCCGGCGACGGCGGCGGAATGTACAACACCTATAGCGACCCGACGCTGATCAACTGCACGTTCAGCGGGAACTCGGCCCCCTACTACGGCGGCGACGGCGGCGGAATGTACAACATCGAAAATAGCGACCCGACGCTGACCAACTGCACGTTCAGCGGGAACTCGGCCGCCGACGACGGTGGCGGGATGTACAACTACAATAATAGCGACCCGACGCTGACCGACTGCACGTTCAGCGGGAACTCGGCCGCCTCCTGCGGCGGCGGGATGCACAACTACGGTAATAGCGCCCCGACGCTGATCAACTGCACGTTCAACGAGAACTCGGCCTCCTCCGGCGGCGGGATGTACAACGACGAGGGCAGCCCCACGCTGACCAACTGCACACTCAGCGGGAACTCGGCCTCCTCCGGCGGCGGGATGTACAACTACCGTAATTGCGACCCGACGCTGATCAACTGCACATTGGCCAGCAACCTGGCGTACGGTAGTGGCGGCGGACTGTACAACTACTCCTCTAGCGATCCGACGCTGACCAACTGTATCCTCTGGCGGAACAGGGACAGTGGCGGGCACGACGAGTCGGCGCAGATCCACGGCTCCTATGTGGCAACCTACACGTGCATCGAGGGCTGGACCGGGTCCGGCACGGGAAACATCGGTGACGATCCGCTGTTCGCCCACCGCCAGGGCTCGGACAAGGTTATCGCAGCGTCCGATGATCCGTTGCAACTGTTGCCGTTTTCGCCCTGCATCGACGCGGGGAACAATGCGGGCGTCCCAGCCGATACGCTCGACCTCGACGGTGACGGAGATACGAGCGAACCGACGCCGTTGGACCTGGCCGGGTCGCCTCGCTTTCTCGATGATCCGCTCGTTACCGATGGGGGAGCCGGAGACCCGCCGATCGTGGATATGGGCGCCTACGAATCCGCTGACTGCAACGGGAACGAGGTCCCCGACTGGGACGACATCACGGCCGGAACGAGTCAGGACTGCAACGATAACGCCGTGCCCGATGAGTGCGAGGGCGACTGCAACGAGAACGGCGTGCCTGACGATTGCGACATCGCCGGGGGGACCAGCGCGGACTGCAACGAGAACAGTATTCCCGATGAGTGCGACATCGCCGAGGGGACCGGCGCCGATTGCAACGAGAACGGCGTGCCTGACGATTGCGACATTGCCGGGGGAACCAGCTGGGACTGCAACGAGAACAGTATTCCCGATGAATGTGACATCGCCGGGGGGACCAGCGCGGACTGCAACGAGAACGGTGTTCCCGACGAGTGCGATATCGAGGGGGGCAGCCCTGACTGCAACGGGAATGCCGTTCCCGACGAGTGCGACATTGCCGAGGGAACCAGCGCGGACTGTAACGAGAACTCCGTGCCCGATGCGTGTGATTTGGCCGAGGGAACCAGCCCGGATTGCAACAATAATGCCGTGCCCGATGAGTGCGAGGGCGACTGTAATGAGAACGGCGTGCCTGACGATTGCGACATTGCCGGGGGAAGTAGCTGGGACTGCAACGAGAACAGTATTCCCGATGAATGTGACATCGCCGAGGGAACCAGCGCGGACTGCAACGAGAACGCCGTTCCCGATGAGTGCGAACCGCAGGAGGATTGCAACGAAAACGGTGAGCAGGACATTTGCGATATCGCGCTCGGAGCGAGCCTGGATTGCAACGAGAACGCTGTTCCTGACGAGTGCGAAGTTGACTGCAACGAAAACGGTGTCCCCGACGATTGCGACATCGCCAACGGGATCAGCTCGGATTGCAACGAAAACGGCATCCCCGATGCGTGCGACATTGCCGAGGGAACCAGCGCGGACTGTAATGAGAACTCCGTGCCCGATGCGTGTGATTTGGCCGGGGGAACCAGCGCGGATTGTAATGAGAACGCCGTTCCGGACGAGTGCGACATTGCCGGGGGAACCAGCGGCGACTGTAACGAGAGCGCGGTGCCCGACGAATGCGAACCCGATGACGACGGTGACGGGGTGATCGACGATTGCGATCAGTGCCCGGACACGCCGATGGGGTTGATCGTCGGCGGCGACGGTTGCGTAGTGCCCTACGGGCCGTGCTGCTTTGACGACTGGCTTTGCATCAACGGCACTGACTGTGCCGACTGCGCTCTGATCGGTGGGATTTACTGGGGTGACGGACTCACCTGTGACGGCGATCCGGACGGGGATTTGGCCTACGGTTGTGACGACGGCTGCCCGCTCGATCCGAATAAGATCGAACCTGGAATCTGCGGGTGCGGCGTTTCCGATGTCGACGCGGATGGCGACGGTGTGGTCGGTTGCCTCGATCAGTGCCCGGATACGGAAGCGGGTCTTCCCGTCAATGGCTGCGGTTGCCCGGCCCTTGGCGCATGCTGCTTTGCCGTCGGGGTCTGCTGGGACGACTTGGAATCGGACGAGTGTGCGGCGATTGATGGAGTTTATCAGGGCGACGGGTCAACCTGTGAGCAGGGGTGTGCCTTTGGCGACTTGGACGCCGACGGCGATGTGGACCTGCGCGACGTTGCCATGATGCAGACGTGTTTCAGTGGCGCCGGCCCGGAGTGCCGGCGTGGCGATATTGACGGCTGTGGTGATATCGACCTTGTGGACTTCAAGGCCTTCTCCGGCGCCTTCACTGGACCGTAGCGGGTGCCCCGTCCTTTTCGTTCAGAAAAGGGTGGGGGACGGATAGAGCGAGTAGGGTGGGCATCGCCCACCAAGAACATCGCCGCCGATGGTGGGCCATGCCCACCCTACAATCCTCGAACAACCGTCCGTCCCCCACCCTTCGCTCCGCGAAGAATGGGGCACCATCTCGGCCCGACATCGGTGGATTGAGGTGACGTTCCTAATGGCGCTTCTTCCTCCCCTCCTTGACAAGGAGGGGCTGGGGGAGGTTCTTCTCCGTCTGCATGGACGCTCCTTTCATCCTCTCTTGACGAAAGGGAAGGAGTGGCATCGCTCGCCAAACGGAAACAGACTTTGCTCCAAGGCTATCGCCGATGGTGGGGCGTATTCGCAATCCGCCGGTGGGTGCCCGGAGAGACTACACAGCCAAAGCCTCGACGGTCTCGCGGGTGTCCTCGTGGAGCGTGCGCACCTCGATGAACTGCTCGTGGCACCGAAGGAAAGCGTCGACGATGACCGGGTCGAAATGACTTCCTGCGTCGGATCGGATGATGTCGACCGCGACCTCGTGAGGTTTGGCGGCGCTGTAGCGGCGCCGGCTCGTGATGGCGTCGTAGGCGTCCACCAGCGAGATGATGCGAGCTGACAGAGGGATGTCGGTCCCCGAGATACGCCGAGGGTAACCCGTTCCGTCGAAGCGCTCGTGGTGGCAGTAGGCAATGTCGATGCACATCCGCAGCAGCGGGACGGGGTGCGTCGGGTCAAGCGCCTGGGAGAGGACCCGCCGGCCGATGTCCGTGTGGGTCTTCATGATCTGGAACTCTTCGTCGGTCAGCTTGCCCGGCTTGATCAGGATATCGTCCGGGATTCCCACCTTTCCGATGTCGTGCATCGGCGCCGCCTGCACCAGAGACTCGATGAACTCCTCCGTGATCTGCGGAGTATAGGGACCATCATGAGTCAGTTCCGTGGCCAGGATGCGGGCCATTAGTGTGACACGCTCCAGGTGTCGCGTCGTTTCCTCATCACGATACTCCGCCAGGCGGCCGACGGTTTGCAGCAGGATACGGACGGAGTGCTGGAGACGGCCGCGCCGCGTAACACTGTCAAGGGCGATGGCCGCCGCGTCGGCGATCGAGCGCACGCCCTCGATCTCCTCATTGGTGAACGGTGTGTCGTCGGCCTTGTCGGTGACGTTCAAAACGCCGATGATCTGCTTCTGGGATTCCGTCGAGATCGACACGAGCGGCGTGCTTAGGAAGGAGTCCTGGCAATACTCACGATTGCGCACGCCGGCCACGTCATAGGCCGTGGCTGCCAGCGTCTTGCCACTCTGGAACACCTGCCCGGATATTCCCTCGATCGACTTGATGCGAATCCGCTCGACGATCGACGGATCGATTCCCACTGCCCGTTCACACACGAGGTTCTCGCCGGCGGCGTCGGTGAGCAGAAGAGAGATGCGCCTTGCCCCGGTCATTCGTTCGACGAACACGGGGACGAGGTCCAGGATTCGATCGCGCGTGTTGGCCTTGTTCAGATCGCGCATGAAGTTATAGAGCAGTTGCAGCCGTCGGGTCTTGACGTCCACCTCGGCTTCGAGGCGAGCGTTGAGCTGGTTCAGATCCTTCCGGGTGACCGCAAGCCGGTGAACCGTTTGCACCCTGGCGAGGAGTTCGGTCATGTCGAAGGGCTTGACCAGATACTCCTCGGCGCCCGCCTGCAAACCGCGAACGACGTCCTCGCTGCTCGAGTGCGCGGTCAGCATGATCACCGGGATTTGTGCTGTTAGCTCATCACGCTTGAGCGCCTTTGTGGCCGTGACGCCGTCCATCTTGGGAAGACCCACGTCCATGATGATCAGATCGGGCTGGTGCTCGGCCGCCAGGGAGGGCACGGCGGCGCCGTTATCCGCCTCGATGACCGCGAACCCGGCGGCACGAAGGTGCGCTACCAGAATAAACCGCAAGTCGTCCTCATCCTCGACGACAAGGAGCGTGCCGTGCTCTTGATCAGCCATTCGCTACGGTCTCCTCTTCGGTTTGACCTGCGTGCGAACCCTGAGCGCACGCGAACGAGAGTGCATCGGCAATTCGGCCCGGTTAGGTCACTAGAACACTTCCAGTGATCTCGCAAGCGTCCGACGGCAAGGAATCTCCGGTAGACTTCGGGATTCGGACGCTACATCAAGATAGAACTTGTTCTAGCGGCGGCACGGTTGATGCGCAGGATCGGCATGGTCCGGAAAGATGTCTGCCTCTTGAGCAGAGGACCGCTTCCTTCCGGATTGATGAACCGGTAACCGTGGTGGTGGTTGGCGATGGTTGGCAAACGGGCTTACGACACGCGTCGGCCGTGCGGCTTGACAAGTGAACCGATAAGCTTACACTCCCGCCAATCGATGTCCCCGTGGCACAATTGGATAGCGCGTCGGCCTCCGGAGCCGAAGGTTTCAGGTTCGAATCCTGACGGGGACGTTCACCTCACCCGCCTCAAATCACGTCTCGTGTTGTCGAAAACCGCGATTCTTGTCCGTGTGTTCTTCGTTGGTTGGGTTTGGTCGGAAATTGGCTGGCCCTTGCGTGGCCCTTGTCTGGCCCTTGTTTGGCCCTTACGCATTGCCCCGTCCTATGAGATGACCAACATGACCCGACCAATGGTGTCGGTTTGTGAATCGACGGTGCAGGCCAGTTGTTCGATCAGCGCGTGGCTTCCCGCGAGGTCGGTGGGCAAGGGGACTTCGAGTGCCGCATCCTTGCGGGCTGCATCCTTCTTGCTTGCTGCATCACTCATGCCAATCATCTGGCATATACGATGCCATGGATGAAAGGTATTCTCAAAACAACAGGCAAAAAAACATGAACTTCACGATGTGTCAACGCGATGAACTACGACGCGCGCTGATAACGTTTGCGCCGCCTCACACTGGCCAGCGACACCCCGCCCAGCAACATCGCCAGTTGCGTCGAGTCGATGCTGATACACTTGTCTTTGGTACCGATGACTTCGAACGTTCCCGCTTCGAGAAGTTTGTAGTAAAGCCAATAGCCGCTGCCGTCGAAGTGAAGAATCTTGAGCCGATCACGACGGCGATTGATGAAAAGGAACAAACTGCCGTCGAGCGGATCGGCCGCCAGCTCGCTGCGCACGATGCCCGACAACCCGTCAAAGCCTTTGCGCATGTCCGTCGGCTCGGTGTACAGGAAGATCGATACGGTAGGCGGAATGCTCAGCATGACGCGACTGCCGCCTTACCCAACATGGTGCGACCGACGAGGTACGCAACACGGTGCGGCGCTGGCGGGATCCTCAACATGGGGCAGCACCGGCTTGAAGGTCATGGCCGGCACGCGCCACTTCGCCGACTACAGCACGAACCGCATCAAGATGCTCGGCATGCACCTCGATGCGTGTGCCGCACGGCAGCTGAATCGATACACTGGACGCGGCCCGTTCCGGAGCCACGCCAGGCGCAGCCGGAACCACCGAAGGCGGTACCGGAACCACTGTAACCTGCCGGAAGATGCCACGCCGCGCAGGCACGCGCCGACGCAGGGCCGCCTGCCCGAGCTTCTTACGCCAATGGTAGAACGAGGCTACCGAAACCCGCTCCCGAGCACAGAACCGTGCCACCGTCAACCCTGTCACCGGGCAGGTTCAAACCGCTCCAGCCACACGGCGAGCTTCTCGGGATCAGATGGACGAGACATGCAGAACCTCCTGGCCGCGCGTCATCACGGAATCAACACGCACGCCAGGATACCAGCCGCGTCAAGAATGGTTCTGTTGGGCGCTGACCTCGGCTAGATCGCGTCAAGATCAGAGGCTACGGCGTTGTCGATACATGCCGAACCTAGCAATCGCTCCTTAGCTCTCGCACGGAGATCCGATAGTTGCAGCTTTCTTCTCGGAGATCCACACTCGCCAACGCCCTTGAGTAAGCTGACGATCCCCCGAGAGTTGTCGTCTAGTTGCGCAATTCCTGCCAAAGCCGAAAAATCGACACTTGCGCCACTGTAGCCCAAGCGACGCGCCATAATGTCAAGCAGCTGGCGCCGCTCAATGGCGCTTAGCGGTGGGATATCGAGCCAGTCATCAATCCGTGAAGCCAGATCAGGGCCTTTCTCAATACCGTTTCGTGGGTCGCGCAGTCTACTTAAATATTCGCGACTGCTACTGGCGTCGCTCACTGCCAAGAATATTATGGAAGGTTTAAAATGCTCAACCTTCGGAACGGTGCACTTGCGATCCCAAAGAAACGGAAGCAACCATCGGTAGACGTGATCGCCCTCGACCTTCGAATCCACTTCGTCAATAAAGAGATAGACGAAACTCTTCGTCGATCCGCCTTCCTGAAGCGAGCCGCTCAACTCATCAACGAACCCCGCTTTAGTTTGATGATTCGCCACATTAATACTCTTCTTTTCTGCGAGCGAGTCGCGATTGACTGCATTGAAAAGGAGATTCTCGACCAAGAAGCTCTTTCCACTTCCAGGCAGCGAGGCAATCAGAACAACAAATGGACGAATCTCACGTTTCTCATCTTCACTTGCGGTGGAAATCGAGTCTACAACTTGTTGAAGGCCCTCGACCAACTGCACAATGTCGCCCTGATACTTGTCGCCACCAACGATAGGACCGAGACTCCCTCCGTTAATCTTCAGTACGTTGGGCTCAGCCAGCGGCTTCACCGCCGTTTCAATCGTTTTGTATCGGTAATCATCTAGCGCTGCGTAGAGAATCAGCGAGAGAACATTTAGGTAGATCAGCCGGGCTATGGGCGCGAGTTTCGCGGAACTGATATCAATGTCCATTACTTTCGATGGTAGAATGTCATGGCCGGCTTTCACAGCCTTGCCGAATAGTGTCCTATTGACATAAAGGATTCCGCCGTGAGTCCAGTTGCGCACTTCGTTTCGCAGCCCCCTCCACTTCTCATCTTGCGCCGTTCGCGAGAGCCACGCAGAAATCTGCAAACCAGCTTGTATCAAGAAGACGCAAGAGCGGAAGTCGCTCGCTAAGTCACCGTTACGCTCTGCGGCTGTTCGGTGGCGGCCTATTTCGGAAATGAACCGTGGTGAATCGGGGGCGGTGAACTGTATGTCGTAGAAAGCACGGCGTTCCACAGCAGTATGCCAAACGGATCGCAATCCATCTACACTGAACACGTTTGCGACGATTCGCAGTAATGTTCCATGAGGAAAATCACGACGCCCGAGAAGCGTGACAAGTCCAAAAGTGGCGGAACTCCAGTCATCCGGGTAAGAGTAGCCTGACCCGATTTTCTTCAATTCTGTGACGATGACAGCCACGAGTCGCTCTTGCTCAGCTTGGGATAGGTCATCTGGAAATCGCAGAAGCGCCCAACACGCCGTAAAGAGCTGAGCATCGACAAGAGTGAGGCCGAGTGAGGCAAGTTCCGGATGGTCATTCTGGAGCATACGGACAACGTTGGCGGCCCGTACGCGAAGCGGGTCTTTGGCCGTCTCCTTTGCACGATGTGCCAACAGTGCGTCGAGGTTCTTCTGCCACTTTTTCAGGGTCAATTCACGTACGAAGCTGAATTGCCTAAGATGCGAGCGCAGGTGATCGACCGCATAGCTCAGTTTTCTTCTAAGAATGAGCGCTTTTGCAGAGAAGTCATCCGGGTCCAGTACTTCAGCTGCCCGCTCAAGCAGATGAGACATTTCGTCAATGCTGGCGTCACGGAACGCGAGGGTGAGCTTGAGTTCTCGCTTGAGGCTCGATGTTAGCATATTACTCAGTGGCAAGATGAGTTAGGCCACTTGACGAAGCGCAATTGAGTCGGCAAGAATATCGACCAATGCGGGCTCAGGATTCGTTATATGCTCAGGATAAACAAGCAGGAAGTTCAACAGACGCGAGTTCGAGAGGCTGTCGTACGCGTGTTGGAAAGTCTGGTCGCCCAACCGGGTAACCGAGAGGGAATTCTCGCCGAAAAACGAACACAAACGAGATTCGAATAAATCGACTTCCTCTGGTCTCACAACAGTCAGAATATCCCAGTCGCTTCCATGACGATGTTCGCCGCGTGCCCGCGAGCCAAACAAATAGCATCTCTCCAAAATCTGTTGCGTTGGCTGCATGCTCCACCTCACGTTCAGCCCCGAGCACGGCGCTCTAGTGCACGGAGTAGCTTTGAATTCACCTGCTCGGCTCGGTTCTGCAATCCCGGTTCCCCCGACCAACGCCAGTCCTCTCTTCGGACTGTCAGTATCGTATCACGGAGGGTGGAGATCAAGTCCCAATGCCTCGTCTATCGGACTTGTTATCGGACGGATTGCCCGCTGGCTGTACGTTGGTGGATGCTTGACGGCTCCCGACCGCTTCTGACGGATCGTGACAGCTCGCCAAGATGACCTCCAACGACGAATCGCCCCTGGTGACTCAGAATCAGCGATTTTCGTTGATGGCGGGTTGCCCTCCGGAGCCGAAGGTTTCAGGTTCGAATCCTGACGGGGACGTTCCACACGCCTGCAGCGCCGCCGGGTGAACCGGGGCACTTACTGACCGGCTGACTCATGTCCGGTTCATCCACCCGCCGGATCAGCGCCGATCAGGAGTTCCTCCAGCGGATCGAGAGTCGCGTCGTCGTCGATGCGGCGGTCCGAACCCATGTAGTCGCAGGACTTGTGAAACGCAGTACTGGTCTGGTAGGATACTCGGTTGAGTCTTGACAAACGGGAAACGCCCCCTGATAAGGTGTGTCATGCCGGTATTCGAATATGAGTGTCAGGCCTGCGGCTATTTGCATGAGGTGCTGCTGGCGCCGGGCAAACGCGATCCGCGGAAGTGCCCCAAGTGCGGCAAGCCGAAGCTGGCGAGGAAGCTCTCCACGTTTGCGGGCGGGCGGAGCAAGGCGGACACGTGCGCGCCGAAGTCGGGGTGAGCGGTTCGGCGTTAGGCCCTCGGGCAGGGTCTTCCCATCAGGCATCGAACAAAGCGCTCTTGCCGACGTTGTTCGGTCCGACGATCACATTCAGCCTGGGCCTGAAGGTGATCGATAATTGGTCAAGGCAACGGAAGTTCTTGATCTTTATGGTTCTCCTCCGAATTAGTTACTGGAGAATCGCCCCGGTAATGCCTGTTT
>CBDUZO010000029.1:0-40011 GCA_965371725.1 uncultured Phycisphaerales bacterium
GCCAAACCGCCCTGACACGCAATCCGCGTGCCGAACAGGATTGGGGGCACCCGCGGAGCTGCCCGCTGCCGTACCGGTGTTCACCAACACCGCTCCAACGATCAAGAGGGTGGACAGGAATAGCAACGAGGTTGACCTCGAGGGTCTACCGCGCGGTGCCACGGAGCATCTCGTGAATCTGCTCAACCGGACCGGCACCGTGGGCAAGGCCGCGCGGATGACCATCCGGCCTCAGAAACGCGTTGTTCGCCCAGGCCAACTGCTGACGGCCGATGTCTATCTGGCCAATGCCAAGGGCGTGCGGGGCTATCAGATCGAGGTGACAGCCACCAACGAGCGGACGGGTAGGTTGCCTCTTGAGCGTCTGTGGATTGACACGAAGCGCCCGGATTACCTCTTTGATCCGACCGCCAACGCCTTCGGCCCCGTTAATCAAGGCCGCGCCCGAATCGGAAACGTCATGGTTGCCGGTACGGTTGATGCGGCAGGCCCGAAGTACATCGGGTCGTACAGCTTCCAGGTGCCCACGGATGCTCGCGGGGCACTCTATGTGAACTTCGCCATCGGCCGTGATTCCTTCCTACGCGATGCCAATTCCGTGCCGATCCCGTTTGAGATCGGTGGGGCGTGGGTGACCGTTACAGGCCCTCCCGTCCCTCCCGCCGCCCTCCCGGCCAAGCAGCCCGGGACCGATCGACCGGGCAAACCCAGCCGCGGCGTGCCCTGACCCGCGAGCGGCGGTACGCCGTCCCAACCGCGTTCCGCGAAAGAGGCCGCGTCGTCCAACGAAAGCGCATTGATCCCGGGGTGAGACGCATGTAGACTTCCCACCGGCGCGGTTGGGATACCGGTTCAACGGTGCCCGCGCGCCCAAACCGCGTGGTTCGGGCGCCGTGAGCACTGATCCAAGGGATTGCGTTCCATGCTGTTGGCCTCGGTTGGCGATTTCGCCCCGGTGGGCGTGACGATCCTGTTTGTCATCGTGATCATCCTGGTCATGCTGGCGATCGCGCAGGGGATCGGCCCGAAGCGGCGAGGCCCGGTCAAGGATAGCCCGTATGAGTCGGGCATGCCCATCATCGTCGATACCCAGCGCCGCCTGAGCATCCGCTTCTACGTCGTGGCGATCCTCTTTCTGCTGTTCGACGTCGAGGTGATCTTTATGTGGCCTTGGGCGAAGGTTTTCTACCATGTCGCCACCACGGGTGAGACGATTCCGCTCGACGGCGGGGCCGTAGCCGGTCGTGGGTTCCTTGCGGTCGGTATGGGCCTGTTCTTCCTGCTGTTGGTCTTCGGGCTGCTCTACGAGTGGAAGAAGGGGGCGTTTCGATGGGACTAGATGGAGCGAGTGCTCCTGGCCACCCGACCGGTGGGCAAGGGTACGCGCTGACCAGGCTCGACCACCTCGTCAACCTGGTCCGTGAATACGGCATCAACCTGGCCCGCAAGCATTCCCTCTGGCCGCTCCCGTTCGCCACCGCCTGTTGCGGCATCGAGCTGATGGCGACGGGTGCAAGCCGCTACGACATCGCCCGCTTCGGCGCCGAGGTCATGCGGTTTACGCCGCGTCAATGTGATGTGTTCATCTGCGCGGGGCGCGTGTCGAACAAGATGATGCCGGTTGTGCAGCGGCTTTACATGCAGATGGCCGAGCCGAAGTGGGTTATCAGCATGGGTGCCTGTGCAAGCTCGGGCGGCGTATTCGACACGTATGCCGTCGTGCAGGGGATCGATCAGTTCCTCCCGGTGGACGTGTACGTGCCGGGTTGTCCGCCGCGGCCTGAGACGTTGCTCGAAGCCCTCATGATGATTCAGCGGATCGTTGAGAAGGACGGCGTCAAGAGCAGCAAAGAGCGCGGCCGCGGAGAGCGCATGGTGGCGCAGCCGGCGGCGGAGAGGATTCCATCAGGCGAGGAGGCTACCGCGTAACGTGACTGCTCCTGCCCAGGCCATCGTGGATGTTCTTGCCGAGAGGTTTCCCGATATCGATTTTGCGCCCGCGCCGTTGTTGAAGTGTGAGGACAAGCGAGCCGAGCAACTGTGCGTGCGCGTTGCGGCCGATCGGTTGGTCGAGGTGATGCGCTTTCTCTACGACGACAAGCGGTGCAGCTTCGAGCAGCTTTGCGATCTGACTTGTGTGGATTATGTCGACTTCCCCGACGCCCGGGACCGTTTTGCCGTGGTCTACGCGCTGCTTTCGGTCAGTCGGGGGCATCGGCTTTGGGCGAAGTGTTTCGTGAACGATCCTGAGCCCGAGGTCCCTTCGGTGACGGGAATCTGGAAGGGGGCGGACTGGCTCGAGCGTGAGGTGTGGGATCTTTTCGGGATTCGGTTCACGGGCCACCCCGACCTGCGGCGTATCGTGACGTGGGAGGGGTTTGAGGCGCATCCGCTTCGGAAGGACTATCCGCTCCGAGGTCGGGGGGAGCGGGAGAGCTTTGACGTCATCACGCGTGACAGCGCGTAGGGAGTTGTGGGTACGTTGAAGGGACCGCGATCGCAGGCGATGTGCTATCAGCCAAACGTTGCGCTGCGGCCCCGTTCCTGGTTTTGCTATTCGTGATTTTGCATTCGTTTTGATGTCTTCACCGCCACAGACAGATCATCAGATGGGCGCAACCACCTACGCCCCGGAGGAACCGGGCGGCGATGTCTGGGTATTGAACCTCGGCCCGCAGCACCCGGCCACCCATACCACGCTTCGCCACGTGCTCGAGCTGGACGGCGAGAAGGTGTTGAGTTGCACCGTACACATCGGTTACCTGCACAGCGGGTTCGAGAAGCTCGGCGAGCACCTGGACTACAACCAGTTCGTGGTGGTCACCGACAGGTTGAACTACGTTTCGCCGATGGCGAACAACATCACCTGGCACCACGTGTGCGAGAGGCTGTTCGGGGTCGAGCTGACGCCCAGGGCCAAGGTCATTCGGACGATCGCTGCGGAACTCGCGAGGATTCAGGATCATCTGGTCTGCACCGGTTGCTGTGGGCTGGACCTCGGCGGATTCACGGCGTTCATGTACCCGTTCAACGTGCGCGAGGAGATCAATGACCTGTTCGAGGAGATCTGCGGGCACCGCTTCACCACGAGCTACACGCGCGTCGGCGGTCTGATGCAGGACATCACGGCCGGTTGGGCCGGAAAGGTCAGGCGATTCTGTGCCGAACTCCTGCCGCCCGCGCTCGTTGACTTCGAGAGTCTGTTGACGCGCAACCGGATCTTCATCGAGCGGACAAAGGGCATCGGTTACATCGATCACGATGATGCCGTCAACTGGGGATTGACCGGCCCGCTGGCCCGTGCCAGTGGTGTCAGGCGCGATTTGCGCAAGGACGAGCCCTACCTTTGCTACGCCGACAACTGGGACGGCAAGGGCTCTGCGGGTGTGGAGTTCAAGGTCGCCCTGGGCACCGGTGGCGACTGCCTCTCGCGATACCTGGTACGGCTCGCGGAGATGCGCGAGAGCGCCCGGATGATCCTGCAATTGGTGGACAACATTCCGGAAGGGCCGGTGGACGTCCTCCCGGACGAGGGAATGACGCTCCCCGACAAGAGCGAAATCTACTCCGGCATCGAGGGGTTGATCCGCCACTTCGAGCAGATCATGACCAACCGCGGTTTCGAACCGCCGGTCGGCGAGGTGTACGGCAGTAACGAAGTGGCCAATGGTGAGCTGGGGTTTTACATTGTCAGTGATGGCGGGAACACTCCGTATCGCGTGCGGTGTCGACCGCCCTCGTTCATCAATTATCAGTGCTTCCCGCAGCTTATCGTGGGCCATCGGCTCAGTGACATCGTTGCCGTGCTCAGCGGCATGAACATCATCGCGGGCGAGCTTGACCGGTAGCAGCCTGTTGAATAATGTGTAGCGTCGCCCCTTGTGGGCGACGAAAACGGCTGTATCGCGCCACCCACGAGGGGTGGCGCTACACTTGGGTGACCGGAAACGGTTTTTTCAACAGGCTGGTAGAAGGATGCGGTGCGGCACACAGCGGATAGCGAAAGAACGATGGCCTGGAAAGCGATAGACCGAATCACACCTGTCGTGGAGCAGGACGCGCCGCCGCTTCTAAGCGAAGCGGTCTGCGACAAGATCCGCTCCTTCTTCGACCGCTACGACACGAAGCGGGCCGTGATCCTGCCGGCGCTGCAAATCGTTCAGAACACGCTTGGCCACGTTCCCCCGCGAGCGATGATCGAAATCGCCGAGCTTCTCGACCTTCACCCTTCCGAGGTGATCGATACGGCGACGTTCTACACCCATTTCTGGACGCATCCGAAGGGTGAGAAGGTCATTACGCTCTGTCGGGGCCTCAGTTGCGAGATCATGGGTGGTCCCGCGGTGCTCGATGAGTTGAAAAGGCAGCTCGGGATCGACGAGCACGGTACGACGCCCGACGGCAAATACAGCCTCATGACCGAGGAGTGCCTGGCCTGTTGCGATCACGCGCCCTGTCTGCTTATCAATGAGAAGGTCCACAAGCTCGTCAAGCCGCAGGATGTAGCCGGCATCCTCGCCGATCCGAACAACGACAAGATCGACACGCCGCGCAGCGACATGTTCGACGCGCCGCCCGGTGCGGCGGGCGGTACCGGTGGTAAGGACGCGGCTGAACCGGCTTGATCCCGTGCCGTCACCAACCCAACGAACCTCTGTCCGCTGTCGCGCCTGCCTGCTGACCATTCTGGCCATTCAGATTGCCATACGCCTGACGATCATCTGGCACGCAGGACCGCTTACCGACCAGGGCCTCTACGGCGACGATTCGTACATCTCGCACAAGGTTGCAGCCAACATCGCCGAGGGGAAGGGGATCACCCAAGCGGGGGAGCCCACCAACGGGTTTCAGCCGCTCTACGTGTTTCTCCTGGTGCCCTTCCACGGGTTCCTCGACATCGAGCAGGCCACGATTGCCTCGGCTGTGCTGAACAGCATCTTCAGCGTGCTGGGCAGCTACCTCGTCTTCCTGATCCTCGGGGATCTCCTCAGCGCGCGTGTTGGGCTGATCGGTGCCGCTCTGTGGGTCGTGTCGGAGTATCTGACGCGTGCGTCCCTCAATGGTTTGGAAACCGCCCTGGCCAACGCAATGATGCTGGCGGTGGTCTATGCGCACTTGCGGAGCGTCCGCGTGTCATGCCGCCTGTCGAATGCTCGCGCGGCGCTTCTCGGCGCGATCATGGGGCTGGCTTTGCTCGCGAGGTTTGACCTGGGCCTGTTGCTCCTTCCGTTGGGGCTCGACCAGATTCGTGTTCGTGCAACTCGGCGGGAGTTTGGCGCGTTGGCGTCGGTGATCGTTGCCGGAGGCCTCATGATCGCTCCCTGGTTCGTCTGGAGCTACGTCGTCTGCGGGAGCCTCACGCCCGTCAGCGGGCGGGCGAGCCGGACCATTTCACAGCTCTACGGCGACCCAACCGGTCCGCAACGCGAACCCGAGTACTTCCCGCTGGGCGAGGTTCCGGCCTCGTTCTACCTTGATAACGTCGACGAGGCTTTCCGCCGGGTTGTTGTTGATTCACCGATCAACATTCCGGTTCGGGCAGTCACGCGAGGCAGCGTGTGGGCATGCCTCCTGTGGATGGTCGGCTGGCTTGCGGCCGGATGGCTGGCGGGTCGCCGTTGCCGCGACGGGCGATCGCTTCCGCACGACTTCGGCATCCTGCTCCACCGCCTCTGGTACCTGTGGGTCTTCGGGGTGCTCCTTGCGGCTGCTTATTGTTTTTACTTCTTCGCCCAGTGGCACTTCTGGCGTTACCTGACCCCGATCGTCATCGCCATGATCTTGCCGACCGCGGTATGCGTTGATCGAGTTTGGGCACGGATGCTCGATGGAGGATGGCCGCGACGAGTGATCCCGGCGGGGGTGGTACTGGCGTTCTGCGTTGTGGGTGGGTGGGAGCACGCCCGCTTCTTCGCACGGCCCGAGCAGGGAATTGCTTATCGAATCTACCAGGACACCGTCGAGCTGCGGTCCTTTGTGACCCCTCAGATGCGAATCGGCAGCTTTGAGAGTGGGACCCTCGACTACTTCCTCGACGTTGACGTCATCAACCTGGATGGCAAGACGAATGCACTTGCCCACCGGGAGATGGTGGCCGGTCGCATGGACCGGCTGTTGGATACGCTCGGGTTGGACTACGTGATCTCCAGCCCGCCGCTTGTTCGTGACCTGCTCATGCGTCGTGGGCGTTGGGATTCGGGTCGGCCCGAGGTCGTGGCCCGGCTAACGCACAACGTCATCTTGAAAGTGGACCGCAACGCCACCCGGCGATAAAGTGATCGCCGACGCCGCGACCCTGCTGCAATCGGGCCCACCGGTCGTGTTGTCGGTGTCGCGGTTGGGTGCTGAAACCGGAGCGCCGCTCGATGGAGAGGTCTGGCCGACGCGAGTTCTGGTGCGGGCTCCTTCTGGTGCTCGTGGTAATCCTCGGGCTCAACCAGACCCGACTCTGGCGACCGGAACTGGTGGGTTATTCACAGACCCAGATCACCGAAGCCAAGGCGTGGTGGCAGGGAAGGCTGGATCTTCCGGAACGGACATGGGACACGGCCCTGAAGGATGGGCGGGTCTACAGCTACTTCCCGCCGATGTTCACGATCATCGCGGCCGGGCTTGTCCCCCTCTTTAACGGCGTCCCCGGCCTGTTCGTTGTGGCGATGGCCACCGTCATTCCGCTATGCGCCTACCTGCTGTTCCATCGCCTGACGCGCTCCGCCGCGTGGGGCGCGGTGCTTGCGATCGGATACGTGTGCGGTACGAGTGCCTGGCCGGTCTTGGAAGCCACAATCCGGAGCACCGCACCCTATTACGTGAACCATACCCTCGCTTCGATCGGGCTGCTGCTGATCCTGATCGACTACTTCGGCGGGCGACGGGTCTGGCCGGCTGCCGTCGGGCTGATCATCGCCGTGTGGTCGCGGCAGCTCACGATCGTGTATGTCCTTCCGATCCTGCATATGGCGTGGTCGCCCGGCGGCGGGCTGTCCACAGCCAGGTGGAAGCGCGTGGGGGTTGTGGCGGCTGCCTGTCTTCTGATCGTTGGGGTCTACGGTGGACTGAACACGGCCAAGTTCGGGCATCCCCTGCGGACCGGCTATCAGCTCAACCACGAGGGACGCGACGACGTATTCGCTCGCGAGGCCCGTACGCACGGTTTGCTCTCCGCGCGATGGGTGCCGCGCAACTTGTACCATGCGAACCTGGGTTTCCCGGACATCCACCGCATCACCAGCGAAGGGGAGGAGCATCTTTACCTGCGGCCCAACACGAGGGGTACGGGCATCTGGTGGACCACGCCGCTGCTGCTCGGGTTCTTCTTCGCGCTGCCCGGGGTCGTGCGGGACAGGCAAGCCCGGGTCCTGCTGCTGGCGGCTGTGCTCTTGTATGGAGTACTGATGTTCTGGCACGCCACGGGCGAGGTGCAGCGAGGCTACAACCGGTATTCCTTGGACTATATCCCTGTGATTTTTGCCCTGATCGCACCGTGGTGCATTGTCGGGTGGCGGCGGTGGGCCACGCTAGGCGTGATCGCCTGGAGCGTCGTGTACTTCCGGATCGTCCCGACGTTGCCGCACGTGGAGCTTTGGTGATCCCGGCGGCGAACGTTCCGGGCGCCTCTTCCGTTTTGGGCGGACGCGGCTAAACTGTGAGGCCAATGGCAGCCTACGAACCAGTCTTGCTGAGAAGCGATGGTACCGCCGGGCTCAGGTCGCTTAAGGACTATGAGGCCGCCGGTGGATACCAATCGCTTCGCAAGGCCCTGAAGATGTCCGCCAACGAAATCGTCGATGTGGTCAAAAGGGCCAACCTCCGAGGCCGCGGCGGGGCGGGGTTCCCCGCGGGAGTCAAATGGGGCTTTTTGCCGAAGGATCGCAAGCGGACCCTTCTCTGCGTGAACGCCGACGAGTCGGAACCGCCAAGTTTCTCGAACCGCGTGTTGATGGAGGATGAGCCTCATCAGCTCATCGAAGGGATCATCATCACCGCGCTGGCCACCGAGGCACAGATCGCCTACATCTATATGCGGATCGAGTTCCACGAGCAGTTCCACATTATGCAGAAGGCACTCGAGGAGGCCTACGCAGCCGGGTACCTGGGAAAGAACATCCTGGGCGGCGGTGATTCGCTCGAATGTCACGTACATCGCGGGGCGGGTGCCTATGTGTGTGGCGAGGAGACGGGTCTGATCGAGTCGATCGAGGGCAAGCGAGGCCAACCTCGAATCAAGCCGCCCTTCCCCGCTGTCGAGGGGTTGTTCCGCCTCCCCACGGTCGTCAACAACGTCGAGACCCTTTCCTGCATCCCGCACATCATCGAGCGCGGCGCGGACTGGTTCACGAGCATCGGTCCGCCGCACAGCACCGGGCCCAAATTGTTCTGCATCAGCGGTCCGGTGAATCGTCCCGGATGCTATGAGGCCGCCATGGACCTCACCGTCCGTGAACTGATCGAGCGAGAGGACATGGGCGGCGGCATGATGCCGGGCAAGAAGGTCAAGGGTGTTCTGCCGGGTGGGGTCTCGATGGGGATTCTGACGGCGGACGAGCTTGCTATGAAGATGGACTTCGAGGACCCGCGCAACTACGGTCTGCTCGGTTTGGGAACGGCGTGCGCGGTCGTCATCGATCAAGATACGGATATTCGGATCGTCCTTCGCAACATGACGCGGTTCTTTGCGACGGAATCATGCGGTCAATGTACGCAGTGCCGCGAGGGCACGAGCTGGATGCACAAGATCGCCACGCGCATCTGCCAGGGTGGTGGGCGCATGGAGGATCTCGACATCATCCTTGAAACGGCAAGGAACATGGGCATGATGCCGGGGCTTAGCATTTGCGGTCTTTCGGACGGTGCGACCTACCCGATCGAAACGATCGTCAAGAAGTTCCGCAGCGAGTTGGAAGCGAGCATCCAGGCCCAACCGCCGGGCCTGGCAGAGGAAGTCCTGCAAGCAGTGAACTGACACGGGCGCGGTTGCGTCAGAACGCTGCCGTTACAACGCGATAGCTGAGGGAGCGGTCGATAGCCGCCATGGCCAAGATCATCATCGACAGTCAAGAGATTGATTGCCGCGACGGTGTTTCCGTCCTGCAGGCGGCGCTCGATGCCGGGTGGGACGTTCCTCACTATTGTTATCATCCGGCTTTGAAGGTCGTGGCATCCTGCCGGCTTTGCCTGATGGAAATGAAGATGCCGGACCCCAGGACCCGCGAACCGGCGTGGTCACCCAAGCTGGTCCCATCGTGTCAGACGCCCGTGCGCGACGGTCTGGAATGCCGGTTTGACTCCGACGCCGTGAAGAAGGCCCGCCAGGCCGCGCTCGAGTTTCTCCTGTTGGATCATCCGCTCGATTGTCCGGTCTGCGACCAGGCGGGCGAGTGTTATCTTCAGGACTACAGCTACAAGTTCGGTAGGACCGAGTCGCGCATGGTCGACCGGAAACATACCACCGCGAAGAAGGACATCGGTCCGCGAACGCTTCTGTACTCCGACCGTTGCGTGATGTGTACCCGCTGCATCCGGTTTACCAGGGATATTTCCGGCACGCACGAGTTGTGCGCCGTGAATCGCGGGTCGCGCAAGGAGATCGACGTGTTTCCCGGACACCCGCTCGACAACCCGTTGCAGGGCAACGTTGTCGACATCTGTCCGGTCGGCAGCATGTTGAGCAAGGACTTCCAGTTCAAGCAGCGTGTCTGGCTTCTGAAGGAGACGCCTTCCATCTGTCCCGGTTGCGCCGTTGGCTGTTCGATCCGGATTGATCATGCCGATGGGACGATCTACCGCATCAAACCGCGATACAACCCGCAGGTGAACGGGTGCTGGATGTGTGACGAGGGGCGGTTCGGCTTCAAGTACGTACATGACACGAAGCGGATCGCCGCGCCGGTTGTGCGACGCGGGTTGGAAGCCACGATGCCGGGTTGGGATGAAATCCCCAGGATCGCGCGCTACCGGTTCGAGGAGCACGTTCGCCAACACGGGGCCGACAAGGTCGTAGTCGTCCTGTCGCCGTTCATGGCGTGCGAGGAGGCGTGGTTGCTGATCCGGTTCATCCGTGAGATTGCTCCCGATGCAATCCTGACTGCAGGACCGGTCCCGACCGACGGCGAGGATCAGCACTTCCCCGTCGGCGCGACGGGCGATGCGGTGAAGTTCACTATTCTGAAAGAGAAGTGCCCGAACCGGCGCGGGATCGAGATGCTGCTCGAAGCCGCGGGCGGTGAGACGTTATCCTTCGAGACATTCGTGGAGAAGGCCCAGGCCGGTGCATTCGGCGCCGCCTGGATTGTCGGTGGCTCTCCCCAACCGTGGGTGGACAAGGACATCGGCAAGCTCGCCGGGAAGTTTGACCTGCTGGTTGTGCAGGATACGTTCGAGAATGCGCTGACGGCCGGCGCGACGGTTGTATTGCCCGCCTGCGCGTGGTCGGAGCGCGAGGGCAGCTTCGTCAACGCAGCCGGGCTCGTTCAGCCGTTCGATCGCGCGATCGATCCGCCCGAAGGCGCGAAACGGGATGGGCAGTACTTGTACGAGATGGCGGGATTCGAGGGTGCTTACAATGGCGGGCGGGTGCGTGAGCTGATGGCAGCCACGATGCCCGCGTTCGCGGAACTCTGTGAGGCGCCGCCGCGACCGGCGCACGCCCACTAGTTGTGTGTGAGCCGCGGACTGCCGCGAGGCGGCTTTGCCGCGCCCGCGCGGACATGCGGTGTATATGATCGCGGACTTGCAGGCCGGTGTGCCACTGCTCGATTAGAAGGCCACTCTGTGGCCAGTGCATGGACCCTGCGGAATCCGCGATCGGCACTGCTTGAAAGCAGTGGCACACAATACGGCGTGATGGGGCCCACCTCTTTAGAGGTGGGGGATAACGCGTGCTCCGGAAACCGTGCGGTTTATGACGTGATCGAGAGGGACTTGCGGGACCGAGGACCGAATGGCCGAGTTCTTTACAAGTCAGTTTGGCATCAGCGTGAGCCTGGCAGTGCTCGTGATCCTCGTGCTTCTGGGCACGACGGCCTACTGCATTTACTTCGAGCGCAAGATCGCCGGCGGGATTCAGGATCGCCCGGGCCCCAACCGCGTCGGTCCCTACGGCCTGTTGCAGCTCGCTGCCGACGGCGCGAAGTTCGTGTTCAAAGAGGACGTCATCCCCGGTCACGTTGACAGGCCGATGTTCCTCCTCGGCCCGTCGATCATCTTCCTTGTCGCCTTCGTCGCGTTTGCAGCCGTTCCCTGGGGCGGCCAGTGGCAGCTCGGCGATACGCTGATCAACATTCAGGTCATCAGTCCCGACATCGGGTTGCTCTACATCCTCGGTGTGGCGTCGATGGGCGTGTACGGAATCGTGCTCGGCGGTTGGGCGAGCAACAACAAATACTCGCTCTACGGGGCCGTCCGGGCAACGGCCCAGATGCTCAGCTATGAGATTCCCATGGGCGTCTGCATCCTCGTGATCGTGCTCACTATGGGCACGCTGAGGCTCGAGGAGATCACGGTTCAGCAGGCCGACCATTGGGCGGGCGTGATCCCGAAGTGGAACATCTTTCTGCACCCGGTCGCCTTTGTGATTCTGTTCATCACGGCGTTGGCCGAGGCGAACCGCACACCGTTTGACCTGCCGGAGTCCGAGCAGGAACTTGTCGGCGGTTTCCACACCGAATACAGCGCCCTTAAGTTCGGAATGTTCTTCCTGAGTGAATACGCCCACATGATCACCTCGAGCGCCGTGATCTGCGTGCTGTTTTTGGGCGGGTGGCATTTCCCGTGGGTTCCCTGGACGCAGCCCGAAGCCGTGAGCTTCTGGGCCGTGCTCTGCAAAGTCGGTGTCCTCTGCACGAAGATCACTTTCTTCATTTTCGTGATGATGTGGCTTCGATGGACGCTTCCACGGTTCCGGTATGATCAGGTCATGCGGATTGCCTGGCAGTCGTTGATCCCGGTCTCGCTGGCTCTGTTCGCGCTTTCCGCCGGTCTGCTCTACTTCGGTTTGCAGCGATCGATCTGGGCGTTGGTGGGCAATGTGGTGATCGTGCTGGTGATGCTGCTGATCGCGGCGCGCTCCTCGAAGGAAGTCACCGGCCGGGCGTCGAACCTACCGCCGATCAGGCCCGGTGCCA
This sequence comes from uncultured Phycisphaerales bacterium, assembly GCA_965371725.1. Classification (GTDB taxonomy): domain Bacteria; phylum Planctomycetota; class Phycisphaerae; order UBA1845; family UBA1845; genus CBDUZO01. The sequence continues at coordinate 12,123 of CBDUZO010000029.1, forward strand.
CGCGCGCCGGTTTGCGGAAGGCGGGGATGTCGGCATGATCGACGACAAGGACATTCTGGTTGTCGATCAGGAACCGCTCTCCCCGGCGGAACGGCTTTTCCTGCCGCAGATTTTCGACGGGATGCTGACGACGATCCGTCACCTGGGCAAGACGATCTTCAAAGGCCCGATCACGGTCCAATACCCTGAACAGAAGCGTGAGCTTCTGGTGGACAACTACCGCGGCGTGCACAGGCTCAACCGCGACGAGCAGGGCCGCGTTGCCTGTGTGGCCTGCTTCATGTGTGCGACGGCTTGCCCGGTCAACTGCATCCACATCGAAGCCGCCGAAGCACCCTGGGATGATCGGGAGAAGTACCCGGCCGCGTTCTTCATTGACGAGCTCAGGTGCATCTTCTGTGGCATGTGTGAGAAGGCCTGCCCCGTGGATGCGATCGAGCTGACACCTTGCTACGACATCGTCAGCCGATCGCGCGAGGAGATGATCTTCGACAAGGACAGGCTTTTGGCGATGTATGACAAGACCAAGGCTGACAAACCGCGCAAGAACCCCCGGATTACCGGTTATCCGCGATCGGGGGAGAGCCCGGGCGATCATGATCCGGGTTCGGGAGAGACCGCAACGTGACGTCGACCGCCGCTTTTGTGCTCTATCTGATCGTCGCCGCCGGCGCTGTGGGGGTGTACTTCCTGCTCCCGCGTGCCGGGAAATCGACGGGCGTGGTCGGGGCGATCTTCGGGTTGGCTGCCCTGGCGGCGCTCATCGTCTGGTTCGCGTCCTCGGTCGCCCCGGGCGGGAATGATTGGATCTTCTACGTGCTGGCGCTGATCGCCATTGCGGCTTCCTCTCGTGTCATCACGCATCCGCGCCCCGTCTACAGTGCGATCTACTTCGTGCTCGTGGTCGTGGCCGTCGCCGCTCTTCTGATTCTTCAAGAGGCGGAGTTCCTGGCTGCGGCGCTGGTGATTATCTATGCCGGTGCGATCATCGTAACGTATCTGTTCGTCATCATGCTCGCACACCAGGGCGGTTCACCGACCTACGACCGGCGGGCGCGCGAGCCGTTTCTAGCGGTGCTGGCCGGGTTCGTTCTGATGGGCGCCATCGCGGGCAAGGCGGGTGACCTTTCGGCCCCCGTGGAGTCGAGTCCCGCATCGATCACGGCCGTGAGTGATAGGGCCCCGGCGGGAGTTGCGGACGCGGGCAACACGATGGCCATCGGCTCGCTGGTAATGACCAAGTACGTCGTTGCGCTCGAGATCGCAGGCGTGCTCCTGTTGATCTCGATGGTCGGCGCGATCGCGCTTTCACGAAAGAGAGTCCCGCGCGAGGGCTACGCGCCGCCGCAAAAGCCGATCGGTCAGGTCGGGAAGGAGGTGCTGCCGTTTTGACACCTCCGCTGACCCAATACATTGTCCTCGGCGCGATCCTGTTTGCCATGGGCGTGGTCGGGTTCCTGGCTCGCCGCAACCTGATCGTGATGTTTCTGTCCACGGAGTTGATGTTTCAGGGCGTTGTGGTCACGGCCGTGGCCTTTGCCCGCCTGCACCAGAACGTGGAGGGGCAGGTGTTCGCTCTGTTTTTGCTGGTGATCGCCGCCGTCGAGGCGGGATTGGCCCTTGGCCTGATCGTGCTCCTGCACCGCAGGCGCGGTACGCTCGACGCGGAAGCGTGGGCGGTGATGCAGGGATAATCAAGAGTTGCGAATGGTGAATTGCACAAACGCGCTTTGATACTGCATAGCATCCAATGTCGGACGAGACGCTAAAACTTCTGGGAACTGTGATCTTGCTGGCGCCGCTGGCCGGCGCGATCCTCGCCGGTGCGCTGGGGCCCGTCCTGCTGCGCGGTCGCTCGCACTGGCCGGCCATCCTCGGTGTCGGTGTTGCGTTTGCGGCGGCGGTCTGCGTCTTCATTCACGTCAGCCGCGCTGAAGAGGGTGCGTGCTCATCCGCGGTCCAGGTCTACCAATGGATCGCCACCGGCAGTGTGGGGGCCTGGTTCAAAGTCGAGTTCCTCATCGACCCGCTCACCTCGATCATGCTCCTGACCGTCACGGGTATTTCGCTTCTGGTCGTGATCTACTCCCGCGACTACATGCGCGACCAGGGTCAACCCGAACGAGGTTATGAGCGTTTCTTCGCTTTCCTCGCCCTGTTCGTCTTTGCGATGTGCACACTCGTTCTCGGTGGAAACTTCCTTCTGCTGTATCTGGGTTGGGAGGCCGTCGGGCTGTGCAGCTATTTGCTGATCGGGTTCCATTATCAGAGACCCGCGGCGGCGGCGGCCGCCAAAAAGGCGTTCCTCGTCAACCGGGTCGGCGACTTCGGCTTCGGGCTCGGCATCTTCTTGATCTATCTGACGTTCGGCACGCTCGAGTACGGCGCCGTCTTCGAGCGATTGCCGGAGATGTTGCAGGAAGGGGCCATCAGCCAGGGTCGCGTGACGGCCATCGCGCTGTTGCTCCTGTGCGGCGCGTGCGGGAAGAGTGCTCAGCTTCCGCTGCACATCTGGCTGCCCGATGCGATGGAAGGCCCGTCGCCCGTCTCCGCCCTGATTCACGCCGCCACGATGGTGACAGCCGGTGTGTTCATGATCGCTCGATGCGGCGCGATCTTCACCTCGTCACAGACGGCCATGGTTGCGGTCGCCGTGATCGGTGCCCTTACGGCGCTATTCGCCGCGACGATCGCCCTGGTCCAAACGGACATAAAGCGCATCCTGGCCTATTCCACCATAAGCCAGCTTGGCTACATGTTCCTGGGCGTCGGTGTCTATGCGGCGGACTCAGCCATCTTCCACCTGTTCACCCATGCGTTCTTCAAGGCCCTGCTCTTCCTTGGTGCGGGTAGCGTCATGCACGCGATGGGCGGGATCATCGACGTCCGTCAGCTCGGCGGTCTGCGAAAGATTCTCCCGTGGACGTTCCTGACGTTTATGGCCGGGTCACTTGCCCTGGCGGGTTTCCCGCTGTTCAGTGGTTTCTTCAGTAAGGACGATATCATTCACCATGCGCTGACCGTGAACCCGCTGCTCGGCGTCATCGCGCTGCTTACGGCGCTGCTGACGGCGTTTTACACCTTCCGCATGGTCTTCCTCACATTCTTCGGGCAGCAACGCGTGCCCAAGGGCGTCCATCCGCACGAGTCGGGCGGGTGGATGCTGTTTTCGCTGTTCATCCTGGCGATCGGCGCGATCGGCGCGGGGTACGTCGGCGTGGGCGGCAGGCCGTTTCACGAGTTCCTCTCGCCGGTCTTCGTCCACACGTTCGTGGCGAACAACCCCGTGCTCGATCACGGTCATGGGGCGGCGGCGCACGTGGGTTTCTGGGCTGAGTACGGCCTGATGATCCTCTCCGGTGGGTTGGTAATTCTAGCAATCATCGCGGCCTACGTGTTGTACCTGGATCAGCGATGGATCCCAAGCTGGGTGCGGGCTTCGGCGCCGGATACGTACGACACCCTTTGGAACAAGTACTACGTGGACGAGGCGTACGAAGCCGGCATCGTCGAGCCGGCGTGGACGGGTGGTAAGGTCTGCGTCGGACTGGATGATTATGTTATCGATGGTCTGGTATGGCTGGCGACGGCCATCCCGCGCGGGCTTGCATACCTGCTGCGCACACTGCAAGGCGGCGCTGTGCAGGGATATGCGCTGACGATGGTAGCCGGTATCACGATCATCATGCTTTTGGTCTTCTGGGTGTAGATGCTTTCGGGCGGGCGCGGTGAGCCGCGGGTTCCACCCGTGAGGATGCGGAGAGAGAGTCGGTAAAGCGTAACCGTGGTTCGCAACACCGCGCAGGCTCGAGCCTGCGGCTCGTGAAGGATGTTGGCGTTGGATAGTTGGCTATTGACATGTGTGATCTTCTCGCCGCTTGTGGGGGCGATTCTGCTTCTGCTCCCTCGACGTGACGACCACGTCCTTATCCGACACGGCGCGCTGGCGGTCTCGCTGATTACGTTGGCGCTGACGATCGCGGCCCTGTTCGACTTCCACACGGCGTCACAACCGGTCCGCGATGCCGGCAGCGGCTTCGTCTTGACGGCGCATGTGCCCTGGATCGTCGGCAGCGGCCAGGAGCAAGCCGCGATTGACATCGGTTACAAGGTCGGTGTCGACGGTATCAGTATCTGGTTGCTCGCCCTGACGGCGTTTCTCGTGCCGCTTTCGATCTGGTCGAGCTTCACGGCGATTCGCAATCGCGTCCGCGAGTATTACATTCTTCTGCTTCTTTTGGAAGTCGGTCTGCTCGGCGTGTTCTGCGCGATGGATCTCCTTCTGTTTTACGTGTTCTTCGAGTTCACGCTCGTTCCGCTCTATTTCCTGATCGGTATCTGGGGCGGTCCGGAGCGTCGGCGGGCGGCGAACAAGTTCTTCATCTTTACGCTTACCGGTAGCGTGCTGACGTTCGCCGGTATCGTCTACCTCGCCTACTTCGCCTATACGGCCACGGGTGGCCGACTGACGCTGGATATCGAAGAACTCACGCGCATGGGGCAGGATGGTCGCATCCCGTTCAATGTGCAATGGTGGCTTTTCCTGGCGTTTGCCGCCGGGTTCGCCATCAAGGTGCCGCTCTTCCCTGTGCATACATGGCTTCCGCTTGCCCACACCGAGGCACCGACGGCTGGGAGTGTGATCCTCGCCGGCGTCCTGCTCAAACTCGGCACGTACGGGTTCTGTCGGTTGAGCATTCCGATACTGCCCGACGCAACGTTCCAGCTTGCACCGTTCATCGCGGTAGTGTCAATCGTTGGCATTATTTACGCCTCACTCGCAGCCTGGGTCCAGAATGATATCAAGAAGCTTGTCGCCTATTCGTCCGTGGCGCACTTGGGCTTCTGCATGCTCGGGATGTTCAGCCTGAAGGTGGCCGGTATGACCGGCGGCGTTCTCTACATGATCAACCACGGCCTGTCGACGGGCGCCCTGTTCCTCGTGGTCGGCTGTGTGTATGAGCGATACCACACGCGCGATATTCACAGAATCGGCGGGCTGGCCAGGAAGATGCCTTGGATGGCGTTTTTCCTTGTCTTCTTCACGCTTAGCAGTATCGGTTTGCCGGGCCTGAACGGTTTTGTGGGTGAGTTCCTCGTCCTGCTCGGCACGGCCACGTCCCCCGCGGTCACGGACGGCCTGCGGGCCGGCCCGCTTGGTTACGGTTATGTCATCCCCGCGGCACTTGGGATCATCCTCGGCGCGGTGTACATGCTCTGGATGTGCCGCTGCGTTTTGTTCGGACCGCTGAAGGAGCCGCCCAACACGCCCGACACCTCCACCGGCCTGACCAGAGACCTTACCGGGCGGGAGATCGGCTTCCTTGCGCCGATAGCGCTTGCGTGCATTTTCCTCGGTGTCTATCCGAAACCGATGCTCAATTCGTTCGAGACAGCCATCCGGGAGCACATCCTGCGATCGCCAAGCTCGACCGTTCAGGCTGAGAGTGATGGGAGGATGAACACCGACGGGCAACTAAGCGCACTACCCATTGCCTGCAGCGAGAGTCTCCCTGGGTTGGCGGCCTCGCCCCTCCCTGCTTGTCAGAGGGGGAAAGAGCACGGTGGCCAGCCACTTCGTGAGTCTCCCCCGGTCCCACTTCAGGCGCAGCCGGGGTCTGCAACTTGGCATGGAGGCGGGCCGACGGAGCGCGACGGGCTCGTTGCATGTGCTGCCGATCTCCCTGCGTGGAGGGTTGATCCATGAATGTGGGAGACTACCTGTTCCAGCTTGCGCCTGAGCTGATCCTGCTCATCGGCGGGTGCGCGGCGTTGATCGTCGGGCTGGCGCGGGCTCACTCCGAGCGTGGGATATCGACGCCTCTGCTGTCGCTGATTGTGGTTCTGGCTGCACTGGCGGCGTCTTTGCTGCTGGGTGTGCCGGACGCGATGGGTGGACCGCCCGGTCTGTGGCTCAGCTCCCTCACGTTCTACACGCGTTGCATTGCCCTTGTGCTCGGCGCCCTCATTCTGCTTGTCAACTGGCATCAGCCGGTGGCGGAGGAACGCGGCGAATACATGTCCATGATCCTGTTTTCGCTGCTCGGCGTTTTGCTGACCGCCTCGGCGAACGATTTGATCGTGCTGTTTTTCGCCATCGAGCTTGTCAGCATACCGACTTACGTCCTGATCGCGCTAAGCCGCAAGGACGCGCGGAGTTCGGAGGCGGCGGTCAAGTACTTCTTCCTCGGTTCGCTGGCAGCCGCCATATTCGCTTACGGTCTGAGCTTCCTTTACGGGACAGCCGGGACCACAACGATCCACTCACTTGCGGGTGGCGTGGCCGTTTCAACGTGGGCGACCGGGTCCGCCATGGGACCACAGGCCGTCATCGGTCTTTTGCTCGTTTTTGGCGGGCTGGCGTTCAAGGTGGCGGCTGTTCCCTTCCACGTATACGCCCCCGACGTCTATGAGGGTGCGGCCTCCCCCGTCACCGGACTCCTCGGTTTCGTGCCGAAGTTCGCCGGGTTTGTCGCGCTGATCAAGGTGGGGGCCGCCTGCAACTGGGATCTGCCCACGGCGTTGATGTGGCTTGTGTGGGTCATGGCGGTGGCGACGATGACGGTCGGAAACGTTCTGGCCCTATTGCAGCGCAACGCGAAGCGCATCCTGGCCTATTCGAGCATTGCCCACACGGGTTACATGCTCATAGGTTTCCTTGTCGGGCCGGTCGCCGGGCAGGGACCGATGCGCGACGGAATCGCCGCACTGCTGTTTTACATCGCCATTTACGGTGCGATGAACCTCGGGGCGTTCGCCGTTCTGAGCGCGTTCCGCAAGGAGGACGGGCCGATCGAAACACTGGATGATCTCGGCGGGTTGGCCTCCCGTGCTCCGGTGGTTGCGTTTGCGCTGGCTGTTTGCGCCTTCAGCCTGATGGGTTTCCCGCCGACGGCTGGGTTCATAGGCAAGCTTTACATCTTCGCCAGCGCGTTTTCGCTCGACGGCAGCCATCCGTTCCACGGACCTGTCATCGCCCTGGCGATCATTGGCGTGATCAACTCCGCCATCGCCGCGGCTTACTATCTCAGGATCATCGCGGCCGCCTACATCCGCCCCAAGGCGGCGCGCGTCACCGCCACCGGCGGCGTTCCATTGCGATGGGGTTTGGCCCTTTGCAGCATCCCGATGCTGATCCTGTTCGCCTGGCCAGGCGGATTGGCCAACCAGGCCCGAAGCGCCACCACCGTCCTGCACGAGTCGATCCCAACCGATCAGACAAGGCTCACCGACAACGTCGCCCCGACCGTCCAGCCGATGGTGACAGTCTCCTCGCTTCCGTTCGACTCCGGATTGCCGAGTCCTTCGCAGGATTAGTGTGCGGCCAATCCTCAATCTGCGGTTTGGTGTGGCACTGCTCTCGAGCAGCGTCAATCCACAGGTCGAAGTTCCGCACTGCTCAAGAGCAGTGGCACACTCTTCGGCTCCACCCATCCCGCAAATTCATGCGTGGTCAAGCACTAGCCTCCGGTGTTACAATCCCGCCATGGTTACTATTCTCACGCGCGACCAGATTCGGCGGGTTGATCATCTGGCGATCAACAAGTACGGCATCTCCGGTCCGGTTTTGATGGAGAACGCGGGGCGGAACGCAGCCATGGTCATTCGAGAGAGCTACGGTCCGACCGGAAGCGCCTTCATCTGTTGCGGCGTTGGCAACAACGGCGGCGACGGTTGTGTCATTGCGCGGCACCTTCACAACGTTGGATGGTCGGTTCGCGTGATGATGACCGATGTGCCGACGCGCATGACCCCTGACACCAAGGCCAACTTCCGTATTGTCGAGGCGATGGGGCTTGAACCCACGATCGCACCGCAGGAGGACGCCCAGCTCGCGGCGGTCCAGTCCCTCAAGCCCGACGATGTGGTCGTGGATGCTCTGCTGGGCACGGGGTTCCGCGGCGAAGTTCGCAGCCCGACGGCTGAGTTGATTGGGGCGATCAACGCGGCGGGCAAGCGGGCGGTTATCGGGATCGACGTGCCCTCGGGGCTCGATTGCGACACGGGCGAACCGTCCAACGCGACGATCCGGGCCGACGTGACGGTCACTTTCGCGGCCAACAAGATCGGGTTGACCAAGCCCGCCGCCGCGCCCTATGTGGGCCGGGTCTGCGTGGCGGACATCGGCGCCCCACCAGAGTTGATCGCCGAGGTCGCCGCAAACGCCTGATGGTCGAGACGATCCGGGCGTCTTCCCTCTGCAAGGGGGGAAAGAGGGGTGGTAGTCGTGCAAGAACGTGCGACGGTCATCTGGATTCTTCTTGCCGCTGTGGCATCCGCAGTTCCACCGGCCCGCGCTGATGGCGCATCCTCCCCGCGTGCGTATCCCATCCCAGGCGGATACCCCATCCCTTTCGGGTGCCCCATCCCTTTCGGGTGCCCCATTCTTGCGCAGCAAGGGTGGGGGACGGATGTGGAAGAACGATTGGCAGACAAGCTGCTCGGGCTCGCCGGCGGGTGCCCCGTTCTTGCGCAGCAAGGGTGGGGGACGGATGCCGGGCGTGGAAATGAGTTCCGCATTCGCCGGACGGATCACTTTCTGATTTGCTACGACACACGTCCCAACGTGCTGAGCCCACTTGTCGGGCGGCTCGAGGGTACCTTCAACGCGATCCTCCGGTTCTGCCAGGCGATCGGAATCGACGTCAAGCCGTCCGAGCAGCCCTTCGGCATCTTGTTGTTTGATCGGCACGAGGACTTCGACCGGTTCTGTCGCACCGTGGGCTTGACCGGTGGTTCGGCCGCGGGCCTGTACGATCAGGGGATCAACGTGGCTGCCTTCGGCAACACGCTCAACTCACCGCAGCTTCGGCGGATCAACGACCGGATTGCGGAGATCGAGGAGGGCCTCGAGCAGCTTCGCCAAAGCGGTCAGCATGCCGCCGCATCGCGCCAGCGGAAAGAGGCGTTGCGGCGCCAGGTTTCGTCGTTGCGTGCCCAGCGCAATTCCATCGTCGAGCGGTTCAACCGTTTCGTGCTGCGTCATGAGGCCGCCCACCAGATCTTCCACAACGTCGGCGTTCACCCGCGCGGGGCGGACAATCCACTTTGGGTGGTCGAGGGGCTGGCGTGCCAGTTCGAGGTTCCCGAGTCCATGGCGGCCCGTGGGCTGGGGCGGGTCAATCACATGAGGTTGGCTGACCTGCGTGACGCGCTGGGTGTGTCGCTCGACGCCAAGAGGATCACGGACGAACAGCTCGAAGCCGCGCTGGCCACGGACCGCTACGTATCGCTCGAGAGGTTGGTGTCGCAGCCGGAACTCTTTGCCGCCGACGAGAAGAACCTCGTGTACCGCTACGCCCAAGCATGGGGCCTGGTCTACTATCTGTCACGCAAGCAGCCGGAGCCGTTCGCGGCGTATCTGCGGGAACTTGCCGATCGCAAACCGGGCGTGGTCGTGGGGGCGAGGCGCGAAATCGAGATCTTCGAGAGCCACCTAGGTCAGCTCAACGGCGATCTCGAGCGGGCTTCGGTGGACTGGATACTCAGGCTCCACCTCGATCGCAGGGAAGCGGGGCGGTAGCTGGCCCCCGATCCTACAACTCGGTATCATCCCATCTTGGTTTTGGCGCGGGGCAGTCCTGATGAACGTAATCATTGCGGGCGCTGGTGAGGTTGGGGCACATGCAGCCGAGGTCCTGTCATCCGCCGGACACGCCGTGACGCTCATCGACGTGGCGCCGGACCGGTTGCGGAGGCTGGGCGACACATTGGACCTGCGCACGCTCGTTGGCAACTCCGCCCATCTTCACATCCTGAAGGAAGCTGGTTGTGAACGGTGTGACTTGCTCGTCGCCGCCACGCGGGTTGACGAGGTTAACCTGTTGACGGCTGCGCTCGCGAAGGCCGCCGGAACGAAGAGCACGATCGTTCGCGTGCACCACACAGCCAACTTCTCACTTCGCAGAACGGCATTCGCCGAGCAGCTCGGCGTCGACGAGTTGCTGTGTCCGGAACATGCGACGTCACTGGCGATCGCACAGACGATCCGTAACCCGGGCGCGATCGCTCTCGAGGAGTTCTCCCGAGGGCAACTGCTGATGCAGCGGTTTCCCGTCGCGGGCGCGGTCCCGGCCATCGATAAGAAGCTTTCGGAGCTGGTCCTCCCCGCCAGCGCCCGGCTGGCCACGGTCGAGTCAGGCTCCGGTGCGTGCATCGCGGAAGCTGATACAGCCATCCATGAGGGTGATTTCGTTACGCTGATCGGTGAGTCCAAGACGTTCGATACCGCCCGCAGGCTCTTCGACAAAGACAAGCAGAAGCGGCGGAACGTCGTCATCATGGGCGAGGCGTCGACGGCCGTCTGGCTTTGTCGAGCGCTGAAGGGACGCCTTTTCTCGGTGCGTCTGTTTACGGAGCACCACGATCGGGCCGAGGAGCTCGCGGAGAAGCTCGAGCACGTTACGGTCCTCGAAGCCGACCCGACCGACCCGTCCACTTTTACTGACGAACACATCGACAAGGTGGACGTGTTCGTTGCCGTTACCGAGGACGATGAGCAGAACATCCTTGCCTGTGCGCAGGCGAAGACGCTCGGGGCGTCCACGGTCATCGCCGTCGTGCAGCGGACCAAGTACCTGCGTCTGTTCCCGCACGTGGGCATCGATCACGCTTTCAGCCCTCGGGCGGTTGCCGTCAAGGCCATTTTGAACCTGATCGACGTCGGCCCGATCCATTCGGTGGCCACCTTCGCCGATGGCATCGCCGAGGTCTATAAGATTCGTCCGTCACGACGCGCGAAGGTTCTCAACCACGAGCTGCGCAACATCAAGCTTCCGTCGCGGACCATGATCGCAGCCATCCGGCGGGAGGGTCGCGTGTGGGTTCCCGGGGCGGATGATCAGGTTACCGCCGGCGATGTGTTCCTGGTGATCGGACCCGTAGGGATCAGCGACGATCTTCGCAAACTGTTTGTCACGAAATGATCCTCGACCTTCGACTCGTCAGCCGCTATCTGGGCCTGCTGCTGCTCGTGCTGAGCGGCGCGATTTTTGCCGTGGGGATTTTCAGCGGCATCGATTATGTATTGGGCGATCTGCGCGACGCCGGCGAGCTGTATGCAACGATGATCAGCGCGCTGACCGGTGCGGTGCTCGGCGGTGTGTTGTATCGACGAGGCCCGAACAAGGGCGAGATCATCGGGCAGCGGGAGGCAATGCTCCTGGTGGCGATGAGCTGGATAATCGGCGCGGCGCTGGCAGCCATGCCCTTTCGGCTCTGGGCGGCGATGCGCCCTGATGCCCACATCACTCCGCACCCCTTTGATTCGTTCGTCAACTGTTACTTTGAGGCGATGAGCGGTCTGACCACCACCGGCGCCACCGTCGTCGAGGCGATCGGCACGCTGCCCCGCGGCATGCTGCTCTGGCGGGCCTCGACGCACTGGCTCGGCGGGTTGGGCATTGTTGTTCTGTTCGTCGCCGTCCTTCCGATGCTGGGCGTAGGAGGAAGAAGGGTCTATCGGATCGAGGCGCCGGGACCGACGCCGGAGGGCGTTACGCCGCGCATTCAAGACACCGCCCGCATCCTCTGGTTGATCTACTGCGGATTGACCATGGCTGAGGTGATTGCCCTGCGGGTTTGCGGGATGGGTTGGTTCGACTCCGTCTGTCACACGTTCGCCACGCTGGCGACGGGCGGTTTCAGCACGCTCGACACGAGTATCGCCGGGTTCAGCTCGACCGCGATTCATCTTGTCATCATCGTGTTCATGGTTCTGGCCGGAGTGAATTTCGGACTTTACCATCAGGTCATTCAAGGGCGGTGGCGTGATGCGCTGCGTGATCCCGAGCTTCGCGTATATCTGTCGATTCTCCTCGTCGCCACGGGCATCATCGCATTCTGCCTGTTGCGTAATCCCCCGGCAGGTGCCGAGTTCCAGGGCGCTGGTGCGACCGTGCAACACGCTCTCTTCCAGACCGTGGCGATCCAAACCACGACGGGTTTCTGCAGCGCCGATTTCGATCTTTGGGGATTCGTACCCAAGGCGGTCCTATTGACCCTCATGTTTATAGGGGCGTCAGCCGGTTCGACGGGCGGTGGTATCAAGGTTGTTCGCATCATGATTGCCGCCAAGGTCATGCTCGCCGAACTGGAGCACGTGTACCGCAAGAACGTCGTTCGAACCGTCAAGATCGGACGATCAGCCATCGAGCCCGGTCTCAAGATCAACACGCTCGTCTATCTGTGCGGGATCGTGCTGCTGTTCATCATCGGCACGGTGCTGCTGAGAATGTTGGAGGCGTCGAATGGGATTGACATGGCGACGGCTGCCAGCGCTTCCGCCGCGACGCTCAACAACATCGGTCCCGGTCTGGCCGCGGTCGGCGCTACGCAGAATTACGCCTGGTTCACCGATCCCAGCAAAATCGTCCTGTGTGTCCTGATGGTTGTGGGTCGGTTGGAGATGTTCACGATCATCGTGCTTTTCTCACCGCGCTTTTGGCGCGGGGAGTAGAGGTCCAGCCGCGCGACTGGACGATGTGTCCGCGATCGCGGTAAGATGTCAACACGCAACGCGCGAGACGGATGTCTCGAGGATAAGGAGATCAACGTGGGCTTGGACAGCTTTCGCCGCTACGACGTGCAGGCGGGTTACGCTCAGGTGTTTGCCATTCTATCGGTGTTTCCGCTGTTGGCAGCCGCCTGGCTTGCCCATCGCAACTTCCACATGGATGTTATGCAAATCATCTATCAGTCAAAGCTCTATCTGTTCGCGCTTGTCGGATGCACGTTTCTCTCGGCGGCGATGGCCGCCTTGGGGTGTCTGCTCGGGTTCAACAGCGCGGGCCAGCGACGAAATGACAAGCCCGCGCGATCGTGGTTCGGCTTCTTCCTCGGCGGCGGCGTGTTGACGCTCGATGTGATCCTTCTGATTGCGTTTCTCATGCTCCGGTTGGAAAAACCGATGTGAGCTTCCGATTCTTTGGGTTCCGCTGAATTGATGTAATCATGGCTGCCAAAACACATACGACGACGTCTCGGCGAATCTTGCACGACCTGATGCTTCTACCGACCGCTCCCTTTGCCGAGCACTTTATGATCGATTTCGTCGAGCGGTTCTGTGAGCGGCGAAAGGGTGTCACGCTCAAACGCGACACCGCCGGTAACCTGCTCCTTCACGTGCGCCGGGGCAAACGCCGTGTCGCACGCCCGGTCTGCATCACAGCCCACCTGGATCATCCCGGGTTCGTGACCGATCGGATGTTGAACAAGAGCAGCGTTCGTGCTTTTTGGCGCGGCGGTGTGCCGCCGGAGTATTTTGTCGGTAGCCGTGTTCGGTTCCATGTGGATGGGGAATGGGTTCGCGGAAAGGTGCGTTCGATCAAAACCGTCACGAGAAACGGGCGAAAACGCGTCGATACGGCTGTCCTTGACGTCCGGACCGCTATTCCGCCTCGCTCGATTGGAATGTGGAACCTGCCCGAACCCAGGATTCGCGATGATCGTTTTCACGCTTGTGCCTGTGACGATCTTGCCGGCGTGGCGGCCATTCTCGCCTGCATTGATCGGCTTGTGCGATCGAGGCCTACCTGCGACGCGTATTTCCTTCTGACCCGGGCCGAGGAGGTCGGGTTCGCCGGGGCCATCGCGGCCGTTCGCCTGAAGACGATCCCGAGGAAGTGCTTCGTCGTGGCGATGGAGACCAGTTCCGAGCTGCCTCATGCGAGAATGGGCGACGGACCGATCCTGCGCGTCGGCGATCGCGTAAGCACTTATACATCGGCGGTGACGGCCCATTGTCGGCGCATCGCCCGAGAGCTCGAGAAGACGGACAAGGGCTTCAAGTACCAGCGCAAGCTCATGGACGGGGGAATGTGCGAATCATCCGCTTACTGCGACCTTGGCCATGAAGCCACCGGCGTTTGCGTCGCGCTGGGGAATTACCACAACGTCGATGTGAAGAGAAAGCGTATCGCCCCCGAGTACATCAGCTTGAGCGATTACGACAACGTCGTGAAGTGGTTCGTTCGACTTTCCTGTTCACCCACTCCCTACACAGGCAGGGACGATGGACTCGGCAAGCAGCTCAAGGATGCGCAGCGGATGAATCAATCACTGTTGCGCTCATCGACCCGCGGACCGCGGTAGCCCGCAGGACAATCGGCGGGCTGCGTGTGGGACCCGTCCCGACCTTGTCGAGAGCCCGTGCGGATGCTCAAAGCGCGTCTACGCTCCAACCGCCGTATCCACAACACCCTCGCCCGGCATTTTGCCGCTCAGGGTGTTCCGGTAGACCCGGGCGTGTTGTTCGACGCTACGGCTGACGCTGAAAACCTGATACGCCTGCCCGCGCGCGACATCCCTCACCCTTGTTTGGGCGCGGCGATCCGCCAGGAGCCCGGCGATCGCGGAGACAATGCTCCTGCCGGGGACTCGCTTGAACAGAAGACCGTTGTGCCCGTCTCGGATCAGTTCCGCCACCACAGGGACAGACGATCCGATCACGGCGGTCTCGCAGGCCATCGCCCAGGCGATCGATGTTGTTGCAGTGTCACCGCGTGGCACCATGACCAGCGCATCGCAAATGGAGATGAGCCTTTCGAATCGTGTTTTCTCGGGAAGCCGGACCAGCAGCGGCGGTCCGATGAGCGCGCCGGCGAATCGTTCGATCCTTTGCCGTCCGCGCGAGGCGCGCAAGACGCCCGGGGTGATCACGCGAACCCCGCCGTCGAGATCGTTCATGATCGTGGTAGCCAGGTAGGCATCGAGTTGCACACGGTCAGCCGTCTTTGCGAGCGAAAGGAGGATCACATAATCGTCCGGTTCGATGCCAAGCTGTCTGCGAAGCGGCTCACGCCGCCATCGGTTGATGAGCCCGAAATCCACGCCGGGGCGAACCGTGACGCAGGCCCGCGGCGCAACGCCGCCCTCGATGAGCCTTCGCCGCACGGTTCCACAGCTACAGATGACCGCCAGGCGCTTGGAGTCGGTGAGTGTGCGGATCATCTTGGCGGATCGTGTGGCCAGCGCTGGGTCGAACAGTTCGAGAATGATCGGCAGCCGGCTGGCAGCCCGAGCCGCCGCAGCCGCCGTCGGTCCCCAAGCGTGAATCAGATCAAACCGCTTACCGAACAGGAACTTCGCCACGCCCGGCGCCGCAAGTGGGGCCGCTCCGCCGCAGCGGGCGACAATCTCCACCTTGGGTTTCATCGGATCCAGCGCCGCAACGGCGACCGGGTCAATGGTCGCCAGGCGGTGGGTGGAATGATCCTGCGATGAGTGGTTGGCGAGTTGTGAAACACCGACGCGCTGCTCCCAACCCGCGAAGCCGTCGAATAGGTGACATACGCGCGTCATTTTACCTGTTCGAGATCGTCCGGACGGTAGTCGCAGAACAACTTCGCAATCGCGACGGCCAATCGACTGGCCAGCTCCTTGGAAACCGTATCCTTCGTCTTGGCAATCGCGACCTCGCCGCCGGTGAGTGACACCGTGACGTAATGTCCCTCGCGGCTTGCCGGCCACAGGCGCACCTTCGAGCGCGATTCCTTCTCGAGCACGTTGAGCACCTTGACCATGACGCTGAAATAGGCGGCGTTGGCAACTTCGAGGAACTCCGCCTCTCCAAGGTAGTCGCGTACCTCGATCCACAGTACCTGTGTCGCCCCGGCGAGTTCGCCGATCTTGCGGGCGCTGCGTTTCTCGAACCGCGGGTCGGCTCGCCGCAGGTTGTTCAATGTCCGCCGGGGGATGATCCGGTTTGCGCCTTTTCGCTTGAGGAGTTCCTGGCTGAGGTTATCGATCAGGTATCCCGTCGCCATTGGCCAGTCCACATGGCCCGCGGCGTCGTCAACCAGAATGAGGATCGGCTGATCCGTCAGGCGGAACTTGGCCTCGACCATCGCCCGTCGTCCGAACCCGAGGAAGTACAGTGCTTGGCCTTGGCTGTACCCGCACCCACCGAGCATGAGAAGGGCAACCAGCAATATCCCGATCCGCCCCGCGCGCCGTTTCTCGCTCCCATCCTTCCCAAGGAGGGGTTGGCGGAGGTTCTTTGGCATCAGCCGCCCCCCTTCAGTCCCCCCCCTTGGCAAGGGGGGAAGAAGGCCAGCGGTACCTTTCTGGAAACGGTACTAGAACTCAATCGTGTGCTCATAGAACTTCCTGGCCACCAGCTCCGAGAATTTGTGGTAGGTCGCCTCTCGGATCTGAGGCGAGTTTGTGGCGGACAGAAGAACCGGACCGTGTTCCGGGTACGTGCATAGAACGGGCGTCAGCTCATACACCCGCGGCAGGTCGGGGTCTGCACGGATATCATGGACCGTGACCGACGCGCGCACGCGACCCTGCAGGAACTGCGGCTGGTCGGCATCGCGAACCTGAAAATCCAGAATCTCCAGATAGATGATATAATCCGCGTTGAACTGCCGTCCCACTGCTTGCGGGTCGATTCCGGCATCGAGGTTTCTTTGCAGATAGTCGTCCACCTCGCGCGGGTCAATCACGGTCACATCCAACGTGCGTTGCTCGGTTTCGGACCTGAGCTTGTCAGCCGTATACGCAGCCAGCTCAAAGCGCGCGAAGGGATAATCAAACAGGGTGGATTGATCCGTCCAGACAAGGATCGCCGTCCGGCTACCGGATAGCTTGTCGAACTCGGGCAGTACCTTCTTCGTGTCACCGCCGACAAAGACCAGCGGTGTCAGCAGCTTGCAGCCGGCCGCCGGAAGGCACACGCAAAGCAGGATCACGCCAAGCCGCTCCCTTTGCATCACAGTTGTCTCCGCCAAACGGTTCAAGCAGACACACGCACGCCGAAGCTCGACATGCGGTCATCACCCTTCGCCCGACCGAATCCACATGATCGACGGCGGGCTCCGGCACATCCCTCGTCCGGCGGCCCTATCGCCTGACCGGAAGGTCTCCCGTCAGGATACCGGTTAGAAGCTTGTAGCCCCACCCGCCAGCCACCAGAAGCACGACAATCAGCACCACCCGCGCCGGAGGAACCCGATACCAGTTGACCGACCAGACCTTGGCGGTCAACAGGGTGCTCAACGCTAGCACACCTGCCGCCACGACAGCCAAGGCGAATGCCAAGCCCGCCGGCTGCGCATGAAACGCCGCAATCAGGTGCCCTCGGACCGTGTGGGAAAACGCCGTGGTCATCCCACACGTGGGACACGGATATCCCGTCATCATGACCATCGTGCAGGGCGGGAAACCCAACTGCTCGTGGGTTCCAATCCCCGCGCCGCTTGGGCTCAGCCACACCGCCGCTGCCAGCAATGCAACACAGCAAGCCAGCACGACGGCGGCGGCCGCACGGGCGGCGGCGGGGCTGCGTGCAGCCACGCGGTAGACCATCGGGCCCAGTGGATGGAGCGTCGCGCCCGGCTTGGTGTCGTCAGGCATCGGTGGGTCATCTCAGCCAAGGGTTCGCCGCAGCCGGATGCGGGGCCTATTCCATCCGCCCGGTATCCGATCCGCAGCATAGATGCGCTTCGGTAGCCGGTCAAGCCGCCGCCGCGACCCGGGCGCGGATGACCGCTTTGCACAAGATGGGGGACCGCTTCGGACGATAACCGCGGTAGCATGGAACGCCGCAGCCGCGTCGGCTTTATTCGCCGTGTTGCCGGTGTGCCCCTCCACACCGGCGGAAAGCTCGTTTCTTGGGAGAAACCCGGATGATTCGTCGGCCCATCATGATGTCCTGCTTCGTTTGCCTGCTTATGCAACCCGTGCTTGCGGGTCCAATCGATCCCAGCAATCCGCCCGAGGGCCGCTTCAGCGATCAGTGGGCGGAGATTTATTTGAGCGGGAAGAAGGTCGGGTATGCGCACACGACGATGACCCGCCATGGCGGTCTCATCCGCACGGGCACCACGATGCACTTGCGGATTGATCGGGCGGGTCAACCGATCGAGGTCAGCGTAACCCGCAGCGCCCTGGAAACCCTCGCCGGTGCCCCCATCAGCTTCGAGTCGGAAACGAACATGGCATCCGTCGTCATGTTGCAAAAGGGCACCATCAGTGAGGGCAAGGTCACGATCGAGTCATCCCAGTTCGGTATGGTGAAGAGCCAGACCTTCCCCTACCCGAAAGGGGCCGTGCTCACTACGTGGGGCTGCTTTCGAGAGTCATTGCTGCGCGGGTTCAAACCGGGTACCGAGTACACGCTCGATGTGTATGAGCCCGACTTCCGATTGGATGACGCAGTCAAGGCCATCACGAAGATCGGTCAGCGGGAGGAGTTCGTGCACCACGGTAAGACAATGCGCGGGCCGAAGGTCACAGTAATCATCGAATCACCCATCGGAACGCTACGAACGGAATCATGGCTCGACGACAGCGGCGAGCCGCTTCGAGCAAGGGTCCCGCTGGCCGGTTTCGATCTTGAGCTGATCACGACGGACCAGGCCTCCGCGCTGTCGGATTTTCTCGCCCCCGAGATCTTCATGGCGAACGTCATCGAGACCAAGATCAAAATCGACCCGCAATCGGTTGACCGGATCACCTACCGCCTCAAGGCCAAGACCAACGAAGCCGACCTGAGCGATCTTCCCGATAGCGGTATGCAGAGGGTCGCCGCGCAGGCCGACCGATCCGTCGACCTGATCGTGACACGACAAACGCACAAGCCCGTCCCGACGGCGGCAGGGCCGAGGAGCGTTCCAAAGGACCTCTCGGAGTACCTGGATGCGAACCTTGTGATCAACACGGCCGATCCGGAGCTGATCGAGCTGGCCAAACGGGCTGCCGGAGGCGAGACCGGGCCCTTCGTCCTCGCGGACAGGCTCCGACGCTTCGTCACGGACTACGTCGCCGACAAGAACCTCAACATCGGTTTTGCCACCGCCAGCGAGGTCTGTCGGACCAGGGAGGGCGATTGCAGCGAGCACGCCGTTTTGCTCGCGGCCCTGGGGCGGTTGAATGGCCTGCCGGCACGGGTTGTCGCGGGCGTCGCCTATGTGGGCAACTATGGCGGCCGATCCGGCGTGTTCGGGTACCACATGTGGACTCAGTTTCTCATCGACGGCCGCTGGATCGACGTGGACGCCGCACTCCGAGAGACGGTGTGCAGCCCGACTCGGATCGCGCTTGCGGCCTCCTCCCTGAGGAATGCGGGTCTGGCCGACCTGAGCTTTCCGCTGGTTTCCGTGATCGGTGCCATCGACATCGAAGTTATTGAGATCGACGGCCGCCGCATCGAGCGGGATTGACGGGTCCGTGACACTTCCGGCGGCTTCAGCGCCGTACGCTGATACAGCCTGAAAGCGTCGTACGCTGATACAGCCTGAAGGGCTGACCTACAGTAGCCGTGGGCAAGTCCCGCCGAGGCGGGACGCCGCCCACGGTAACCCCAGCGCCCGTTCCATTCGACCCTGTAGGGGTCGCATAAACGTCCCGTCGCACACGCCGCAGAAAATAGACGTCCCTTTCAGGGTCGGGCGGTTTGGTGGCGACGTCCTCCGGGGGCGACGCTACGCTTGCCCCCGGCTATTGCAGAGCAGGCTTTCAGCCTGCAACTCCCAGGTCTTTCAGCGTGCCACTTTCAGGCAGGCTTTCAGCCTGCAACTCCCAGGTCTTTCAGCGTTGCCACTTTCAGGCAGGCTTTCAGCCTGCGACCCCACCCGCCGATTCTGTCACGGACCCGGGATTAACAGCCCGTTCCATGCCTGTCGCACCCTGCCGGCACCCGCTCGGAGCATCGCTGGGGATTTTCAGCGATGTGGTCCGGTTTGCATCCCCCGCGGCTGGAACTACAATGCGTTCACCCGGCAAGGCCTTCGGCGTTGGGGGCGTGTCGGGTGGATTCGAGGGCCCGCTGATGGGCTCTTCCGGCCCGCCGTGGAGTAACTCGTGAAGCAGAACCTCGTCCCAGGGATTGTGTTGATCGGCGCACTGGTGGTATGCCTGCTCGGGTGGTTCATCCTGCCCGCGTTGGAGGATGCCCAGCGGGCCGTGGATGCCGAGGCGGGTGTCCACGTCGAGCGTGCGAGGCGCCTGCTCGACAAATACAATCATGGGTTGACCTACAAGGATCTCTTGCTTGACTCCCTGGCTGACGTCGATGTGGACGTCGATATCGAGGATCCCGATGCGCTGATCGACGCATTCGGTGACGAGTATCAGGAGAAGCACGGCAGGCAGTGGGAGGACCACCCGCCGGCGGATTACGACTTTCCGAACCCGCCACGCAACGCACGTGCTTCCTACGGCAACCTCCCCGGGCAGGTTCGAGATGGAATCGAGGCTCGTGACTCTCTGATCGAGGAGAATGAGGTCCTGCTCAAGGAAGCCCTCGATGAGGTCAATGAGGCGTTGGCCGTCACTTCGGGAAATGCAAACGCAGCCTCGAACGTCGAGGCAAACCGCCTCAAGGCCGTCATACTCTTTCATCAGGGTCTTGCCAGGCGCCTCGAAGCCGACCTCGGTCGCCAACGCACCGAGCCCCACCGACGCGCGCTCGCGTCACTTGGCATTCTGGTGGCGGCCGCGCCGTCACAGGAAGCGGCATTATCTGATACCGGTATCGATGAGCGGACCACGCTTCTGCGAGAAAAGGCGACGGCGGCGGAGGCGAACCTGGGCACGTTGCGCGATAGGCGCGGCTCGCTCGAGGATGTGATCCAAGATATGGAGAATCGCCTCGCGGGCGAAACCGCTCGGCGAGATGAGGCGAGGGATCTGTATGAGGCGATTCGGCATGACGGGGTCGACTTCGCCGACCCCAATGGCGGCGAGGTGTTTCAAGCCCGCCTGCTCGAGCAGGATCGCACATTCCGGGAGGCCGCCCGGGCGGTCAAGGTGATCGAGTTCGGCTCGCTGCCCACCGCCGTGATCGACGGTAGTGGTGATTACCTGTCCGGAAAATTCGTCGAGAACGGCTCGACGGCTGACCTGACCGTTGAGTACGGCCTGACGCACTTCCGCAACGAATGCGCCGTCGTAAGCGCGAAGCTGGCCGAGGAGGAGCACGCCCTTGACGATCTTCGCTCCGACATCGCCCGCTTGGAGGGCATCAGGAACGAGCACCAGGCCGATCACGATCGAACCGTTCAGGGCCTCAACCAGGCGATAGCGAATGCACCGCTTGCCCTCGCGGAGATTACCGACATTGAGGCGGAAGCGCTTGCTGTCGAGGACGAAGCGCTCGAGCTGTTCAACCAGTCGATTCAGGCTTCCGGTCGGGCGGCCCGTGCCGCGGGTGAGTGGGTCAGATCAGCCGGTGACATGACCCGGGATCTCTCGTCCGAGGTTTCGGCGCGATCGGCCTACGGCCAGCGGCGCCAAGCCGGGTGGATGGGCGGCTATATCGCGGCACAGACTGCCGACGCCCATATGGCAAGGGCCTGGATCTTCTACCGCAGGTTCTCGGCTCAGTCTCGCAACGTGGAGCTGCTGGGCAGAGTGGCGGGACCGCTGAAGCTGTCCGACGTCGACCTCGAGGCTGAAGCCGAGCTGGCTGCCGAGGCACACGATCTTGGGGTCGATGAGGTCTCCGAGGCCGTGGCCGTTCTGCAGCGTGCCCATCGAGAAGCGGACAAGCATTGGACGATCGTGGCCCAGCTCGCCGGCGCTAACCACCTGATGGCCTTGTTCGGGCACCCCGAATACATCGAAAGTGCCATCGAAGCCTACCGAAACGCGATTCAGGGGCGGGAGGACCGGGGTTATGTCCAGAAACTCGCCACATGCCTGAGGCGTCTCGAGAATCGCTAGATCGCGTGGTTCCATTCGCACCGCAGTATTTCCTTCCCGGCTGGATTATTGGCGCCAATCTGAATAGTTGTCGCCACGTTGTGTCAGCCGGCTTTCCCAGTTGACCGCGCAGTTGGCTCAGGCGATAATATTATGTGACACCGTGGTTTAGGTGTCCTTGCCATCGGCGGTCCGTAGCGGCTGCTTGGATGCTATGGGGTTGCTACGCGACGGTGTGAGGTGTGGCGTGGAATCGCTCCGCAATTGAGGCTCGTTGAGCCGCGCGGTGGGGTTTAGGGTAGTGCCTGTGCAAAGTGGGTATCGGGTAAGATCAATGCCGAAGTTCCTTAACAAGGACCTAGCGGAGTTGGCTCACCAGCTGACGCTGTCACCGCGCCGGTTACGCATGGAACAGATCCACGGCATTGGGGGGCTCTTGGACCTGGTCGAGGAGGACAAAGCCTACCCGTTTGATCTCGTCTGCTACCACATCACGAGGTATCGCAAGCGCGGCGGTAGTACGAGCGCATCGATTCTCGGAAAAGACCTGATTCGTGATCTGGTGACGATTGCGGAGGTGATCAGCCGCAAGGCGGCTCTTACCGTCGCTGAATTGGGTCAGCCCTACAAGACGCAGGAGGAAGTGGCGGATCGGCTCAAGGTCAGCACCAAGACCGTTCGCCGCTGGCGGGATCGTGGGCTGCTGGGTGTGCGGGTCGTGTTTGAAGACGGCGTCAATCGTCTCGCGTTCTGCGACAGCATGGTGGAGCGTTTCGTTACCCGCAAGAAGGACCTCGTATCGAGGGGAGCCTCGTTCAAGCAGTTGACCGACATGGAACGTCAACACATGGTCGAGCGTGCGCGAGAGCTTCGGACGCACCAACCATTGAAGCTTCATGCAGCCGCTCGCATCATCGCCGATGAGATGGGGCGTGCCGTCGAGACCGTCCGCTACACCCTTCGTCGACACGAGGAGTCCAGCGCTGCGCCGCTGTTCGCCACGGGCGGTCATCATGCGATTGACGAACGGTATTTGGCGGTTTGGCGTTGCCATGAGGCGCGTGAGTCGGTTTCGTCAATGGCTACCGCGTTCGACCGCACCGAGGGCGAGATCGAGGCGATTCTGCGGCACGTGCAGGTCGTCAGGTGGCGGGAGAACCCGTTTGGCTGCGTCTACAACGAGCTGTTCGACGCGCCGAACGCGGACGCATTGATTCTTGAGGTGCCGGAACCACCGGGCTCCGACGCTCCGCTTCGGCCTCCGCCGAAGGACACACTGCCCTACCTGCGATCTCTGTACCTAACGCCGCTTTTGACGTCGCAGCAGGAGCAGGACGTGTTTCGCCGGTACAACTACCTCAAGTGGAAGACATCCCAGACGGTAAAGCGCCTTGATCCCGACGAGGTTACGGCGGAGCAGCATGAATCGCTCACGCGGGCGATGGGCCGGATTGACGAGTTCAAGCAGCGTATCATTCGCGCGAATCTTCGTTTGGTCGTCAGTATTGCCCGGAAACACGTTGGTTGGTCGCCGAATTTCTTCGAGATCATTAGTGACGGCAATATGTCACTGATGCGTGCGATTGAGAAGTTCGACTACGCGCGTGGCAACAAGTTCAGCACCTACGCGACGTGGGCCATCGTGAAGAACTACGCCCGATCGGTACCGGCCCAGCGCTATCTTGCCGGGCGGTATGTCACGGGCCAGGACGAGCTGCTGCACGCCGCGCCGGACAAGAGTGTGGCGCCCGTTCCCGATAGCGATCGCGAGCACGTGCGAAAGCTGATCGCCGCCGGTTTGAGCGAGCTTAACGAGCGGGAACGTGAGATCGTCAGCGGTCACTTCGGGCTCGGCCGCAAGGGCGGGTCGCTGACGCTCGAGCAGTTGGGCGAGCGATTCGGTGTCACCAAGGAACGTATCCGCCAGATCGAGCAGCGGGCGCTGGCCCACCTCCGCGAAGTCCTTGCCCCGTCTCTTGTGGATGCGCTGGCGGGCTGATCGCGGCACCTTCGAAACCCGCCTTCTCACCCCATCCAAATCGACAGTTTCCGCGCACGATGACCACTGCACGGCTGTTTCGCCGGATCCGTTCGTCGGTCAAGCGTGCACTGCAGGCGAGCCGATAACACTTGTGATGACGGTGTTGGGGATCATTCTGGCGCGTGCGGGTAGCAAGGGGTTGCGCGACAAGTGTGTGCGCGAGCTGCTCGGCCGCCCCGTTATCACGTACACGTTTGAGCACGCAGCGCGGAGCCGTCGGTTGACGGACGTTGTCTTCTCCACCGATTCGGAGCCCGCCAAGGCCCTGGCGCGCGAGGCCGGGATCGAGGTGATCGATCGTCCGGCGGACCTGGCGCACGATGCGGCCACCGTCGATGCCGCTGCCCGCCACGCCGTCGAGGCCTGGGAGGCTCGTCACCACGCACGTGTCGATGTCGTGGTTCTGTTGTATGGCAATGTTCCGGTCCGCGCCGAAGGGCTGATCGATCGGGCCGTCGAGCACCTCGAACGAAGCGGTGCCGATTCGGTGAGGAGCGTGGCGCCGGTGTCCAAGCAGCATCCCGACTGGGTCCATCGGCTCGATGGAGACAGGATGCAGCAGTTCCGGTCCAACAGCATCTACCGGCGTCAGGACCTCGAACCACTCTACTATCATGACGGCGCGGTGGCGGTCATCACTCGTGCGGCGTTTTTCGGCGCCCTTGCAACACCCGACGATCACCAGGCCTTCCTGGGCCGGGATCGCCGGGCACTTGTTCAGCAACCGGAGGACGCGGTCGATATCGACGGGCCTGTCGATCTGCACTTGGCCGAGGCGATTCTTCGGGCTCAGCGGGATCACGCCGATGCCAAAACGTGACGGACGAAACAACCATGTCATTCCGGTAACGATCGCGGGGCGCCGCATCGGGCCGGGGGAGCGAACCTTCATCGTCGCCGAGGCGGGCGTGAACCACAACGGTTGTGTGGATACGGCGCTGCGCATGATCGACACCGCCTCCGACGCCGGTGCGGACGCCGTCAAGTTCCAAATGTTCCGGGCGGATGATCTTGTGACGGCGGCGGCACCGGTCGCTGACTATCAGGCGCGCGCGTGCTCCGATCCATCGCAAAGGACGATGCTCTCACGCCTCGAATTGGCGCGGGATGATTTCCTTCGGCTCAAGCAGCGCTGCGATGATCGCTCGATCCTGTTTCTGGCCACGCCGTTCGATGAGACAGCCGTCCGCCGGCTCACCGAGCTCGGCGCGCCGGCCATCAAGGTCGCATCGACGGACCTGACGAACCTTCAACTGCTTGAGGCGGCCGTCATGACGCACCTGCCGCTGATCGTGTCGACGGGGGCGGCAAGTGGTTCGGAGATTCGCGGCAGCGTTCGGTCCGTATTCGACCTGGGTGCCGGCGATCGCCTCGTACTGCTGCACTGCGTGAGTTGCTATCCCACGCCGATGGACGCGGCGAATCTTCGAGCAATCCGGGCGTTGGAGGAGAGCTTCCACGTTCCCTGTGGGCTAAGCGATCATACGCGCTCGACGGAAACCGGTGGTTGGGCGGTGGCCGGCGGCGCCTGTGTGGTGGAGAAGCATTTCACGCTCGATGCAGCCCAACCCGGTCCCGATCACGCCATGTCACTTACTCCGACGCGATTGGCTGAGTACATCGAGACGATCCGGCGCGTCGAGCGGGCCCTGGGAACGGGTACACTTGGCATGACGGCGCTGGAACGGGACGTGCGCGATGTGGCGGGCCGGAGTGTTGTGACGGCTGTCGACGTCAAGGCCGGAACGGTTCTGGCCCGTGCGATGCTGACGCTCAAGCGTCCCGGTACCGGGATTCCCTGCGGCGACTTTGACCGGCTCATCGGCCGGCGCGCAGCCGTCGACTTGATGAGTGACACGCTTCTGTCATGGGAAATGGTCGAATGACGGCTTCCGGGCAGCGACGAAGCATCCGGCGTGTTGCGGTCGTGACGGGCACACGGGCCGAGTACGGGCTCCTGCGATCCACGATGACAGCCGTGGCCAGACATCCGAAGCTCGAGCTTCAGGTCGTGGTGACCGGGATGCACCTGCT
This sequence comes from uncultured Phycisphaerales bacterium, assembly GCA_965371725.1. Classification (GTDB taxonomy): domain Bacteria; phylum Planctomycetota; class Phycisphaerae; order UBA1845; family UBA1845; genus CBDUZO01. The sequence goes on from CBDUZO010000029.1 coordinate 37,846, forward strand.
GCGAAAGTTCGGGCATACGATCGATGAGATCGTGCGTGACGGGTGGACCGTCGATGCACGTGTGCGGATGCAGGCGGGTGATGACGGTCCGCTGGATCAGGCGATGGGCCTGTCACGCGGCGTGGGCGGCCTTGCCGCCTATTTTGAACAGGCCGGGACGGACATTGTGGTCGTGCTCGGTGATCGGATCGAGGCGATGGCCGGAGCCCTGGCCGCGATCACCACCGGACGACTCGTGGCCCACGTTCACGGTGGAGACATCGCGCCCGGCGATTTTGATGACAGCCTGCGGCATGCCGTCACCAAGCTCGCCCACGTGCATCTGCCAGCCACCGAGGCGGCAGGGCGACGTCTCATTCGCATGGGAGAGCATCCCGATCGAGTGCATTGCGTGGGAGCGCCGGGTCTTGATCATCTGTACGAACTGCTCGGGCGGCGCCGGGGCCGCAAGCAACGCACGGGTCGGGCGTTGGTCGTGCAACACGCATGTGGGCGGACGCCTGCGCGGGAGCGGCGGACGATGAAGAGGATTCTCGGCGCCGTCGCCGCCGCCGGCCTTACCCCGACCCTTGTCTACCCGAACAGTGACCGTGGGAATTCCGGGATCATTGAGGCCATTGTGGCCTATCGCAAACGTCACAAGGGCGCATCCGTGCACGTTGTCCGTTCCCTGCCGCGAGACGCCTACCTCGAAGCGCTCATCGAGGCGGACGTGCTTATCGGAAACTCGTCCAGCGGTTTGATTGAAGCCGCAACCGCCGGAACGCCGGCCGTCAATATTGGTCCCCGCCAGCGCGGACGTCAGCCAAGCGGGACATCGGTCGTCAACGCCGACGAGACGGCGGAGAGTATCCGGGCCGCGCTCGCCAAGGCCCTTCGCAGAAGACCGATAATCGGCGCCCCGAGTGCGTACGGGGACGGTTCAACCGGAAAGCGGATCGCGGTTCTCCTCGCCCGCGTGCCCGGCAATCCCGAGTTTCACCACAAGGTCAACGCCTATTAGAGGGCCGGTGACCGTTTGACCGGTCTAATACGCCCACATCTTTGTGACGATAAACCTCACACGGCGAACCAGCGCATCCGGAACGGATGGATTCTACCTGAGGGAATGCTATGCCTGTTGAAGCAGTGGACAACGCGAAGGTGATCGTGGACAAGGCTGTCGCGTCGATCGGCGACATTGCGACCTTGCCCGAGATTACCATCAAGATTATCGGGATCGTCGAGGACCCCAAGAGCACCGCGCGCGATTTGCACGAGGTCATTAAGAACGACCCCGCGTTGTCAGTCAAGGTCTTGAAGGTCGTCAACTCCGCGTTCTACGGGTTACCGGGCCAGGTCGCCAGCGTGGATCGTGCGATCATTCTGTTGGGTCTGTCGGCCGTGAAGAACATTGCCATCGCCGCGTCCATCGCCCGGCTGTTCAAGGGGCGGCGTATCTCCCAGCAGTACAGCGCGTCCGACCTGTGGCGGCATAGCGTAGCCGTGGCCGTGGCGGCCAACGACCTTGCCAAAGCCTCTCCGCACCCGGTCATGGAAAACGAGGTTTTCGTGGCCGGGATGATCCATGACATCGGTACACTGGTGGAGCGTCAGGCATTTCCGGAGCAGTTCGGCCAGATCGTCGATCGCTGCACGGAAACGGAACAGGACTTCCTGGCCTGTGAGCGGAATGTCATCGGGGCCGATCATCAGGCTTTCGGCGTCGGGCTTACGACGAAGTGGAAGTTCCCGCGCCACCTGCGGGCGGCGGTCGGCTTCCACCACAATCCACAAGACCTTAGCCCCGAGCTTCGCAATATCGCCATGTTGATCCAGATCGCGGACGTGCTCTGTTGTCAGTGTGAGTGCGGTTTCCCTCTGACGGCGCGGACCGGCGTGATTACCGAAGAGATGCTCGATACCCTTGATCTCACGCAGGCGCAGATCGAGGAAATCCGCACCGATCTTCCGGATAAGATCACCGAAGCCGAGGTCACGCTGGGCGGGTAGTCCATCCACCCTTCATGCATGTGTCACCCTTGCGGATCCACCGCGCCATGAAATGGCGGAAGCGGCAAGGTAGGGGCGTTTGGCCCCGCGGCGCTCGTCGTGCGCAGGGTTTGCGGCCATATCGGGTAGGAGGCGGGGTTGCCCCCGCCGTCCTCCCACACCACCGTGCGAACG
>CBDUZO010000030.1:0-39718 GCA_965371725.1 uncultured Phycisphaerales bacterium
CGATGTCCTTGTCTTTCAAGGGGTTACGTCAGTAACTTTTTGGGAGGAGAACCTGAAATATAGGAACAGCGGTGTCGACCACAGACAGAAGATCAATCTTGCGCCGGCGAGGTCACATCCGCCTGCTGACCACGGTCATGGCAGCAGCCATCCTGCTCGGAGGACATCCGGCCAGGGCACAGGGACAGCCCGGCGAAGTCGATCCCAAAGAGCGCCCACATTCTACGCTGCTCAGTAAAAACTCTGCCTCCAAGCACACCGAGCAGAATCCGGTCAAGATCGGCGTGCTGGCCAACCGGGGCGCCGAGAGGTGCCGCCAGCAATGGGGGCCGACGGCCGAGTACCTGACGAGTCAGATCCCCGGCCACTCGTTCACGATCGTGCCGCTCGGCTTTGACGACATCGATCCGACCGTCGAGCGCGGCGAGGTGGATTTCATCCTGATCAATTCCTCGCTCTACGTGGGGCTGGAAAAGCTCTACGGTGCGAACCGAATCGCGACGCTCAAGAACCGGCGCACGGCCGGGGTGTACACCGTCTTCGGCGGCGTCATCCTCCGCCGGGCCGACCGCGAGGACATTCAGGACCTGGATGACCTGAAGGGTAAGACCTTCATGGCCGTGGAGGAAACGTCCTTCGGCGGCTGGCAGATGGCCTGGCGGGAACTGAAGGAACGCGCCATCGATCCGTATCACGACTTCAGCGGTTTGACCTTCGGCGGCACGCATGACGCGGTTGTCTATGCGGTGCGAGACGGCAAGGTCGACGCCGGTACGGTGCGGACCGACACGCTCGAACGAATGGCGGCCGAGGGCAAGATCCGCCTGGAGGATTTTCAGGTCCTGGAGCACGATCACATCGGCGAAGAGGTTTGTGAGTTCCCTTTCCTGCACTCGACCGACTTGTACCCGGAATGGCCGATCGCCAAGCTGGCTCACACCTCCAACGATCTGGCAGAAAAGGTCGCCGTCGCCCTGATCGGCATGCCCGCGGACAGCCCGGCGGCCAAGTGCGCGGGCTGGACGGTCCCGCTCAACTATCAACTGGTGCATAAGTGTCTCAAAGAACTCCGCGTCGGACCGTACAAGGACTATGGGAAGGTGACGGCCTGGCAGGCATTAGGCCAGTTCTGGATATGGATGGTCTTTGGCATCGTGTTGGTTGTGGGGGCCATTGGTCTGGCCGCTTACATGACCAAGGACGAGACAGATACCGGCCACTGTCGGGGATTACCAAAGAAACGCATCGCGCCGTTCGTTGAGTTGGGCACGCTCTTTGTTGCGGTAGCGATAGCGGTCACGGTTTTTGTCGTGCTCGACGTGGGCGAGAACGTCCACGAATTCTTGAGTCAATCCGAACACTGGGAGGCCGACGAGCTGTTTCTAGGGATGCTGGCGGGGGCACTGGGACTGGCCTTCTTCTCGTGGCGTCGATGGAAGGAGTCGAGTCGCGACCTTGCCGAGCGCACGCGGGCCGAGGAGTCGCTGGCAAGCCACGCTCGCCAGCAAGCCGAAGTGGCTGAATTCGGTCAGTTCACACTCGCCGGCAACTCCTTGGATGATCTGTTTGATCAGGCCGTTTCCGTGATCTCGCGGATACTGGGGACGAAATACGCCAAGGTCCTGGAGCATCGGCCCGAGCAGGGAGTGCTTTTCCTCCGGGCCGGGGTCGGTTGGAAGGAAGGCTGGGTCGGACACAAGTCGGTGCCGGACGGCTCCGGTTCGCAGGGCGGATACACGCTGCTGCAAGACAAGCCGGTGATCGCCGAAGACATACACAATGAAACCAGGTTCTCGCCCCCGGCCCTGCTGACCGAGCACAACGCGGTGGGCGGCATGACGGTTGCGATCCCCGGCGCCGACCGTCCGTTCGGCGTCCTCGGGGTACACACCGACCGGATGCAACGGTTCAGCAAGGACGACGCCCACTTCCTGGAGACCGTCGCCAACGTCCTGGCCGCGGCGATTCAGCGCCGGGCGGGGGAAGAGGTCATCGCGGCCCGCACGGTCCAGCTTGAGCAACAGGCGGTCGAGCTGGAGAAAAGCCGCCGGATGGCCATGGGCATGATGGAGGACGCCGACGCGGCTCGGGAAACTGCCACGCGAGAAACCACCAAGCTACGCTCGATGATCGAGGGCATGGATGAAGGCATCGTCGTCGCGGACGCCGACGACATGATCACCGAAGTCAATAAGTGGTTCCTGGATAAGGTAGGGCTAAAGCGAGATGACATGGTGGGCAAGTCGCTTTGGGAGCTTCACCCCGACACCGAGGGCACGGCTCGCGTACGAGCTGCTCTGGAGGCGTTCCGTAGCGGGCAGTGCCGCGAGACGCTCATTGTCAACCGCGAATTGCTGGGAATGCAGTTGTCGTTGCGGGTGCAGCCCATCGTCAAGGACGACAGCTATCGCGGTGTGATTCTGAACGTCATTAACGTGACGGACTTCGTCGAGGCTCGCCAGGCTGCCGAGGTCGTCAACAGGCGACTGAAGGATCGCCAGGCGGAACTCCAGGAGACGAACGCCCTGCTCGAAGAACAAACGGCCCGCGCCAACGACATGGCTGTCCACGCGGAAATGGCCAATATCTCCAAGAGCGAGTTTCTGGCCAACATGAGCCACGAGATTCGCACGCCAATGACAGCCATCCTTGGCTTCGCGGAGAATCTCCTCGAAAGCGATCAATCCGAGTCGGAGAAGCTCAACGCCATCCACACGATCCGCCGCAACGGCGAGTACCTGATCGACATCATCAACGACATCCTCGACCTCTCCAAAATCGAGGCGGACAAGATGGTGGTTGAGCGTCTGCCCTGCAACCCCTGCCGGATCGTCGCCGAGGTGGCGTCGCTGATGCGCGTCCGGGCCGATGCGAAAGGGTTACCATTCAATATCGAATACATCGGCGCCATCCCAGAGACCATCCAAAGCGATCCAACCCGTGTGCGGCAGATACTCATCAACCTGATCGGCAACGCCATCAAGTTCACGGAGGTCGGCGGCGTCCGCCTGGTCACCCGGTTTGTGGAAGGCAACCACAAACCCCGCTTGCAGTTTGATGTGATCGACACGGGGCGGGGCATGACCGAGGAACAGGTCGCCAAGCTGTTTCAGCCGTTCGTTCAGGCCGACGCATCCACGATGCGAGAGTTCGGCGGCACTGGCTTGGGCCTGACCATCAGCAAGCGATTCGCGGAGTTGCTTGGAGGCGATATCGTCTTTGTCGAGACTGAGGAAGGCGTTGGAACTACCGTCCGCGTCACCGTGCGTACCGGATCGCTCGACGGCGTGAAGATGCTCGAAGACCCGATTTCGGCTACTCTGGTAGCCGACGCTCCCCGCCCCGGCACACCCGTCGAACGATTGGGCCTGGAAGGTTGCCGCATTCTGTTGGCCGAGGACGGACCGGACAACCAGCGGCTCATCTCGTTTGTGCTGCAGAAGGCAGGCGCGGGCGTGACCGTCGTGGAGAACGGGAAACTCGCGGTCGATACCGCGCTCGCTGCGCTCAACCGAAGACGTGAGGGCGATCCGAAGCATACTTTTGACATTATCCTGATGGATATGCAGATGCCCGTCATGGACGGGTACGAAGCGACCGGCCTGCTCCGCCTGAAGGGGTACACCGGTCCCATCATCGCTCTGACCGCCCACGCGATGGCCAGCGACCGCGAGAAGTGCATCAAGGCCGGCTGCGACGACTACGCCACTAAGCCCATCGACCGGAAGAAGCTGATCGGGCTGATCCAAACCTACCTGCATCCCATCGAGGCGTTGGCGTCCCAAACCGCATAGTCTTCGTATGGCGCCGCGCCGGCCTTCCCAACCAGTACCCTCCGGTTCAGGCCGCTGGAGCCCCGCGTGGTTATCGGACGTTACTGCGGATGCCTCGGCCCGACAATCGCCGAGAGAGCGGGTGGGGGCTCGCTCTCATCGTCTCGTCGCCCCCCTCGGTGCCGGCGGTCCCGAAACTGGTGGCGGTCTGGACATATGAAGCGGCGTCCAGGCGGGTCCGTGACACTTCCGGCAGCTTCAGCGCCGCGCCCTGATACAGCCTGAAAGGCTGACCTACAGTAGCCGTGGGCAAGGGACGCCGCCCACAGTAACCCCAACACCCGTTCCATTCGACCCTGTAGGGGTCGCATAAACGTCCCGTCGCACACGCCGCAGAGGGTAGACGACCCTTACAGGGTCGGGCGGTTCGGTGGCGGCGTCCTCCGGGGGCGACGCTACGCTTGCCCCCGGCTATTGTAGAGCAGGCTTTCAGCCTGCAACTCCCAGGTCTTTCAGCGTGCCACTTTCAGGCAGGCCTTCAGCCTGCGACCCCACCCGCCGATTCTGTCACGGACCCCGGTCAGCGGTGCGTCGGGCACTTGTCCAACCTACCGCGCCAGGTCCCCTCCACCGCCCTTCCTCGCCCGAGAATCGCAAAGTATTCGCTGGTAAGTGACGATCCTCTGCTCTAGAATGACGCCTTCGCGTCCCGATGTGGATCGTGGGTCGGACAGCCTGCGGGGGAGCGGTTATTCTACAAGCAACTAAGGAGCCGAAGTGATCAAAGTCAGGCCTCGCGGCAACGAATCAATCCATCAAATGCTCAAGCGCTTCAAGCGCCTTTGTCAAAGGGAGGGGCTTACGAGGGACATCAAACGCCACAGCTACTATGAGAAGCCCTCCGAGCGCAAGCGCCGCCAGACACGGAAAGCCCAGCGCAAGGTCGAGACGGAAGGCAACGGGCGGCAGTAGCATCCGCGAATACCGTCGACCGGGCAGTTGCGCAGTCAACTGGCTGGTTTTGTCATGCGCACACATCGGTGCGTTCACCTGTTCAGCCCCGGCACGGACCGCCTTACCTACAGCCAACCGGCGAACCCCAATCCCGCGACACAACATCCCGACTCGACCGTGACGTGTGCCCGCCCGCGCGCTATAGTATCGGGCCGATCCGATGAACCTTACGCGGAGATGTGATGCGATGATCGAACAGAAAGTGGCGCTGGTGACCGGAGGGTCGCGCGGGATCGGGCGGGCCATTTGCCTCGAGCTGGCACGAGCGGGTTACGCCCTTTTGATCAACTACATCGAGAACCTCGGTGCCGCCGAGGAAACCCGCCATTTTGTCGATGCGTTCGGCGTTCCGGCTGACATCTGCCAGGGCGACGTATCCGCCAAGTCGCATCGCCATCTGATCGTTGATTTCACGATGGAGCGGTTCGGCCGCATTGACATGCTGGTCAACAACGCGGGAATCGCGCCGAAGGTCCGCAAGGACATCCTCGATACGGACGAGAGGAGCTTCGACAAGCTCATCAAGACCAACGTCAAAGCCCCCTATTTCCTGACCCAGCGCGTGGCGCGAGAGATGATCGCCCTGATCGAAGCCGACCAGATCGAAGGCGGCACGATCATCAATATCTCTTCGATGCGCCGCTTCACAGCCGCTCGCAACTACGGCGAGTACTGCATTAGCAAGACCGCACTGGGTATGGTGACGAAACTGTTTGCGGCGCGGCTTGCGGAACACGGCATCGCCGTCTTCGAGATCAGCCCCGGGATCATCAAGACCGATATGACATCCGGCGAGTCGGTCACCGAGTACTACGACGCCGAACTCGAGAAGGGCATGGCCCCCATCAACCGCTGGGGCAAGCCGGAGGAGGTCGCCCTGGCTGTCAGCGCCATTGCCGAAGGCCACTTCCCCTTCTCCACGGGCTCGGTCTTCGACGTCGACGGTGGATTCCACGTCAGAGAGTTGTAATCACCGCCGCTTTTGAAAGAGACCGATCCGAGCTGCGCCATATCTGCGAAGATGCGTGGACGCGGGGTTGAGCGCAGATCATCGTCTCCCACATGTTCAGAGGGCATTGATCACGCGCCTGCGCTTCTCAGCCGCGCCTCAATAGCTCGGAAGATGGCACAGGCTCACGCTTCACAGAAACCAACGAGCTTGTCCGCGATCGCTCGGATCTTCTCCTGGGTGTCGATTTCGAGGAGCCGTTGACTCCCGAAGCCGACGAGTTTCGCCTCCATCTTGTACTTCCGCATTCTCGATGGCTGCCAACATGGCATTCGTATCTGGTCGCCTTTCTTACGAGCTGTCTTGAGGGGAACGTTAGCCAGGTTTGTTAGCGTCATCACTGGTGACTCTGGCTCTGCAGGCTTTCCGGACTTCTTCTCGACGAAGGACATGTTGCCGATGGCTCCGAAATACACCATGGGGGGCGAAAGCGTTCCGACACTCGGGATCGTGTTCGGCGTGAAGAGAGAGACATGGACAAAGGGGATCTTCAGACCGTCATGTATGGACACCTCTTCCTTGCCAGCCTTCTCGGTCTCGACCTGATCCTCGTCAGGCTTGTCTTCGTCCGGCGCCTCGTCGGCTTGCCCGACGCCCTCCACATATATCACGTTAGCCACTGCCAGCAGACGACGTGAGAGGTTCTTGACCGTGAAGGTGCCCGAGCGCAAGCGCTCCGCCTTTGCTGAATACCCCAACCTCTCCATGCTGCTGAACAGTATGTCCAGGAAGCTCTCGATCTCATCGTAGAATTGAGCCAGCGTGTCGGTAGCGTTGAATAGGTTCTTCTCACGTTCCTCGATACTCTTCATGCTCTATACTCCTAGCCGCTTGCCACCCACGACGGCGCACTGCGACATCCTGGTGCGTCGTGCAGGAATCCTGAGAAGCCAGACGGGGCGAAGATAGCCTCTTCCGCGCCTACGACAATCGGCCCGTCACAAACGAAGCCTCGAAACCGTTCTGCCAATAGCATCCGACCAACGCACGTGTCAGTGGCCGGTGCTTCCTCCAAGAAGCCTGTGAACGTCGTATACGTGGAAATGCCATCATCCGATGACGGCTGGCAAGGAACCCAGGGACCGAAACCCGCAAAACGCGAGAGGAAGACCTGATCTGCCTGCTCAATCTGCGTACACGCCGCATCCCGAAGGAAGCCGCAAAAGCGTGGCGGGCAGAATAGTCCTGGAGGCCACTTCGTCACGTCGTCCTGGTGCGCGAACGAAAAGCCGGAGAAGACCAGGGCTCTTCGCTGTCGCATTGCTTCGAGAAGGTCCGTCAACAGCCGAGCAGCGTGGTGTGAGGCAGGCTTGCCACCGGCTCCCTTGCGCAGCCACAGTTCTATCAGGGACGCGGCCTGGGACCATCGCAGGTGAAGAGTCCTTGCAGAAAGCTCCTCTCGCTCAGCTTCCTCGTTATCAGCGAACGTGCGATTCACGCTAAGGTGTGTCCTCGCCACGACCAGGTAGTACACGGAATCGGGCGGTAGGCCTCTTTCTGTCGCGATCTCCTTGCCTACGACGTATTCTCGCCAGGGCTGCCTGTGGCCCAGACCGCTGTCCAGCTTGACTTCGATCACGATTACCCAGCGGTTGGAAACGAGGACGATGTCCGGCTCCGCGTTCTCCTGCTCTCCATACCTCATCGGCCAGAAGAGCATTTCAACACCGTCCCAGTCAACGTCCTGCATCGCGGGCGGCTCAACGGATAGATTCAGATCCGCTACCCATCGGAGAAAGGCTGGAAGAAACGGTTGCCGTGGAAGGTAATCCAGCGTTCCGAAATAGTCGCCGGTTAGGATGTCTTCGATATCGCGCCACTGTGGGGCAAGCTGGGAAATCTTGGAACGGAGCTGCGCCTTCAACATGACGGTCCCCATCGGGTTCGGGCCATCTTAGCCCTTGTCGCAATCCGAGTGTGCGGCAGAACGTGGAACATTGTCCCAGAAAGCTGCCCGCCAACAATAGGTGTTCCGAGGTAGTCTCATCAAACTGCGGTGATGCCCCATTCTTCGCGGAGCGAAGGGTGTGGGACGGACGGTTGTTCGAGATGTCTTTGGCTGCTCGATCCATTCCCCACCCTTTTCTAACGAAAAGGACGGGGCACCCGCCGCCCTGCTCCAGGGAAAAGGACGGGGCACACGCATGGCCTTTAGCGGTGCAGTGTAGCGGTCGGAGAAGCGGCTCTCGCTACGACTCTCTTCATCAGGATGGCAAGTGCTTGCCCAGCACAGCTTTTGCGGCTTGGATGTCTTCGTTGGGGGTTTGCGTGTCCATGCGGCGGATGATGTAGGGGGCGGCGTAGTCGGCGGATTCCAGAGCCGCGGTAAGACCGATCAGGTTGACGTCTCCCTCGCCCAACCGGGTCTCGCTGCCGGGATGGTCCCGCGAGCCTGCCGTCGCATCGCGAGCGTGGCACAGCGCGATCCGCTCGGCCAGCCTGTCGAACGATGCCAACGGGTCGACACCTCGCATCACCATCGCCGCCGGGTCGAGGCAGATCTTGATACCGGGACAGCCAAGCTCGTCCAACACGCGCACCAGTCGATCGCCATTGTCAAACGAGGGACGAATCCCATAGTAGCGCCCCCGCGAGTCGGCGTACTCACCGATGCGGGCGAGCGCCTCCATCGCCAGCGGCAACGGCTCGGACGTCTCGGGATCACTCAACGCGCCGACCGACGCCGTCACGATCGGCACGTCCATGTCACGGGCAAGATCAATGACCTTCAGCGTCCCGGCCACCCGCTCGTCCACGCTTCCCGGGTCCGCCAGGTGCAGCCCCGGAATGTCGGCGACAAGTGCCGCAAAGCGCAGACCAAGACCGGTCGTGAACCTTTTCAAATGACGCCGGCCACTCGATGAGAGGTTCCATGCAGCCACCTCGCCCGCCACAGCGGCCATCTCGACCGCCCGAAAGCCCAGAGCGGCTGCCTGGTTCAGAGCGTCCTTCGGAGGTAGGCGAAGGTCATCGACATCCACACCAATCCTGGTTGGTTTCATCTTGCGAGCACCGCTGTCGAGGGATCACGGATCGACGGTAGGATTACTGTAGCGAAAGCTTCGGGCTTGCCAAGACGGCGACGGGGCAGGAACGGGCCCGCCCCCGACCCTGCGGGCCCGAATGATCCGCACTGTGACGAAAGCCTGACGGCGGCAGAGTCGATCCCGGCTGTTGGACAGCAGGAACCGTCGCACAACAGCAGGGGCCGTCATACGGAGGCAGAGGACCTCACAGGCCGCAGATCGACCGGACAGGAATAGCCAAACGACCCCCCGCCCTCCCGCCATCCGCGGCCCTTGTCCCTGCGCTGCCTACATCTCGGCGTTGGCTCGCCGCACCTCCGCCACCTGATAGAAACCACTCATCACCGTGGGTACCAGGAGCAAAAACGGCAGGACGATCGCGCTTCCATGGGCCATCGAGTGAAAGGTCCTGTACATCGAGGCGTGGTCCATCACCACGACCGTAAAACCCGAGATCAGCAGCACGGCCCCGAGGAACGCGGTCACAGCGATCACAACGAGTTGACGGTTGAGGAACGCCATCGCCGTGGCACCGATTAGCGAGACAACTCCGGTGATCCACAGCGGATAGCCTCGCATCCCGGCATCTCCCAACGTGTGCATCACGAACCCGGCACCCACCAAGCCTCCGAGCAGCGCCAGGGCATAGTTCGCCGGACGATAGCTCACCAGCGCCAGCAGGATGCCACAACCCGCGCCGTAAAGCCACTGATCCGGGCCGGGGCCCGCGTACAGCATCCCGACGGACGTCCCGATCAGGCCAAAGGCCAAGACGACGCACGCCTTCCACATCCGCCAACCGAACAGCATGAGCGCAAACCCGCCGACCAACAGCGGCAGGGCCATCAGCGATTCACTGCTACGCAGAAACGACAACCAATCACTCACCGACGTAATCATGGCCGATCCCCGCTTAGAGGTAAGGACACGCACGGACTAGAGCCGTTTCAACAAAGGTTGTTCCACCTTCTTCCCCCCTTACAAAGGGGGGATTGAGGGGGGTTCATGCAGGCGGAGAAGAACCTCCCCCAGCCCCTCCTTGCCAAGGAGGGGAGGAAGAAACACCATTGCCTTTCTGGAAACGGCACTAGAACAAGTTCTATCTGGCTGTAGCATCTGAATCCCGAAGTCTCCCGGAGATTCTTGGCCGTCGGACGCTACGAGACCACTGAAAGCGCTATAAGGTCGAACCGCCCACGGGATCAAACCATACAGAACCCCCATGCGCCCCGCGCATGCCCATAGAACGTCACGATAGTCTAAGATATCACTCGCGCGGCGCTTTGGATTTGACGGATGCCGCACGCTCGGTCGAGGGCTTTTTCCGCGTCAGCGCCGTTTGCAGCGCGAACGATGTCACCAGAAACGCCCCGCACGCCACACCCATGATCCCCGGGTGATTGAAGAACGCCTGATAAGAACCCGGCGCAAAATGCGAGAACAAGGTGGCGATACCGGTGGTGACCAGTGCGGTGCCTGCCAGCGATGTGGCCAGAATCATCGCCCAACGTACAGCCACCACGCCGAAGAAAAGACCGGTAACAAGTACCGTGATCGCCAAAGACTTGGCGTGCCTCTCGATATGGAGATCCTGCGCGGTCACATGCGCCCAAAGACCCTGAGCCCACATCCGGGGTGTCCGATCCAAGTACGCCTGCTGCTCCTCGGACGTGGGCAGCGAGAACTCCGTGGCGCCACTGACCGGTGACCAAGCCACCATCCGAGTCTCCTCAAAGTCAGCCACGTGCGGTGCCACGCGCTGATACCCGAAGGCGGACAGGACAAGGAAGGAACAAACGACCGCCACGAACGCACCCACCCAAAGCCGATAAGTCAGGTGACCGACAACGCCGACCATCCCGGCACCTACCAATGCGCAGAGCGGCATCGGTGCGCCGGAAACCTGTGAGAACTGGTACCCCAACGCACCGCCAAGCAAGACGAAGAATGACGTCAGGCCGAAGTGCGAAAGCTTGGCACCCAACACACTCATGCCGACGCCGGCGACCAGAAGAATGATGGCCGCCACAATCGCGCTGGCCTGCATCTCCCCCGGAAGGTGCTGAGCGGTGAAGAGCCGAATCTGATCGACGATGGGTGATAGATCGTTCATGGGACCGTCCATTTCACTGTATCGGGTTCAAACCCCTATTCGCAACAGACCCGGCAATATTTCGCGTACCCGCAGGCACGTCCGCTCATCGACCCAAGCGGACCACGCTGGACAACGAGAATTACATCGTCACTTAACCCGGCACCGTGAAACGGTCCGGGAACGTCGATACGTCGATCACGGCGTGGTGGGCGTCAACGCGGCCGGTCCGGCGGAAGTTCTCCTGTAGGATCGCCAGCTTCTGCCCGGAGGTGTTTTCCTCCAACTCGAATCCCGGGGCCGATCCCCAATGGATGCGCCCGCCTGCCCGATCGGTTGCGAGCTCGATATGGCTCCTGCGCGGATCCACCCGCCCGCCGAAATTGCCGACGAGGACAGCGGTAATCTGCTCGGCGTACGGCTTGCCCGCCAATGCTCCCAGCAGAGCGAGACCGGCCTGGATGTCCTCACCCGGCCAGACCTCGCCCGGATGCGGCGGTGGGGCGGTTGTCCCCTGAATGAGCCGCCAAGCGGGATCGTAGGCGTACTCGCCGGGTAAGTTCACGCCCGCCGCGTTCACGAGGAAGAAGCTCGTGCCGACCTGGACCATTGCGGACGGCCTGCGATAGCGACAACTTACCTCGAACCGAGCGTCGGGCGACCTTCGAACGAACTTGACGCGCTCGATCCACCCGACGGCCGCCAGTCGCTCCGCCATCTCACGGCATAAGGCGTCATCGGTCCAGTTGCGTTCGAACAGATCGGCCACGCTTTCATACAGTTCGCGCTCCGCCAGGACTTCCAGGTCTTCCGGGAGGTCCACGAAGACGAGGGAGGACCTGAAACGATCCACCAGCTTCCGCTCGACGCGAGCCTCCAATCGGGTTACCGTGACGGCGCCGGCTGTCAGAACGGATAGTGCCAATACCGTGACGCCGCAACCCACCATCACACGGCGGCGCTGCCCGCCGTCAAGCGACTTCCACCAGCCAGGCCTGTGACCTTCCCGGCTACGCTTCCCCGACCGCGTCTTGGGCTTCCGTGCCATGATTCCGTCTCAACTCAATATGCTGCCAATCTTCAATCTACGGGTTGGTGTTCCGGTCCTACGCGGCCCGCAGATTCAAGGGTGCCTCGCCCACCTGATCCGTCCCTAAGGGGCGGATCAGGACACAGCGACTCTCAATCGTCCCTACGGGACTCTATCCTCCTTCTGAGCCCCACCGCCCCAGCGATGAATCGCTGGGCTACTCTCGCATCGTCCCTCCGGGACGGAGAGCACGACGCCAAACACGTACGCGGGGGAGGATGCTGAACACGTGCAAGGACCCTTCCTTCCATCGGCGCGGCCGCGTACCGATCGCCTGTCTCTACGAACGCCACTGCTCCAACGACAGCTCGACAATCCGCTGACACAACGTATCGAAGTTCAGGCCCACCCGCCGGGCCGCCTTGGGAACGAGCGAGTGGCTTGTGAATCCGGGAATCGTGTTGACCTCGAGTACGAAAGGATCACCGGTCACCGCGCCAACCATCCAGTCAACGCGCGAGAAGACACTGCACCCCAAAGCACGGTGCGCCGCCAGGCTGAGCGTCTGCACGCGGTCAAGGAACTCCTCGGGCAGATCGAGGTCGAAGAGGTACTCCGTATCGTCGTCGACGTACTTGGCCTGGTAGTCGTAGAACTCCCGCCCTGTGCGAATCTCGCAGACTGGGAGGGCGCGATCGCCGAGAATACCGACGGTCAACTCCGGGCCGGCGATGTAGGCCTCGACCAGCGCCGAACCGTACTTGGCGACCAGCGCGCCGGCATCTTGATCGAGCTGCTTGGGTGTTTGGACAATCGTGATCTCGACGCTGCTGCCCAACGCCACGGGCTTGACCACCGCCGGCAGGGAGAAACGTGAAGACAGGCCCGGCAGAGACTGACGATCCACGACCTCATAGGGTGGAGTGGGAACGCCCTTGGACTCGAACCCGCGCTTCGCAGCCACCTTGTCCATCGCCAACCACGATGCCTCCGCGCCGGAACCTGAATAAGGAACACCGCGCGCATCGAGCTCCGCCTGGACCGCACCGTCCTCACCGAACTCGCCGTGCAGGGCGATGAACACGAAATCCGCGGGGCGATCAAGCGCAGAGAGATTGTCCGGCCCCACATCACACAAGGCGACGCGATGGCCGAGCCGGTACAACGCCGCCTGGACCGCGCGTCCGCTCTCCAGGCTCACCTCACGCTCCACGCCCGGACCGCCGGAGAGCACGGTGATGTCCAGAGTCTTGGCGGCGGTACTACGTGCAAACCTCCCCGCTGGGATTCCTTTGGCAAGCGTCATGGTCACCGGCCCCCTTCCCGCGCTACCAGATCTCCACCTCGACCTCGAGTTCCACGTCGAACTCGGCCCGCACGCGTTCACGAATCAGATCGATCAGCTCGAGCACATCCTTCGCCGTCGCTCCCTCTTCGGCGATGATGAAGTTTGCATGGCGCCTCGACACGTGCGCGGCGCCCCGTCGAGCGCCCTTCAAGCCCGCCTGATCGATCAGGGCACCGGCGGAGCGTCCCGGCGGGTTTTTGAAAATGCAGCCGGCGCTTCGTTCCGAGATGGGTTGGCTGCGAAGCTTGGATGCCATCTGATCATCGAACCTGCGCCGCACCTTGACCGGATCATCCTCAACGAAGTCGAGGCGCGCCGACAGCACGACCCGATCACCGATCTCGCTGTGTCGATAGCCAAAGCCCACGCGCTTGGCCGGCCAGGTCTCGACCGTACCGTCCGAACAAAGCAGGGTCACGCCTCGGACAACTTGGCCGAACTCACCACTCGGGCCACCCGCGTTCATCCGGATCGCGCCGCCCACCGTGGCGGGGATTCCGGCCAGGCATTCCATACCTGCCATGCCCTTGTCACTCATGAGGCGGGAGAACGGCATCAAATCGACCCCGGCGCCGACCTCGACGGTCGTACCTCGCGGCTTGACACACTTGAACGCCGCCTGATCCAACCGCACGACCACACCGTCGAACCCGTCGTCCGAGACAAGGATGTTCGCGCCGCTTCCCAGCACTTTGAGCGCGGCATCCTCCTGCTTCGCCCGGGCCATGAATGACGAAAGCTCGTCCGCGTTACGCGGTCGATACAGGTATTTCGCCCGCCCGCCCAGGCGAAACGACGTCATCCGTCCGAGCGGAGCATCCGGTTCCATCCGGTCGGCAAACTCGCTCCACCAACTCATCAGCCACTTTCCATACGTCACCCGCGCCCATCGTCAAGACCAGGTCGCCCTCGGTCACGTGCCTGGCCACATGGTCCGCAGCCGCCTCCAGCGTTGGAAGGTATCGGGCGCGGCCGCCATGATCACAAATCCTGGAGACAAGCTCCTTCGACCCGACCGGTTCCTTCTCGCCACCGCCCTCGCGCGCGCCGTAGACATCGGGGATGATTACCTCATCGACGTCACCGAAGGACGCGGCGAACTCATCAAGGAAGAAACGCGTCCGGGCGTACTGGTGCGGCTGAAAGACCACCCAGGTGCGTTTCGGCAGATACCGATAGCGAACGGCCTCGATCGTAACACGTATCTCCGTCGGGTGATGCGCGTAATCATCCACCACGGTCACACCGCGCCCGTCGCCGCGCCATGTCATGCGACGGCGAATTCCCTCGAACGCGGGCACGGCCCGGGCAATCGCGCCGGGATCACCGCCGGCATGATACGTCAAGGCGATGGCCGCCAGTGCGTTACCGACGTTGTATCGACCCGGAACGGTCAAATGCGTCGACAGAACCGGTTGGCCTCGGAACGCCACATCAAACGCGTACCGCCCGCGGTCGGACACGAGGTTCGACGCCCGCCAATCCGCGCCATCCTCGAAGCCGAACGTTTGCACTTGTGCGCTGCCGGCGTCCGCAACGCTGCGCGCCCACCGATCCTCGGCGTTGGCCACGATGAGTCCGTTCGGGTTGACTCCGGCGGCGAACTCGACAAACGCCTCGACGATCCGCTCGAACGTTCCATAGCAGTCCAGGTGATCCGCCTCGATGTTGAGAATCGCAGCCGACTCCGGTCTGAGATGAAGGAAGGACCGGTCAAACTCGCACGATTCGACAATGAAATGCGGACCGGAGCCGACATCACCGTTACCGCCCAACTGATCCGACCTCGCTCCGATGATGAAGGACGGCGAGAGATCGGCCTGGCGAAACAGGTGCGCGCACATAGCCGTCGTCGTGCTCTTTCCGTGCGTCCCCGCGATCGCCACACCGCGACGGTAACACATGAACACGCCGAGAAGTTCCGCGTACTTGATCACGTCAAGCCCGCGCCGCCGGGCAGCCGACAATTCCGGGTTGGAATCCGGGACGGCAGCGCTGGCCACGACCAGATCAAGGTCGGAGCGAATCTGCTCCGCTCGGTGACCGATCGCGATCCTCGCGCCGGCACTTGTCAGCGCGCCAAGCCCGTCGAAGTCAACCGCGTCGGACCCGGACACCTTCGCGCCGAGCTTCAGGAGAATCGCGGCCGCGGCACTCATACCACTACCGCCGATGCCGATCATGTGAACGCGCTTACCGGCGAGTTCAAATCTCGTTGCGGGCTCAGGCACGACGGCTCCTTCCAATCCGATTCGCACTACGGACGATGAATCCGGCCGGGTGTGCGGCGGTGCTCAAGGAGACACACGGCGCCCCGCGCCTACCGTCGGCGGCGCCTCGCCGGGCCGATTGCGCAAACACCGTTGGATGCATCGGATACGCTAACACGTTTTCTCCAAGGATTCACGCGCGGTCACCCGATCGTGCATTCCCGCCAGTGCGAGAACCTCATCCGCGATGTCCGATGCCGCGCCGCGGCGGCCCATACGAAGCGCCGCGTCCGCCATGGCGCCGCGCTGCGCGTCGTCGGACATGAGGGATTCCAGCGCCTCCCGCAGAGCCGGAACGTTGAGCTCGGGCTCGATCCTGTCATGAACAATACTGGCAGCCGGTCCGCCGGCCGCCGACACCAGACACCGTGCATTGGCCAACTGGTGCATGTCCCTGTGGAACGGGTACGGCATCAGGATGGACGGTCTGCCCACGGCTGTGATCTCGGCGAGCGTCGAAGCGCCCGCCCGCGAGATTACGAGGTCGGCGGCGGCGAGCGCATCGGCCATATGCTGCGTAAACGGAAGCACCGTCGCCCGGATGGGACTCGCAGAATAGGCCTCTTCAACCGTTGCGCAGTCCGGATCACCCGTAAGGTGCAGGACCTGCCAATCGTCAAACGATTCGAGGAACCCCAAGTTTTCCACAAGGGCCTGGTTGATCGTCCGAGCGCCTTGCGAGGCACCGGTCACCAGCAGCGTTTTGCGGTCCGCATCGAGCCCGAACCGCTCGATTCCATCGCGGCGGGTGGCTGAGAGGAACGACTGTCGCACCGGACAACCCAGCCGGCGGACGCTCGCCTGCTTCGGCAGGTGGGCGAACGTCTCCTCCCACTGCACGAAGACACAATCAGCCGAGGCGGCCAGGTATCGGTTGGCTCGACCGGGAATCGCATCGGGATTCAGGATCGCCGTGGGAATCCCCGCCCGCACGGCCTCTCGCATCGCCGGGACCGAGGCGATTCCGCCGGTCCCCATCACAAGGGCCGGGCGGTCCACGTTCAGTCGTTCCCTGCACAACCGGCTCGACCGGTTAAGCCGCACCGCGATCCCAGGCCAACGCCAAGGGGCGATCGAGAGACGTGGAAGCGACTGGCTAACCACATCGCAGTCGACGTCACCCAACACGCGACCATCCACCGGGCGACGCGTTCCGAAAAACAGAATTCGTACGCGCGGAATACGCTCGCGCAGCGCGGTGGCAACAGCCAGCGCCGGATACAAATGGCCGCCTGTACCGCCGCCGGCAAAAGCGATAAGTGGAGACTCATCGTGCGAAAGGTTCGTGCTCACCATGCGGTTGCCTTTCGTTTCCCGACCCCGAAACGAATCGCCCCTCCTGCCTCCACGCCCTCGCCCACGGTCTCTGCGGGCTTGCCACGCGCGGCGACGGCCGCCAGTGTGCCGACGGCGAGGCAGAATGTAAGCAGGCCGCTCCCGCCCGCCGACACGAACGGAAGCGAAATACCGGTTGTAGGTGTCACCACCGTGACAACGGCAATGTTCATCACCGCCTGCCAACCAACCAGAGACGTGATACCGAACGCGAGCAGACGCTCGAATGGGGTCCGCGCGAACCACATCGTACGAATACCGAGGATCACAAGTGTGCAGAACAAGGCGATCACCAAACCGGCCCCAAGTACACCCATCTCCTCGCAGATCACCGCGAAGATGAAATCGCTATGATCCTCCGGCAGGTAGCCGTATTTCTGAACGCCCGCGCCGAGACCGAGCCCGAACCAACCACCGGAGGCGATCGTCGTCAGTGATTGAAGCGGTTGATACCCGGCGCCGAGCGGATCGTCCCACAAATCGCGGTAGGCGGCGATCCGTTCGAGGCGATAGGGCGCCGCAAACAGCAAACCCACGAACCCGAAGATCCCGGCGACCCCGACCAGAAGCAGGTGAACGAACCGGCA
Source organism: uncultured Phycisphaerales bacterium (assembly GCA_965371725.1). Lineage (GTDB taxonomy): Bacteria > Planctomycetota > Phycisphaerae > UBA1845 > UBA1845 > CBDUZO01. Next base: position 17,485 of record CBDUZO010000030.1, read on the forward strand.
TCCACCCACCAGCAACATCAACCCACCCACAACGGCAAACAGCCCCGCGGTCCCGAAATCCTCCATGCCCACAAGAAGCACACACACGCCCAACGCCAACACGGGTGGGAGGAAACCTTTGAAGAAGGAACGGATGTTGACGTCCCGCTCGGCCAACAGCGAAGCCATCAGCGCGACGAGCGCCAGCTTGGCGAACTCCGAAGGCTGGAAGCTCAGACCGAGCCCGGCCGCACCGAGTTGCAGCCAACGATGGGAACCGCGATGCGCGTCGGCCAGACCGGGAACAAACGCCGCGATCAGACAGAGCAGCGTCAACACGAACAGAACCTGCGGCAGACGATACCGAAGGCGTTGCGAAGCCAGAATGGGAACACATACAAAGGAGGCGATCAGCATCAGCGCCAGCCCGACAACCGCAAAAACCACCTGCCGACCAAATGACGCTTGCCAGGAGAGCGCCTCCACCAGCGATCGGTCCAGGGATGCGCCGGCTGACCCGACCATCACCAGCCCGATCGCCATCAAGGCAACGGCCAGAACGATCAGCGTCTGGCCACCGCCACCAATCTCGGATTCGGTCCTCAAATCATCCATGCTGCATCATCCGTGACATCGCCTCGACTGCCGATTGAAGACCGTGGATTCACACGAGAGAGGCCCGCGCCAACCAGCCAATACGCTATCCCCAATCCTCAATCGACGTTGTTTCATCCTCTCGCCTTAACGAAGCTTCACCGACACGAGCGCGAAGCTCGCGAACATCGCCGCCATCAGCCAGAAGCGGACCACGGTCTGAGGCTCGCTCCACCCGCCCAGGTGAAAATGGTGGTGGATCGGCGCACAGCGAAACAAACGCCGACCGCCCGTCCATTTGAAATAGCCGACCTGTGAGATCACCGAGGCGGCTTCCATCACGAAGATTCCGCCGGCAATGAGCAGCATCAACTCCTGCCTCGTCACGACGGCGACGTACCCGATCAACCCGCCGAGCGGCAGCGACCCCGTATCGCCCATGAACACTTTTGCGGGATGGCAGTTCCACCAAAGGAAACCCAGGCACGATCCGAAAATCGCACCGCAAAGAATGACCAGCTCGCCCGTCCTGGGTACATGAGGGATCAGCAGTTTGGCGGCCACGTCCTGTGTCCCCACGATGTACGTCAAGATGGCGAAGACCAAAGCGCACAAGGCCACACAGCCCGACGCCAATCCGTCCATACCATCGGTCAAGTTGACGGCGTTCGACGTGGCGGTCATGACCAGTACCGTGACGATCATGAACGCGCCGGTGCTGAGCATGAGCCCCGCCTTGTAAAACGGGACCGAAAGAACTTTGTACGCCGGTAACGAGCCCGGTTCGACCAGCGGGCTGAGCACGGCGAAGTTCGTGTGGCCGTAGTTGAAAATGTAGAAACCAAGCAGTACGCCGAGCGCGGCCTGAAACAGCAGCTTCTCCCACATCCTCAGCCCGTCGCGTGAGCGTGACCGTCGGTCGGCCGTCAGCTTCAGCCAGTCGTCGACGCCCCCGAGCACGCCAAGCCAGGCAAGACACACCAACCCCATCTGCACATAAAAGTTGGTCAGGTCCGAGAGCAGCAGCAGCGCCAGCGCGATCGCGCCGAGGATAAGCACACCGCCCATCGTCGGGACGTTGCTCTTGTCGCGCATGAGCTCGTTGAGCGAGGCATGATCGAACTCGGGCCGATCCCCTGCCTTCCACCTCACCAGTTGCCGGATCACCCGCGGCGCCAGAAACAGCACGAACACGAAGCACAACAACGCCGCGCAGGTTCCGCGAAAGAGCGTATTCTCGTACGCGTAGTGTCGACCCTCGAATAGATGACGAAGCAGATGGTAGAGCACCTTGATACACTTTCCGTCTCAGCCGGCTGCGGCACCGGCGCCAAAGGCTCAGGCAACGGCGGCTCGAGTTCGCCCACACTTGCGCAGGTAGGACACGATGTGATCAAGCTGCATCAGGCGCGAGCCCTTCACCCATACGGTGTCCCCATCCTTCAATAGTGACGCGAGCACGTCACTTGCCGCGTCCGCATTGGCGCACAGGATCAATTGCGTGTCGCCGGCCTGGCCCGCCATTGCGCCCACGGCGTCGATCGTGGCCGGGCCGACGGCCACCAGCACCTCGATTCCACGCTGAAAGACGGAACGGACCATCTGCCGGTGGAGCGTCGCAGTTTGGGCACCCAGCTCCAACATGTCGCCCATGACCATCACGCGGCGCCCGGCGGCGCACTTGCTCAACGTGGCCAGGGCCGCCGCCATACTCGCGGGATTCGCGTTGTACGTATCATCGATCAGGGTCAGACCCTCCATGTCGACCAACGTCGTTCGGCCGTCGGGCGGTACGAACGATCTCAGGCGCTCGACGATGGCAGCCGGATCGATGGCAAACCAGCGGGCCACGCCGAACGCCGCCGTCGCATTCGTCGCGTGGTGTGATCCGGGCATCGGCAACTCCACGCGACACCGCGCGTCAAGCTCGAAGATCGTACGGTCAATCGCCTCCCGCACCGCGTGCACGCGAAGATCGGCGTACGAGCTGAAACCGAACGTCATCACCCGCGCCTGATGCGCACGGTCCAGGTGCGGCAGAATCTCGGGGCGGTCCACGTTTACAAGCGCCAGCCCGTAAGGCCGAAGATGGTCCAACAGGGACGCCTTCTCGGCGGCGATGGCGCACATGTCGCCCAACCCTTCGAGATGTGCCTCCCCGATCGAGGTGATCACCGCCACGTCGGGCCAGGCGATCCGCGCCAGCGCCGCCACCTCGCCGGGAGAGTTCGTGCCGATCTCGACAACGAGATACCGATCCGAAGGCCCCGCCGAAAGCAGCGTGAGCGGTAGACCGATGTGGTTGTTGAAGCTTCGCGGCGACGCTCGACCGGGCAACGATCCGGCGAGTACATGATCGATCATGCACTTGGTCGTCGTCTTGCCGTTGCTACCCGTTACGGCGATCAACCGCGTTGCGACGGGCATCACCTCACGGCGGTAGTAAGCCGCCAGACGCCCCAGCGCCTCGACAACGTTTGGCACGAAGAGTCTGGGGATCGACGGGTCCTCACTGGCGGGCGCAAGGCGACCGCACTCGTACACACAGCCCACCGCCCCCTTGGCAGCCGCCTCGGCGATGAAATGGTGGCCGTCGAATCGTTCGCCCGGGATGGCGAAGAAAAGATCACCCGGTTGCGTATCGCGCGAGTCCGTCGTGACCCGCCCTACGCGAATCTCACCGTGACGCGGCTGATACGGCGCCCCGATCGCCGTCGCCACCTGCTGCAATGACATGGGAATCATGCGGCCTCCTCCGCGATCAATGCCCGCTCCTTCAGACAGGATCGAGCCACCTCGACGTCGTCAAATGACAATGTTCTGTCACCAACGAGCTGATAATCCTCATGCCCCTTACCGGCGATCAACACCGTATCGCCCGGCTTCGCTCCGCGGACCGCCGCTTCAATGGCCGATCGGCGATCCACATCCACCTCGATCCGGCATGACGGCGACGGCCCGAACCCGGGCAGAATCTCATCGATAATCCCCCTCGGATCTTCCGTGCGCGGGTTGTCACTGGTGACATAGGCGACATCCGCCAACCGCCCCACCGCCGCAGCCATACGCGGACGCTTCGAGTGATCACGATCGCCGCCGCACCCGAACACGCAGATCAACCGCCCCGTCGTCAACGGACGCAGCGCCGTCAATACGTTGGCAAGCGCGTCGTCCGTGTGTGCGTAGTCGACAAGCACGCTGAAGGGACACCCGTCCGGTTCGGCCCGCTGACATCGGCCCGGAACGCCCGAGACCCGCTCGATCCCCTTTCGCACCGAGGCGGCATCCATGCCCATCGCCTCGGCCGTCGCAGCCGCGGCAAGGACGTTCATCACGTTGTGGCGCCCGACGAGCCGTGAGCTGATCCCGACCTCAAACGTACGTCCGCGAAGCACGAACGTGCTTCCCGCCAAACCCATCGTGAGACCGTGGGCGGACACGTCCGCGCGCGGGGCGTTCATCCCGAACATCACGATCGGCGCCCGGCACCGGCGGACAACGACCTCGCTCGACGGATCATTCGCGTTCACCACGGCGACGGCATCACCGGGCAGACCCTCAAAGAGACGTCGCTTGGCTGTCAGATACGCCTCCATCGTCCCGTGGTAGTCGAGATGGTCGCCCGAGAGGTTCGTGAACACGCCCGCGGTGAAGTGCAACCCGTCCGTTCGGTGCTGATCCAGCGCATGCGACGATACCTCGAGGACGGTACTGTCGGCCCCGGCGGACCGCGCCGCCGCGAGGTTCGAACAGAGCTCCAACGGTCCCGGCGTCGTCAGCCTCGCCCTATGTCGCTCGCCGACAAGATCGCACTCGATCGTACCGAACAAGGCAGGACTGTGCCCGGCCGCCTGGAGGATCGAACGCATCAACCAGGCGACCGTCGTCTTACCATTCGTGCCCGTAATGCCGACCAGGCGCATTCCGGTACCCGTGCGGCCGTCAACGCCGTAATACGCGGCCGCCAGCTTCGCCAGAGCCACGCGTGTGTCTTCCACTCGCACGACGACGGCGTCGCGCGCAAGCGGGACTTCACGATCAACGATCACAGCCGCCGCGCCGGCCTCGATGGCCGACGGCACGTATTGGTGGCTGTCACACACAACACCCCGCACAGCCACAAAGCAGCTTCGGGGTTGAACGGTCCTGGAATCATCGGTGAGTGACGCTATTCTGACATGCGCGCAGGGCACCGCGCCGACCGGTTGCACGCCGGAGCGAGCGAGCAGGCCGGACAAGGTCCAGTCATCAGGGTTTCCCGAGCGGGTTGGCCTTCTCATCCTTGAGCCTAAGCTTGACCATGAATTCTACCGCGCAGCAGCCCATGTTCACACAGCGAAAACACCGGCGCGCGCAGTTTGACCACATTGCATACGTGTCGAACCTGTGAGTTTTCCCGAGGCTAACTTGTGAAATCCAAATGATTCACACTCATTTCACAACGCTGCCGCGAATCACTCGACGGCAAGCGCCAGCTCCTCACCCACCGGAACGCCAAGATACGCCAAACTCGCGGACAGAATCTCACCGACGCCGCGAGCCGACACTACGCTTCCGTAGTACCCCAATCTCGCATTGGGTCGACGCACCATCACGAGCGCCACGAGTTCGGGATCGTAGACCGGCGCCGCACCGATGAACGTCGAGAGATAGGCATCGGGCTCATAACCGCGGCGATCCGAATAGGAGAGCTTCGCCGTGCCCGTCTTGCCGAGAATTCGATAGGGGCCCACCTGTGCGCGTCGTCCACCCGTGGTCTCGACAACCGCCACGAGCAACTCCAGCGACATGTAGCGCGCGGCTTCCGTGGAAACCGTGCGTCGAACGACTTCGGGCTTGAACGACTCCACGACTTCGCCGTCGGGAGCGAGAAGCCGCCGCACGAGCCGCGGCCTGAGCTGAATCCCATCGTTAACGAGCGAGCACATCGCGCTGGCAAGCTGTAGGGGCGTCACGCCAACCTCATAACCGAACGTCACGGACACCGTGGAGTAGCTCGTCCAGCGGGGTAACGGGTAAACAAACCCCGACGCCTCACCGGGGAAGTCGATACCCGTCGGCTCACCGAACCCGAACCCGCGAATCGTGCGATGAAGCGCCTCGTTGCCCATCCGGTTGCCGACGATCGTCATCCCGATGTTGCTGCTGTGTGTGATGATTCCCGCCAGGTTGAGCAGCCCGTAGGGATGGACGTCGGTAACGGTACGTCTGCCGATCTGGTATCGCCCCATGTGGCAGTCGATCTTCTCGTCCGTCGTGACAAACTCGCCGTCAAGCGCCCCACATGCGATGAAAGGCTTGAAGGTGCTTCCGGGCTCGACCGGATCCGTGACGGCGCGGTTACGCCGCAGCTCGGGTGGAACCTCCGAGGCCCGGTTTGGATCAAAGGTCGGCACACACGCCATCGCCAGCACATCACCGGTCTTCGGTGACATGACGATGCCCACACCGCTTTCGGCCTCGAACAGGCGAACGCGCTTTGCGACCGCCTCCTCGGTGATCCGCTGAATCTCAGCGTCGATGGTCAGCACGATGCTACCGCCGTCGATGGGATCAGCCGAGCAGCGCCCGGGTTCCTCTCGCTTCCACATCGCGCGCCGCCGGCCGTCTCTGATGGACGCGCGCCGGCCGTCCTCCCCGGAAAGATGCCCATCGTAGGCGAGCTCGACTCCCTCGAGCCCCTGTCCGTCATGGCCGACGAACCCCAGCACGTGCGCGAGCGATTCCCCGAGAGGATACGTGCGAATCACGCGATCGGTCAGTCCGACCGCCGGGCTTGGCATGGCACGGATCGCATCGGCGGTCACCTCATCGACGCGTCGCGCGATCACCACATAGCGCGAACCGGGCCGGTGGTTGATCTTGTCAAGGATGTCCACCGGCGACATGTTGACGCGTGCGGCAAGCTCACCGGCAAGCTTACCCACGTCCTCGGTGCGGGCGGGATCGACGAACACGTCCGGTTGAGATCGACTTACGGCAATCACCCGACCTTGCACGTCGAGAATCGCGCCCCTGCGCGCCGGGATGACCCAGCTGCCCTGTTGCTGACGGTCGGCGATGGCCATCAGCCCCGGTCGAAGGGTCGTGTTGATGTGTAGGAGTCTCGCGCCGAGCCCGATCAGGAGGAGCACAACCCCGGCGAGCAGCAGGGCCGCAAGTGGTCGCTGCCGCTGATCCGTCGGTACCGCCTGGTTGAACATCTGCCGCCTATTCGTAGGACTGATTGGATGCGTAACGCCCCGCTCGCTCCCATGGATCGTCGACACCCGGTGCGACAAGCCTCGCATCGAACCACCCGACGCGTTCGTGGATTCGGTCGGGGGCCTTGAGTCGCGCCACCTCGGTCTGCAACCGCCAGAGCTCGCGGCGCAGCTCGATACGCCGTGACTCGAACGTCAGTGCACGGGCGGCTGCCCGCGTTTGCTCCGCGCGAAGATGGACGACCATCAACGCCATCGCGGCGAACGCGGTCAGCAGGACGCATCGACGTAATGTGATCACGGCTGCCGCTCCCCGGAATCCACCACGCGCACGATCGGAAGCCTGATGCGCACACCCTCGCGAATCCGCCCAGGGTCGGGGAACTTGTCCTTGTTGAGTTCGTGGATCTCGTGCCAACGGCTTTCGTCGCCGAGCTCCGTACGCGCAATGCTCACATAACGATCGTTCTTCCTGATTTGATACCACCGATACCGTTGCTCGAGCGGTTCGTCACGTCGAGGAGGCTCGCCAACGGGCCGTATGCTATTGGACGCGCGCGCACGTCCCGCGCCCGACGGGTCACCGACACCTTCAATCGTGGGCAGAAGAAGCTCAAGACCGACGGATACCTGGTCCGGGCTCGCAAGCGACGCACGGTTGGCATCGAAGATAGCATTGATGACTACATGGGACTTGGAGCCGTAGTACGTGTTTGCGATTCTCGTGAGTGTATCACCGGCCTGCACGGTATACCGCGCCAACGGTGTCACCGGAACCGATCGCCTCACGGGCTCGACGGTTGGTGGAGGCGGCGTCGGTGACGGCGCTGCCTTCCCCGCTCGCTCCGCGGTGCGCTCCGTTTGACCACGCAAGGCGAGCTGTTCGCTCAGTTCATCCAACCGTCTTTGTATGGCCGCCACATCGCCGGCGTTCCGCCGTCCCTGCTGCGTCGTGGTGGCTTGACCGACCGAGGCATTGCCCTGATCCGCTCCCGTCAATCCGGCCGAGGGAACCAGCGGCGGTCGCCGGGGCACATCACGTGCATACTCGGGGGCCGCCTCTGCGGCGTCATCCACATCCATCCACCCCTGGACGCCTCGCGCGCCGGCGGGTACGTCACGCGGTGCATTCGTCGGCTCCATGGCTGGACGGGTGTGGTTGTTTCGTTGTGAGGATGAAACCGGTTGATCGTCCGGCTGGGTGCCGGTGGCGTGCCGGGCCGTCGCACCGGCGTCAGCCAACTGGAACAAATGCGGGGTGATGCTCCCCTGCCGCCCGCGGTTGGCGAGGATCACGGCAAAGCATACGATGAATGCGAGACCGGCCAACAGACCAACCTTGGTTTCCCTCGCCATAAGCAGCCTCCCTGCATGGGGCCCCGGACACCCTTGACCCAAGTTCCCGACCGCCTGGTCCGCGAACCAAGTTCACACCGACGGCTCGCAACGAACAGCCACCCGCAGCTTGGCGCTGCGTGAGCGGGGGTTGGATCGCCGCTCCTGTTGGTCAGCCACAACCGGCTTCTTCGTCACGATCCGGTATGTGTCCTCGCTCTTCCGCCTCCGAAAGTCGGTCTTGACGACCTTGTCCTCGACGCTGTGAAAGGCGATGACGCCGATTCGGCCGCCGGGATTCAGAATGTCCGGCGCAATCTCCAGGAGCGACTCCAAACACCCAATCTCGTTGTTCACTGCCATTCGCAGGGCCAGAAACGTCCGCGTCGCCGGGTGGATCTTCGCCTTCCGTGATGCGGGGTCGACACCCAACGCCGAGGCCACGATCCGGGCCAACCGTCCGGTCGTGGTGATCCTGCCGTCTCGCCGCTCCTGACAGATGCGTTTCGCGATCCGGCGGCTGGCCATCTCCTGGGCATTGAAGTAGAGAAGATCGCCGAGTTCCCGGTCCTTCATGCGGTTGACCAGGTCGGCTGCGCTCACCTCCAATCGGGGGTCCATCCGCATGTCGAGCGGGCCGTCCCGCTGAAAGGAGAAGCCCCGACCGGCGTCATCGAGCTGCGTCGAGCTGACGCCAAGGTCCGCCAGGAGCACATCAACCCGTTCGATATCGACGGACTTCAGCGCGTCGCGCGTCTCGGCAAAGTTCGCGTGAACGAACCTCATCCGACAAGCACAGTCACCCAGACACCGCCGGGCGAGCTGAAGGTTCGACGGATCGACGTCCAAACCGATCAACGTGCCTGTCGGGCCGATCGCCTCCGCCAGCAGTCGGGCATGCCCGCCCACTCCGAGGGTGGTATCCAGAACGATCTCACCCGCGCGGGGAGCGAGAAGCTCGCATACCTCCCGCGGCAGCACGGGCGTGTGACCGACCGGCTCGTCCACCACCGTTTGTTTCCCAACTTCCAGCGGATCAGGGGGCGGTCACACCTCCGTGGCGACACACCCTCCCCTGATGCGGAACGGCACAACCTCCGTGACCCCGCAGGTCACATGGTGAGAGAGCCTGACGCTGGCAAACCGGTCGCCCTTCGCATGAAGGCGGCGGATTCGGGCTCGAAGCTCCGCGACATCACTCGGAGTCGCACAGCCCGACGCCCCAACCGGTTCAACCGACTTCAGCTTTCGCTGGATCTGGCCTACCAGGCGTCTTGTGCTGTTCACCACTCGACAGGCTCCTCGGTCATACCGCCCACACGCCGCGGCGAGGCGACTCCCTTCGCTTCTGCCACCGCGGCGCCGTTGGGCCATCGCTGGGATGACTCATTCTCAAAAAACCTTGCTTACACGACCGACTACCGGATACCGGGCCAATTCCGCGCCAACGTCATCCGTCCCGCGCCATCCAGCCGAAGGGTGAACTCCATAACCGCGCCGTCACCAACCACCCTTCCGTCAGCCGACTCCCTCCCGTCCCACTCGCTGCGTTGTTCGGCTCCGTCCACGACAAAGCCGCCCTGCTCACAAAGCTCACTGCGATTCCGAGGGGCGCATCCGCAAGAAGCCCTGCCAATCGGGCCAATCCTCGCCTTCCCAGTCGACGCCCAGCACCCTCTCGAAATCCGTTCGGTTCCAAATATCGATCCGGTTCTTCTGCCCGACCAGAAACACCTCTTCGCTCAGCTTCGCCATTGCCCTGAGACGCTCCGGAACCACAATGCGCCCTTGCTTGTCCATTTCCACGGCCGACGCCAGTGCATAGAATTGCAGCTCGAAGCGTCGAGACTCCGGTCCCGGCATGAACTCCGTTTCCATCCGATTGGCGAGCGCCTCAAACGCTTGCCGGGGGAAGATGGACAAAGTACCCCGATGCTCGCCCAGGGTGATGAAGAGAGAGGCCTCGCCCTCCCCGGAACCGATGGCCCCCCGCAACTGCGATGGAAGCTGAATCCGGTTCTTGGCATCGAGCGTTCGGTCATATTGACCCGTGAAGATCCGCATGTAGTCTTGCGCTCGCCATCAGAGGCACCGCCCCACTCCGTGGGATTTATCGACACTATTTACCACTCCGTACCACCGCCAGCAAGGGAAAAATTGCGCGAATTGTTGAAAAACTGCTGAGGGGTTATCGCCTCGCCGGGGACCGCCTACATGTGGTGGTCATATCGAACCGGCCCACCATAGCGATTTCACTCAACATGTAGCGTCGGGGCTTGTCCCCGACGCCGGGCGTCAAGGGCTATCGGGCGCCGCCCACGAGGGGCAGCGCTACACTTTTTCAATGGGCTTCCAACCGCCCCAGGCTGGCGATCGCTGTCAGCCCTGCGACACGTGACGTGGCCAAACGCTCTCGATGTTCGGGTAATGTTCTACCTTTTAAGGCCTTTTCTCCATCCGCAACGGTTCCGCGCCGACGAGGATGGAATCATACGCGGCCGCATACCCGGCCCATGTCCGCTCGATGTGCCAATCGTGCTCGACGACCTCCGCCGCCCGACGGCCAAGTGCCAGGCGCATGTCACGATCACGGATCAGGCAGTCCAACGCATCCGTCAGAGCCTCCGTGTCACGATATGGCACTACAAGACCGGTCTCTTCATGCGTGATCAGATCGCGGCAGCCCGGTACGTCCGTCGTCACGATCGCACAACCGCTTGCCATTGCCTCCAAAAGCGCGTTGGGCAACCCCTCGGTTCGCGACGGGAATGCAAACACGTCGGCGGCTTTGAGCAATCCGGGGACATCCTCGCGCGTTCCAAGCAGGTGGGCTCGTGAGGCCAACTTCCGCTGCGCGATCCGCCGTTCAAGAGTGCCGCGAAGCGGTCCATCTCCAACGAGAAACAGGTGTGCATCCGAGCGGTCGGCGAGAACTCGGAACGCATCGATCAGATGTTCGAGCCCTTTGACCGGATCCAGACGTCCGACCCAGAGGACAATGGGCGCAACCGCATCGACGCCAAGCTCGGCCCGATCGACGGGCTTGGCCTGCTGGAGGGCAGCAGGATCGATTCCGCCACGGACCAGGCGTAAGCGGCTGCGAGGAATCCGGGCCTTGCTCACAAGATGCTCGACAACGGAGGGTGAGTTACCGATCGTGAAGCGACATCCGCCGTGCGTCCAGCGATCCACCAGAAGATGCCACCACCGCTCCACCTCGACGGTCTGAATCTCGCAGACAACGCGGTCGGGCGGTAGCCCCGCTTGGCGCGCCGCCCTGCGCGCAGCCACGTTCGCATGGAACAGCAAAGCATGGACGATCGCGGGCCGAGTCGCCTCGATGATGCGTCTTAACCTGCCCAGGACACGGAAGTCCCACCCGCCGCGACCGTGACAGCAGTGGACCTCGACAGCCTCCTCGCGGAACCGCGGCGCGAGCGGAACAGCCTCGGCCAGGGATGCAACACTGCACCGAAACCCACGATCGCGCATGGCCCGCACCAATCGCAGCAGATGAAGCGGGACGCCCCCCACCCTCAGATCGGTGATGACGTAAAGGAGATGAGCTCCGGTCGCGTTCAAGGCGTAACAGCCCCCACCGGTCGTCGGCCGTAAGGATCGATCACGGGCTCACGGCAGGCGAATGCGCCTTGTCAGTAATCCCGCCGCGCGAATATCACCATGGCCCAAAGCACGATGGCTGCCTCAAACAGCAGGGAGGACCCGATCGAGGCGATGGGGTTCTTCATGAGCTCCTTCTGCTCGATCTCGCGGGCCTGTTCGAGTTGCTCGATCCGCTCCTCGGTCATTCCGGCGAGCACCGACTTCGGCAGCATGTCCATCGACGTACCGACGCCGGCCCAGTGGGCCGCCAGATAGTCAAAGTCTCCCGTCTTCGGCGGGACCCAACTGGCCAACCGCATGCCGTGGTACAAAACGGCGTGGTTCTTGAGGCTTGGGGCCACCTCGAAGATGGCCGGGGCCTGGTGGACGACCGCGAACAGCACCCACGTACCGAGACTGATCAGGATGGCCGCGGCCGTGCTGCCCGTCTTGATCCCGGCGAGGACGCTTACACAGAAGATGTAGCTGAACAAGAGCACGAGCAACGGGACGGCGAGCAGATACCCCGGCTGCCACATGCCCCACCGAATACCCATCACGAGAAACGTCAGCACAACGAACAGCGTGGCCTGCAGAAACACGAACATCATGCTCGATACGTACTTGTACAGGAACAGCCGCACTCGCCCGATCGGCTTTGACAGCAGCACGTCGATCGCCCCACGTTCCATCATGGTGGGGAACACACTCGCCGTCGCAACGATCATCATGGCAATGCCGACCCATCCGAGGATGGCGTTGAGGAAGAACCAGACGACCATCGCCACGAGCATGTCGGGGTCAATCTCACCGAGGACGCTCCCGGCGTCACCGTCGGCCTGCCAGAGCCCGAACATGATGCTCATGCGCCCGTTTTCAAACCCGATGCAGAACATCGAGGCGACGATCAACAGCGTGACCACGACCAGCACCCAGAAGATCTTGCGATCGATGGATGCGCGGAAGCTGTCAATGAGCAACGCGACGAATTGCATACGTCCGGTCCCCCGTGAACCGCGTCTAGGGCTTCGCCGGTCTTGCGACGGGCGGTTCCAAAACGTCTCCCGAACCCTCACTCGCACCCACGACCTCGACGAGTATGTCCTCGAGGCTGAAGCGGTGCGGTTCTACCGAGTCGATCGTAACCTCGTGACCGCGCATAAGATCAATCACCTTGTTGACCTTGACGGAATCGTGCCCGTCCAGCCTGACGACGTTTTCCTCGATCCGCGCGCCAAGCTTGATGAGCCGGTCGCGGATCGGCTGAACGTCGCCGGTGTAGGTGATCCGATACTCGACCGTGTGCTCCGTTAATTCCCTAAGTGTTCCCTGCCGCGCGACCAGACCGTTCACGAGGATCGCCACGCGGTCGCAGACCATCTCCAACTCGCTCAACAAATGAGAGTTCAAAAACACGGTCGTTCCCTCACCCCGAAGCTGCAGGAGGAGTTCTCGCACCTCGCGGCGGCCGACCGGGTCAAGCCCGTCGGTCGGCTCGTCGAGCACGACCATCTCGGGCTCGTTCATCAACGCCTGGGCGATTCCAAGTCGTTGGAGCATGCCCTTGGAATACTTGTCGACGCGCGTGTCGCCCCATCGCGTCATCGACATCCGATCAAGCAACCGCGCCGCGTTCGCCTTGCGTCGCGTCCGCGGCACCTTCGCAAGCGCGGCGTAGTGGTCGAGCACCTGCAACCCGGTCAAGTAGGATGGGAACCCGTGGCTCTCGGGCAGGTACCCGACAAGAGCGAGCTTTCCGCGATGGCCGAGCGGTCGGCCCAGCAGCGTCCCGAACGCGTGCGTGGGGCGGACAACGGTCATCATGATCTTGACCAAAGTCGTCTTACCCGCTCCATTGGGTCCGAGCAGTCCGAAGATTTCGCCACGACCGACCTGGATGTTGACCCCGCGCAACGCCTGGATCGTCTTGCCGTACGTCTTGCGCACGTCGATCAGGTCGACCGCCCAATTGGTCATTTCGGTTATGCCAACCATAGCGGACCCCGGCGTTCAAGAAGCCCGGTGGCGATCGGCAAGGCGGTGTCTCTTGGCGACACGTCGATCCACTCGGTGTTGGGGAACCGTTTGAACCAGGTTCGCTGCGCCTTGGCGAGCCGGCGCGTGTTGATTTTGATCATTTCGATCGCATCCGCAAGGGGAAACTCCTCCTCGATGTGGCGAATGATCTCGGCATAGCCAAGAGCCTTGCTCGCGGTTTCGCTGAGCGGTTTCGGCTCGGCCAAGAGTGATCTGACCTCCTTGATGAGGCCGGCTTCGATCATCCGCTTCACGCGCTCGTTCGTCCGGCGGTTCTGGTCCTCACGCTCACGTCGCAGCCCGATGAAGATACAGTCAAAGCGGGTCCGATTCCGATCCCATTGCTCCTGAAGCTCGCTGATCGGCGTACCGGTCAACTCGAAGACCTCCAGCGCACGCACGATCCGTCGGGCGTCATTGGGATGGACACGGCTGGCTGCCTTGGGATCCACCCGCTGCAGGTCTTGATGAAGCGCGCCAAGCCCCTCGGTCTGAGCCCGCTTTTGCAGGCGGTCGCGGAGCACGGGGTCGGCGCCCGGCCCCTCGAACAACCCCTCCGTCAGGGCTTTGACGTAGAGCGGCGTTCCACCCACAACGAACACCGGCCTGCCGCGCCCGCGAATCTCGGAGATCGCCTGCTCAGCCAACCTGACGTACTGCGCGACGGAAAACTCCTCGGACGGCTCGGCCACGTCAATCAGGTGATGGGGAATCTCGCTGCGAACGTCGAGCGATGGCTTGGCGGTGCCGATGTCCATCCGCCGGTAGACCTTCATCGAGTCGATGCTGATGATTTCACCGCCGGTGCGGCGGGCAAGCTCGCGGGCGAGACCACCTTTGCCCGAGCCCGTGCATCCAGTAATGAAGGTAATAGGCCGATCCATCGCCTTGGCGCAGTGAGCAGCGAACGGAAGAGAACCTCCCCCAACCCCTCCTTGACAAGGAGGGATTGAGGGGTGTTCGTTTCCTTCCCCCCTTACCAAGGGGGGATCGAGGGGTGTTCCTGCAAGCGGAGAAGAACCTCCCCCAGCCCCTCCTTGCCAAGGAGGGGAGCAAGAAACACCATTACGTTCTCCGGGAGCGGGATTAGGCCCAACTCGTCCGAACCTGGTGCGCGGAGAAGTCGTGCTCAGTCGACACGAACGACGCGGGTAACTTCGGGCACTTGCGCCTTGAGGTTCCGCTCGACGCCCATGGAGAGGGTCATCTGGGCCGACGGACAACCGCGGCAAGCACCCTGCAACCGAACCTGAACGACCCCGTCCGCGCCAACGCTGACCAGCTCGATGTCCCCACCGTCGCCCTGGAGCATCGGCCTGATCGTATCGATCACAGCCGCGACCCGGTCGTGCAGCGACTTGTCCTCTTTTGGGGCAGTACCATCCGAGCTCACCATGTTCTCACTCCCTCAAGCACGTTGCTCACTCAAGCCGGGCGGCGTGCCGGAATGCTGTTCCGCCACCGTCCACCGGGAATCACAGCCATCGACAAGGGATTGTATCTTCCCGCCCGCCATCTCACAACGACGAACGGAGCTCACCCGGCCGCGGGAATCCTTGACACTTCCGGCGGCTTCAGCGCCGTACGCTGATACAGCCTGAAAGGCTGACCTACAGTAGCCGTGGGCAAGTCCCGCCGAGGCGGGACGCCGCCCACGGTAACCCCAGCGCCCGTTCCATTCGACCCTGTAGGGGTCGCATAAACGTCGTGTCGCACACGCCGCAGAGAATAGACGACCCTTCAGGGTCGGGCGGTTTGGTGGCGGCATCATCCGGGGGCGGCGCTACGCTTGCCCCCGGCTATGACAGAGCAGGCTTTCAGCCTGCAACTCCCGGGTCTTTCAGCGTGCCACTTTCAGGCACGCCTTCAGCCTGCGACCCCACCCGCCGGATTCTGTCACGGACCCCGGCCGTGTTCCTCCCGGAGCCGTTCATCCGTCCTGTTGCCAATCGCCGCGCGTTTCTGTACAACTTCATCGCACCTACGCCTTGCATGGGTGTGACGGTATCGGTCATGGTTGTTCCAGGGTCGGTCGTCCCGTGCGGGGTGGCAAGTCCGAGGCTCTGCCGTGTACGGGAGGATCATGGCTGTGATCTTGGCCTTCGTGCCGCGTTTGACCGCCTTTATTCCAGCTTTCATCGTGCTTGCGGGGGGTATCGCCTCCGCCGAAGACCAAGAGTCAACACCCGCCACGACCATGCCCGTTCCGGCCCTTCTCGAGAGCCTCGACCTTTGTCGAGAAGGAATCCTGGACGAGGAAGCACGTCCGGTGGAGCGTCGCAGGTGGACGCTGCAACTGTTCTCGTATGATGCGCCGGAGGCGAAAGCCCTGTCGGTGCAGCTACTCGGCATGTCGGACCGCCCCGAGGTCCAGCAGGCGTTGTGCGAGGTCATCGTGGAGCGGGCACGCCAGGGGATTGACCCTATCGGCGCGGGCCTCATCGATCCGTTGCTCGAGCTTCTGGGAGCCGAAACCAAGAACCTCCGCATGACCGCCGCCGAGGCGTTGGCTGGGCTCCCTGGGCCCGATGTTCCGGAGAAGCTCGGTGCACTGGCGGGACATTCCGAGGCACCGATGCCCAGGCGTCTGGCTGCGATCGACGCACTGGCCCTGAACATCCATCGCCGCGACGTCGTTGCACAGCTCGTCGGCCTGCTCGACAGTTCCGTGGCGGAGATCACGGAACGCGTGATGGCCGCGCTCGAACCGGCGTCGCGTGAGACGATCGGGCCTGATCCGGCGCGGTGGAAACAGTGGTGGGCTGTCAAATCCAAGCTCGGTAACGAAGCGTGGTTGGCCGACCAGGTTCAGATGTACCGGGCACGGCTCCGATCCGCCATCGACAAGCTCGATACGTGTCGTCGCGACACCGCGCAGCGACAATCCGCTTTGACGGAGCGACTTCAGACGTTTCAGCGGGATATCTTTCGCGGTCTTGGTGATGGGCAGAAGCGGGCAGCCCTTACGGAATGGCTCGGCGGCTCGCTTGCCGAAGTCAAGCTGACGGCGCTGGACCTGATCAAATCGCGCATAGCCGATGAGGGCCTTCGACCGGAAGGCGATCTGCTCGAAGCGTTGCTCGATCTGCTGCGACACGGCTCGCCGTCCGTACGGCGTGAGGTACTTCTGATCGTTCAGAACCTCAGTGATCCGGCGGTCATAGAGGCCGTTCTCGACCTGCTCGAGGTGGAGCGGGATCCGGCGACGCGGTATGCGGTTTTCACAGCGATTGGCAAACTGGATCGACCGGAGGCCGTTCCCGCCCTGGTGCGCGAAATCGCCGATTCAGCCTCTCCTCCGGATTGCGTGCGCAAGGCCGCGATTGCGCTCGGGAAGATCGCCCCACGTGCCAACGTGTCCGAACACGTTCCTGACGCGGCGGCGGGACTGAAGGCCCGGTACGCGACGTTGCGGGAGGATGACGTCCCCTTGCGGGCTGCCCTTCTTGACGCGATGGCGGGTGTCGGCGACGACTCGTTCGCATCGGAGTTCCTCCAGGCCGTCGAGTCGGATGACGCGAACGTCGTCCGCCCGGCGATTCACGGACTGCTGGCCATCGACGACCGGTCGAGGCTTCCGCGCCTTCGCGATCTGACCGATCATCCGGACCCGCGGGTGCGTCTCGCAGCCATTAAGGCGTTGGGAGGGCTCGGCAGCGAGGACGCCGATCTGGAATCGTTGTTGCCGCGACTTGATCCTGCGAACGAGAACAACGAAGCCGCGCAAGCGGCAGCGTGGCAGGCGGTCAACTCACTGCTCGGCAAACAGAACAAACCCCTGGCCGACCGGATCAAGGCGTCCAAGCGTTTGCGCGACACGCCCGCGTACGAGATTGAGTATCTCGAGGGATTGGCCGGGGAACTGTCGGCGGCCAACGGCCACTCGACCGAGCTCGAGACGATTCGCGAGCGTCTTGGAGCCATCCACATCACTCAGGGAAACTACGTCCAGGCAACGTTGCAGCTTAGAGACCTGTATCAGATGCACCTTGCCAGGGATGAACAGGGCACATCGGAAACAGGGTTGCGTTGGCTCGACGCCGCCCTGCGATGCCCGAACCCACAGGATCTGCACACGGTAATCGAGCAACTGCTCGCGACTTGCACGCTGGAGCACGCGGGCGGGATCATCGAGGTCGTGCGGGGCTTCCTCGAATCACAGGAACTGACTGATAATCCGGATCGCAGCCGCGCCATCCTGTTCGAGTTGCGGTCGGTTGCGGTCGATTCGCCCCCGCCGATGTGGAATGATCTGCTTGCGCGCACCGCCGAACGTCTTGGTGTCGGCGAGGATAGCCAGGCCGGTGAAGATCCTCCCGCCGAGAAGAGCACCTCGGAAACACCCCCGCCATAGGTTCCCTCGGGTTAGCAGCCTGTTGAAGAAACCGTTACCGGCCACCCAAGTGTAGCGCCACCCCTTGTGGGTGGCGCGATACAGCCGTTTTCGTCGCCCACAAGGGGCGACGCTACAACATTATTCAACAGGCTGTTAGACCGCGTATCCGGCTTCGACCAGTGTGCGTTCGCGCCGGGCGATCTCCATGTCGAAGTCAACCATCATGCGACACAGCTCGGAAAGGCCGACCTTCGGCTCCCACCCGAGCCGCTCGCGCGCTTTGGATGCGTCGCCCCGAAGGACGTCGACCTCGGTCGGTCGGACGTATCGAGCATCGAACTTGACACGTGCGTGCCAGTCAAGATCAAGGCAGCCGAACACCTCGTCCAGCAGCTCACGGATGCTGTGTGTCTCACCCGTGGCCACGACGAAATCATCGGGGCGATCCTGTTGAAGCATGAGCCACATGGCCTCGACGTAATCGCCGGCGAACCCCCAGTCACGCTTCGCGTCCAGATTCCCCAGGTAGAGCTCCTGCTGCAGGTCAAGCTTGATCCGCGCGGCGGCGCGTGTGATCTTTCGTGTCACGAAGGTTTCACCTCGCCGCGGAGACTCGTGGTTGAACAGGATACCGTTGCAGGCGAAGAGATTGTACGCCTCGCGATAGTTTACGACCTGCCAGAAGGCGTGCACCTTCGCGCAGGCGTAGGGGCTTCGAGGATAGAACGGGGTCTTCTCGGTCTGGGGAATCTCGCGCACCTTGCCGTACATCTCGCTGCTGGATGCCTGGTAGAAGCGGACCTCGCGACCGGTCGCATCCTGATAGTCACGAATCGCTTCGAGCAGATTGAGCGTTCCCATGGCAACGGTCTCAGCCGTGTAGATCGGCTGATCGAAGCTCGTGCGAACGTGCGACTGCGCGGCCAGGTTGTAAACCTCGTCCGGTTGAACGTCGCTGATAATCCTGCGCAGGCTGACCCCGTCGAGGAGGTCGCCGTAGTGCAAGCGCAGGCGGACATCATCCTCATGGCGGTCTTGATATAGATGATCGATGCGCTCGGTCGTGAACACGCTGACCCGGCGCATGACCCCATGCACATCGTACCCCTTGGCGAGCAGGAACTCGGTCAGGTAGGAGCCGTCCTGCCCCGTAATACCGGTGATCATTGCAACCCTGGCCATGGAGTACCCTCCCAAAACAAGGCGACTAGAACAAGTTCTATTTTGCTGTAGCGTCCGAATCCCGAAGTTTCCCCGGAGATTCTTGGCCGTCGGACGCTACGAGACCACTGAAATCGCGATAACCGGTCCGACCGCCAACGGCGCACGGCGGGGCGGCCACAGGACTAACCATCGGTTCCATCCCCTCGCGGACTGACCCTTGACACTTCGTGTAAAGGGGAGCAGTCCGCAGTTGCGGGACGGTACCGAACCAGAAGTGCGCCGGTCGGGCGTGCTGCGCGATGACACGATGATACGTAAGCCCGCCGTGCACCTTGGACGTGTTGGCCACGACAACCGCGTCGTGGTCCGTGCCCAGTGCTTCATCGAACGCGACAATCGGCGTTCCGCGGTAACGCCTCCCCACGGCGTGGAACCTGTCGTCACCGATCGCCACGACATTAATGCCCTCGCGCGTAGCCGCTTGATGGAACGCGTACACGTTTTTCCCAAGATCGGCGAAGATGATCCTTTTTACACCCGCACCGCTCAACGCGGCCATCCGCCGCCGCACCTCGTCCCAGCGGTAGAAGTACTCGAAGGAAGAAGGTGTGAGCCGGTGCCTGCGATAGGTCCACCGTTCGACGGCACCAAGCAAACGGCCCCTGCGGGCGCCGCGCCGGTGCGCGTGGAGATGGCCGTCTCGCTCGGCCAACCAGCCGTATCGCTGCAACAAATCCTCGCGATAGATCTTGAAGCAGGGCGAAGGCAGATAACGGGCCGCGATGCGGAGGTTGTTCCTCACGTCGAGATAGGTCGTTCGATCGGTCTTGCGTGCCTGAGCCGTCTTGAGATGGTCCACGTGCAGATCGTCGAACACGTCGATCCTCCACCCGGCGGAGACGAGCCGAAAGCTGAGGTCATACTCCTCGGCCTGCATGAAGAACGTACGATCGAGCCCACCCACGCCGCGAAGCGCGCCCGCCCGGAACGCAACGCCACAGCCGAGAAACACACCGGGCAAGGCGCCGCCCTCGAGCCTTCCATCGGGAAGGTGGACGGTGAACCCGGCCGCCCCGAGCTTCGGGTCGGCGCCAAAGTGCTCGATCATGCGGGGGATCGAACCGGGTCGGGGAAAGGAATCGTCGTCGAGGAACACGATGCATTCCCCCCTCGCACGATCCACTCCGAGGGCCTTGGCACAACTGCCAAGATTCCGCCGCAGCCTCAAGACGGAATCCGCGTAGGACCGTGCCGCTTCCGGCGTGCCGTCCGCTGACGCGTTGTCAACCACGATGATCTCGTAGTCGCTACGGTCAAGCCCGCACGCGGCCAGTTGGGACAGCGTGCGCGTAACCACCTCACGGCGATTATGCGTGGCCAAGACAAAGCTGATCCGCGGGGTGCGGTCGTTCATGGTCAGAGGTACTCCCGTCATTCGTATTATCGGTCCGCCGGCGATCGGTCTTCACGGATTGTGCTGTGTGTGTACGACGTCTCGCAGCCGACCGTATTCGAGGGGACGGCACAGGGGTCGGTTCGTGTGACCGGGGGGGGGTGCCTTGGCCCGCGCGGGATGACCGCGGAACGTTGACCCGAACGGCCCGTGAAGCTACGATCTCGCTACGGACTCACGAGGTCGGGCTTTCACCCGCCTTCCAAGCGCCACGTTGCCCGGACCTGCGCATCACGGACATGGTTAAGCGAATCGCACTATTCGGCGGCAGCTTCGACCCGATTCACTCCGGGCACCTGATCATCGCCCGCGCGATCCTCGAGCGGCTCGACCTGTCGCAAGTGATCCTGCTACCGTCACGGTGCCCGCCCCACAAGCAGAATCAAGCGCTTCTTGACGCCCGCCACCGGGCCGACATGGTCAAGCTGGCGATTGAGAACGAGCCGCCCTTTGCGTTTAGTGACTTTGACCTGACACGAGACGGGCCGAGCTACACGATCGACACGGTCCACTATTTCCGTGGCCAGTTGGGCCCGGATGTGGAGCTCTATTGGATCATCGGCGCCGATTCGCTCGCGGAACTGAGTATGTGGCGTCGTATCGGCGAGCTGGTCGACGCGTGTCGGATCATCACAGCCCGTCGGCAGGGCTCGACTGACATCGACTGGTTACAACTGGCCGCCGCGCTGGGCGAGGAGCAGATCGATCGCGTGAAGGCGGGAACCCTCGATACACCGATGATCGACATTTCGTCCACCAACATCCGTCAGCGCGTGCGCGACGGCAAGTCCATTCGATACCTCGTACCCGACCGCGTCCGCGAGTATATCGAGCATCACAGGCTGTACCGGGACTGACCGGCGAGGGCTCGCCTCGTTGGCGAACCGGGCCACTGGCGCACAGAGGAAGGTGTTTCATGCGAATATGGCGTCCTCTTTCACTTTGCATTCTCGCCGTGTGGGCGGGTTCGTCCGGCGGTTGTCGGAAAGACGCGGAGATTGGAGCCCCCGATCTGCCTGCGCGGGAAACCGAAGTCATCGAGGAGCACTGGCCCGACGGCACCTTGAGGCTTCGCAAACACGTCCTGAGAGAGAGCGACGGCGCGGTTGTCGATCACGGCCTGTACTCGCGCTGGTACGACACCGGCGGGAAGGAGTACGAGGTCACGTTCGTCATGGGCAAGAAGCATGGGCTCGCCACCTTCCGGCACAGGAACGGGCGGAAGTGGATCGAGGAGCACTATGTTGACGGCCTGCCCCACGGCGTTCGAAGCATCTGGGACCAGACGGGCATGAAGAGCAAGGAGGAGCAGTATTTCAAGGGCAAGCCGCACGGCACGTGGACGGTCTGGCACAAGGACGGCCGGATCAAATGGCGCCAGACCTACGAGCACGGCGTGCCCGGGCCCTGATTCCCCACCGCCGGCGCATTATCGCCCCGCCCCATGGGGTGCATGACAGTTTCGGCGGGGCGGGAGGCGGTTAGAATGGCAGGATCGTTGCCACGGATGGCGGCGAGCGTATGGTATCT